>JAOUMU010000004.1 GCA_029881335.1 Nitrospinota bacterium | reverse complement strand
TATTCTGTCCATGCTGGGCGCTGGCGTGGGCGCCACTGGCCAGCCTTCCCACGAAAAACGCCGGGGAGTCGTGGGTGCGGCCATCATACCCGGCCATCAATTCCAGATAGCCATCTACGATCTTCGGCAGAATGGGCAGGCCCATCTTCTTTGTCTGCTGAGGTTTTAAAAACATGAAGTAGAGCAACGAGTCCACCGGGGCGTAGCGCAGCCAATGCTCGATGGAGATGCCGTTGCCGATCTTTTTGGAAATCTTCTTGCCGGTCTCGTCCAGAAACAGCTCATACTTGAACAGCTCCGGAGGTTTGCCACCGATCTCTCTCACGATCTTCGATGAGAGCCGCGCCGAGTCCAGCAGATCCTCGCCATGCATCTCGTAGTCGATCCCCAGCGCCGCCCAACGCAGGGCCCAATCCACCTTCCAGCCGACCTTGCAACCGCCGTCCAGCACACTTATCTGGCCGGTGTGGCCGCAGGCGGAGTATTTGCCTTCCACCCCCGCCTGGCAAAGGTATGTCACCGTCAGCTCCTCCGGGTTGTAATCTGTGACCACGGTGGTGTATATCTTTCCGCAGTTTTCGCAAATGGGAAAGAAGGGTGACCAGGCTTCTCTTTTATCCTCGGCGATGTTGGCCACGAACATTTTCTTTATCTTGTCATACTTCTTCATGATCCGCGTCAAACCCTCATTGAAGGCGCCGGACTCGTATTTCTCTGTGGAGGAGGCGAACTCGTACTTGAACCCGAACGAATCCAGGAACTCGCGCAGGTTCCGGTTCATGTAGTGAGCGAAGGATGGCTCCTCGCCGTATGGATCCGGCACGGAGGTCAATGGTTTGCCCAGGTGCTTTATCACCATTTCTTTGTTTGGGACATTCTGGGGGACCTCCCGCAGGCCGTCCATGTCGTCGGAGAAACAGATCAGATGGGTTTTTAGCTGGGGCGCCACCACTTCCAGCGCCTGCAGCACGAAGGATGTGCGCGCCACCTCGCCGAATGTGCCGATATGCGGCAGGCCGGAAGGGCCGTATCCTGTCTGGGCTGTGATGTTGTCCTTATCCAGCCTGGCGGCGCGGTCGGTGATTCTCTGGGCCTCTATGTAAGGCCATTCCTTATAGCTCATTTAGTTCCGTACAAAAGGGAAATATTGATTATACAAGAGAATGAGGGGAGGATCAGGTTTATCCAACTTTTGACAGCGTTTGCCATTCCGGGCTTGCGATAAAGATGGCTTGCCCCGGAATCTCTCCAAAAAGAATTCAGATTCCTCACAGCTCCAGAGCAAATGATTCATGAAGAGAAATATCCCGCTGAGTGACTCTGTTTCATTGGTGTTCTGCCACCCCACCACTCTTAAAACCCCCTGCTCAATCCCAGCTTCCTTGCCGTTTCGCACGCCTCTTCCCATTCGGCGTGGGTGATTCTCCGGTTGATCTTATCGAATTCATGGGACCGCCATGCGGGGTGGTATTGCTCCATGATGTTCACATAACTATCCGGTGACAACTTTTCGGCGATGAACTTCAGGATGGCCTCGGTGTCCTCCTTGTGCCCCGGCATCACCAGGTGGCGGATCAGTACTCCTTTGCGGGCGATCCCCCGCCGGTCCAGCTCCAACGGCCCCACCTGCCGATGCATTTCCAATAGCGCTTTGCGGACTACCTGTGGATAGTTGGGGGCGGCCATGTATTTTTCCGCGGAGGCTTTGTCGAAAAACTTGATATCCGGCATGTATATGTCCACGATCCCCTCCAGCGCCCGGATCACTGGCAGGGACTCGTAGCCGCCGCAGTTCCACACGATAGGCAGCTGCAGCCCCCGCTCTGCGGCCAAGGCCACCGCCTCCACGATCTGCGGCGCGTAGTGGGTGGGGGTGACGAAGTTTATATTCGCGACTCCCATAGCCTGCAGCTGGAGCGTCATCCGAGCCACCTCCTCCGTGGTCACTTCCTCCCCCCTGCCCATGTGGCTGATGTCGAAGTTCTGGCAGAAGACGCAACGCAGGTTGCAATGGGTCAGGAATATGGTCCCAGAGCCACCCATCCCCACCAATGGCGGCTCCTCGCCTAAATGAGGGAATGCGCTGGAGACCATTATCCCGGCTCCGGCCTTGCACTCGCCCAACTCGCCGACGGTCCTGTCCACAGCGCAGGCTCTGGGGCATAGCGCGCATTTTTTCAGCATGGGGGGCATTTGCTCCGCGCGGCGCCACAGCTCTCCCGTATCGCGCAGCTTCATATATGAGGGGGTAAGGTTCATCGCGATCCATCAGTATCCTGATGTTCATTATAACGCCGCCATCCCGCGAACATGAGAAGGAGGCGCTGCTTACAGTACTATGGAAATATGTTTGAAATGTAAATTCTCGAGAGAATTTTTCCGGGTGAAACGCTGTGCAGCCGGGCTAGATGATAAATATATTATCTACCAAAAGATTCACCTCCTGCTCGGTGAGTTCCCTTTGCATGGAGGAAAACGATGGGCTATTGACGATATGATCCACCAGCCATTCGCGTCTGGTGGTGCTGTCTAGCTCTTTGAAGTATTTCTCAAACTTTTTGATTATGAACGCCACCATACTGCGCATATTGCCATCGCTGGCGAAGGCGGCATAGTCCGGACCGTTGGAGGAGAATGTGTGTCTAGCCACGTTGCGGTTGAAGACATTTGTGAAATGCCCTGCGTTTTTAGCCTGGGATTCCTTGATGGCGTTAATTATCCCCTGGGCCACCTGGCGCGGCAAAAATCCGTCCACCGGCTCCATCAGTATTCTTTTGGAAGTTTCTCTGTCGGTGGGGAAATATTTTTCTATATGAAAGAGCAAAGCCCGCCCGAAGTAGTCCTTCCGCAGGTGTTGATAAAGTTCGTGCTCTTTTTCGCTAGGCATCAGCCATCTTCCTTAAGGGCCATAATCAACCACAAGCGTCATTTTATTTGAAATGTTCCAGTACACTTGATCCCACCTATCCAACTCCCTATTGTAGCGTTATTTTGAACGTTTTAACATAATTATTCTTTATTCTTCACTCAGAGATTTGCGTATTCATGCAAAAAGTCACAGGCCCGTCATTCAGCAGACTCACTTCCATCCTGGCGCCGAAAGCCCCTTGGCTCACCTTGACTCCCAGTTTTTCCAGCTCCCTGGCGAACATTTCCACCAGTTGGGCGGCTTCTTCCGGCCTGGCGGCCTGGTCAAACCCAGGTCTTCTTCCCTTGCGCCAGGAGCCCAGCAACGTAAATTGGCTCACCACCAGTGCCTCTCCTTTCACATCCAGAAGCGACAGATCGAACTTTCCATCTTCGTTGTCAAAAACTCTCAGGTTGACGATCTTATTGCACAGATATGTCACTTCCTCTGCGCCATCCCCCTTGGCCACTCCCACCAGTATCATAAATCCTGGCCCTATGGAACCCACTGTTTGGCCATCCACATCCACCTTTGCATGGGCCACTCTTTGCGTTACGGCGATCATCCGCCCCTCCGGCCTGCCAGTTTAGACCAGACCATTGCCCCAAGCTCCTCCACCTCTTCGCTCCCCAGGGCCCAAAGAAGGGCGAAATACGCTCCCGCGGAGAGGCCTATCATCAAGGCCATATGCAACGCCTTGGCGAAGGCCGCAGCCTCCAGGGAATAAAAGGCCCAGGCGTACACCACGGTAACAAGTCCCATCACTATGGCGGCGGCCCCCATCATAATGGTCGACCTGACGATCTTACCACCATCCACGCGACCCAGGCGTCGACGCAATATCCACACCAGGATCGATATGTTGGCTATGGCCGTAATGGAAGTTGAGAGCGCCAGCCCCGCATAGGACATCGGGCCGATCAGCGCCAGGCTTGTGGCCAGCTTTATCAGCAGGCACCATCCGGCCACCTTCGCAGGGGTGGCGGTGTCCTTCATGGAGTAAAAGGCGTTGGCGGCCACCCGGATCAGCGAAAAGGCGGGCAATCCCACAGCCAGCATGACCAGGGCGTAGGCGGATCCTATCCGGGCCGCCTGGTCGAACTCTCCCCTTTCGAAAAGAAGATTGGTGATCGGATCGGCCAGCAGGATGATCCCCACCATTGAGGGGATCGACACCAGCATGGTGATGCGCAAGGCGTGGGAGAAAATATCAACAAGCCTTCCCACGGCGCCATCTGCGGAGATTTCCTTGGACATCGCCGGCAACGTCGCCAGGCTCACGGCCGCGCCAAAAATCCCCATAGGCAGCTGCACCACCCTGTTTGCGTAATAGAGGTACGACACGCTCCCCTTGACCAGAAACGAGGCCATGATGGTGTCTATCAAAAGGTTAATCTCCACAGCGGCCATCCCTATGGCTGCAGGAACCATCAGCGCCCCCACCCGGAGCGCGTCCTTGTCATTGAAGTCTACCAGGGGAGTGTATTTGAAGCCCAGCTTCACGATCTGGGAATACTGGAGAGCCAGCTGGGCCACGCCGCCTATCAGGACTCCCACCGCCAGGCTCATCACCGGCCTCTCGAATAAATCCCTCAATCCCAGGGCGCACAATATGATGGAGATGTTAAGCAGCACAGGAGCCGTGGCCGGAATGAAGAATCTGCCCATGGAATTGGACATCCCCATCAGCGCCGATGCCAGCGAGATCAGCAGTATGTATGGAAACATAATCCTGGTCAGGTCCACCGTCAGGCCGAACTGCTCCGGATTGTCGTAGAATCCAGGCGCTATGACCATGACAACCAGCGATGTCACCACCATCCCCAACACCACGATCACCACCAGCGTCATGGACATCAGGGTCAGAAGGTTCCGACCCAGCCGGAACGCCTCCTCCCGGTTTTTACGCAGTTTCTCGGAGAATACCGGAACCATGGCCGCAGTGAGCGCTCCTTCGGCGGTGTAGCGGCGCAGAAGGTTGGGGATCCGGAAGGCGATGAAAAACGCGTCCGCTATCTCCCTGGCGCCAAAATAGTGGGCGATCACCATATCGCGGATAAATCCGGTGATCCTGGAGAGCAAAGTGGCCAGCCCAACATGGCCGGCCGTTTTCGTCACATGCCTTTTCAGGCCATCTACATCCTCCCTGGTGGAGCCGTCAGATGTCATCTTCAAATAAATCGGAGGTCAGGTCCTGGCCCAGAATGGATTTTACCGACTGAAGGACATAATCATGGATCTCCATTATCGAGCCCATTTTCCCCACTTGGGATGCCATTTTCCTGGCATCCTCCATCCGTACGGAGCGGATTATCTTTTTCATCCTGGGGATGGAATGGGGATCCATGGAGAGCTCTCGCACCCCGCCAAATCCCAACAGCAGAAGGGCATACACCGGGTCTCCCGCCATCTTTCCGCATACGGAGACCTCCACTCCTGCCTCGTCGGCGGCGTTGATGACCCTCTGCAACATCCTCAGGATCGCCGGCGACAGCGGCTGGTATAGATAGGCTACCTTTTCGTTCAGCCGGTCTATGGCCATGGTGTACTGGATCAGGTCGTTGGTGCCGATGGAGAAGAAGTCGCAATTGGCGGCCAGTTCCCTGGCGATCATGACCGAGGATGGTGTCTCTATCATGATCCCCACCTTTATCGGATCCTTGAAGGGTATCCCCTCCTTGCGCAGATCCTCCTTGGCCTGGGCCAGGATGGCGTTGGCCTCCTGCAGTTCCTCCAGGGTTGTGATCAGAGGATACATGATCTTTATGTTCCCATGGGCGGAAGCGCGCAGGATCGCCCGAAGCTGGATCTTGAACATATCCACATGGGCCAGACTGTAGCGAATCGCCCGCAGACCCAGCGCCGGGTTTGGCTCCGGCCACTGGTTTCCGGCGTGGGAGGCCAGCTTGTCTCCGCCAAGATCGAAAGTCCTGATTACCCCCTCTTTGCCTTTCAGGAATTCGGCGACTTTGCGGTAGTCCTGATACTGTTCTGCTTCATCAGGCTGGCTGGGGCTGCGTAGGAACAGGTATTCGGTGCGGAAAAGGCCTACCCCCTCGGCGCCGTGTTCCTTTATGTGTGCAAGGTCGTTTGCCGATTCGATATTAGCCATTATCCGGATTGTTTCACCGTCCAGGGTTTTGGCTTCCAGATCCTTTTGCCCGTGGAGCTCCTTCTCGACATAGAGATACTTTTGTCGTTTGGAGTTGTACTCTAGGAACTGCTCTCGGCTGGGATTGCACACCACCACCCCGGCTCCGCCGTCCACTATCAGGGTGTCTCCGGTGCGGATTTCGTTGGCCAGAGTCTTGAGCCCCACCACAGCTGGGATATCCATGGAGGCGGCCAGGATGCCGGCATGGGAAGTTTTCCCTCCGGCGTCTGTGGCGATGCCCAGCACTTTTCGGGTATCCAGTTTCAAGGTGTCCGCCGGGGTCAGGTCATGGGCCACCAGGATCACCGGCTCCACCAGCGAGGCGCCCTCCTCCTCGCTCCGGATCAGGTTTCGCTGGAGCCTTTCCACGGCGCTTTTGATATCCAACAATCTGTCCCGGAAATACCCATCCCGGATCCGGGAGAACTTTGCGTTGTATTCCTCCAGCACGGTCTTTAGCGCCCATTCGGCGTTGTGCTTTTCCTTGCGTATATTCTCCTCGATTTCCCTGATCAGTGTCGGGTCCTTGAGGATCTGGGCGTGGGTGTCCAGCAGCAATATGGGAAGATCCCCTGGCACATCCTCCAGGGCTCCCTCTCTGATGCTGTTAATCTCCTGCTGTGCGGTGTCCACGGCCCCACGAAACCGGATGATCTCATCCTCTATCTCCTCCGGAGCGATCAGCTGCCGAAGCAGACAGAAGTATTGCGCGTCGAGCAGATAGGCCTTGCCGATGGCTATCCCCGAGGAGGCGGGTATCCCCTTTACGATCACTCCTGGTGGAGCCCCCCGGTTTTTAGTTACATCCATCATTCCTCGCCGAAGCCGGACCTTATCATGCCGACTATTTTTTCCGCCGCCTCCGGCCCATCCGGGCCAGTGGCGGTAATAAGTAAAGTGTCGCCCGCCTTCGCAATCAGCAGCAATAGCTCGTCCATTCTTTTCGCGTCTGCGGCGGCCCCATCCTTTTCCACTATGATATCCGCCTGATAGCCCATGGCGGCGGATGCCAGCATAAAGGAGGCCCTGGCGTGCAGTCCCCATTTATTTCCCAGCTTGACGCTGATCCGGAATCGCTGGGTCACGCCCCGTAATTTGCGCCTGGCCGGATGGGCGCCCCTCTCACCGTCTACCCTTTCCCAAAAGAACTTCCGAGGCGATAAAAATGTTGTCCCGCCCATAGTTTCGCAACGTCCCGGCCTTTTCGGACAGGGACATCTCCTCGTTAAGAGTGGTGGAACGCAACAGGATAGGCAGGTTTACACCGGCGATTATTTCTATATTCTTTTCCTCCAGCATGGAAAGAGCTATGTTGGAGGGGGCGCCGCCGAAAAGGTCGGTATAAACCAGCACTCCGGCTGGCCCCATCATTTCATCAACGGCTTTTTCGACTATCTGGCGGGCTTTATCCACGTCCAGAGCATGGTCAATGGCCAGCGCGCGGTAATCGAGCCTTTTACCGGTGATGAATTCCAGGACGTTGAGCATCTCTCCGGCCAGCGCCCCGTGGGCGATTAACAGATGCCCCGTCCTCTTTGGCGCCGCGTTATTACTATCGTCCTTTTCCATGATCCTCTCCTTTTCCCGGCCAGGCGCGCTCAGCCGAGTTTTTCATCCTCTTCGGTTATAAGCGAGTATATATCCTCGGCTGTACCGGCTCTTCTCATGTTTTCCCTCAGGCTTTTGCTCTTCATCAGGCGTGATATCCGGGCCAGGGCCTTTAGGTGGCTTCCGGTGGAGTTGTCCGAAGCTAGCAGGAGGAAGATCCACTTCACGGGTTTATCGTCCACGGAATAGTACTCTATCCCCTTTTCGGAGCGGGCAAAGGCCCCCACCAAAGGTGGTAATCCCTTGATCTTTGCGTGGGGTATGGCCACCTCCTCGCCTATGCCCGTGGAACCGAGCTTTTCTCTTTCCATCAGGGCCTTGTAGATGACCTCCACATCGACAGGCTCCCCATCAATCCGGATCTGCGCCGTCAACTCCCGCAAGGCCTCTTCCTTTTCGGAGGAGGCCAGCGAGGCCACGCAGTTCTCCTGACTGAGGAAATCGGTGATTTTCAAGAGTGTTCGGCCATATGCTTCAAGGCCGCTTATTCCCCTTCACCGCCGACTCGTGTCGGCGCTGGGTCTTTGCGCTTCTCCTGGATCTTGCCTTTCACTTTCTTCGCCTGGCGATCGATCTTGTCCATCACTTTATCAATAGCGGCATACAGGTTGTCGGTCTTTTCCATCCCATGCAGGTCCACTCCGTTGGCGTGGATGGTCACCTCCGCGATGTGGGTTAATTTCTCCACCTTCAACGTCACATGGGCATTGATGGTTGTATTCAGGTACTTGCGCACTTTAGCCACTTTTTCTTCGGCATATTGCCTCAAGGCTGGCGTCACCTCGACATGGTGTCCTGTAATCGTTATTTGCATTTTCTTCTCCTCTTACTCCTGTGGCGTTATAGAAACAGCCTCTTCCTTTTGGAAGTAGATGGTATTTTAAGCTCTTTTCGATACTTGGTAACCGTCCTGCGGGCTATTTTCACATTTTTTTCTTCCAGCATCCGGACTATCTGGTCGTCGGTGTATGGCTTGCCCGCATCCTCCTCCTTGCAGATCATCCGGATCATATCTTTTACCCTCACCGAAGACATATTGCTGCCATGCATGCTTCCCACTGACGAATGGAAGAAATACTTGAGCTCGTATAGTCCCTGGGGAGTGTGGATATACTTGTTCGTGGTCACCCGGCTGATAGTGGATTCGTGCATTCCAATATCCTCGGCCACGTCCTTTAGCACCAGCGGTTTCAGATATTCAAGCCCATTGTCCATGAACTCTTTCTGGAACTTGCAGATGCTCCTGCCCACTTTTATCATGGTTTGCCTGCGCTGCTCGATGCTCTTTATCATCCAGAGCGCGCTCCTGAATTTCTCCTCCACATATTCCCGGGTCTGGGTGGCGTCCTTGGCCTTGTTTTTTAATATCGACTGGTAATACGCGTTTATCCTGAGCCGGGGCACGTCTTCGTCGTTCAGATAAACCTGATACTCGTTGTCCATCTTCACTACATAAAGGTCTGGCGTGATATATACCGCTTCCTCTGGATTGTACTCCAGTCCAGGCTTTGGGTCGAACTCCTTTATCACCCGCATGGCATCGATGACTTCATCCAGGGTGACGTCCATGGCTTTGGCTATTTTTTTATAGTTCTTCTCATCCAGATCTTCCAGATGATCCTGAATCAGCTTCTCGACAACGCTCCCTTTCAGTTTCGCGTTGGACATCTGCAGCATCAGGCATTCTTTCAGGTTTCTGGCGCCAACGCCGGGAGGATCGAAGCTTTGCACCAGCAGCAGCGCGTCCTCCATCGTCTCGGTGTCCACCTCCGCTTCCGCAGCCAGATCCTCCAGGGACTCCACCAGATAGCCTTCCGTGTTGATGTTCCCGATTATCATCTCCCCCAAGCGCTCTTCCTCGCTGTCCAGGGCGGAGGCGCTCAGCTGCCACATCAGGTGGAATTCCAGGCTCTCTTTTTGCCTAAGAGTGTTCTCAATGCTGGGAAATTCGGTGTTTCCGTCACCGGTGCGCCCCTCGTACAGGTCGTTCTGCATATAGGAGTCCCAGTCCACATCATCCTTCTTTTCCAGGGGCTTCCCCTCTTCCAGGGCGGCTTGTTCTTCGAACACCGCCTCCTGGGGCTGTACTTCCACCTCATCGGAGTTCAGCCCCTCGCCAACTTCAGCCTCGGTTTCAGCTTCGGCGGCGATTTCGGCCGTTTCTTCCTCCAGCAGGGGATTTTGATCCAATTCCAGACGGATGGCCTGGACCAGCTCCAGACGGGTCATGGGCAAAAGCTTTATCGCCTGTTGCAACATGGGCGTCATCACCAGACGTTGCGCCTGGCGCATCTGCAACTTTAATTCAATACCCATATATTCCCGGTTCTCGCTATCGTTTCCTTACAAAGTCCTATTCTAGCGAAAAATCCTCTCCCAAATATATTTTTCTGGCTCTATCCGAAGAGGCTATCTCCTCCGGTGTGCCCTCCTCCAGCACACTCCCCTCGTTTATAATATAAGCCCTGTCTGTTATCCCCAGAGTGTATCTCACGTTATGATCGGTAATTAACACACCTATACCCATCTCTTTTAGTTTCAACACTATTTTCTGGATATCCCCAACGGCGATCGGGTCTATCCCCGCGAAAGGCTCGTCCAGCAGGATGAACGATGGATTCGCGCAGAGCGCCCGGGCTATCTCCAGCCTTCGCCGCTCTCCGCCGGAGAGCGATACCGCCCTCTCGGAGGAAAGATGGCTGATCCCGAAATCCTCCATAAGCTCCTCGGTTCGGCGCACCCGCTCAAACCTGGTGTATGGAAGAGTCTCCATGATGGCGTATATGTTCTGGAACACCGTCAGTTTTCTGAAAACAGAAGGCTCCTGCGGCAGATATCCTATCCCTATCCTAGCCCTTTTATACATGGGATAGTAGGTCACGTCCTCGCCACAATAATACACCTTCCCTGAATCGCATCGCGTCAAACCCACGATCATGTAAAAAGTGGTTGTTTTCCCCGCTCCATTGGGGCCCAAAAGCCCCACGACCTCCCGGTTGGTCATGGAAAGCGACACACCATTGACCACATTCCTGTTCCTGTATGATTTGAACAGATTCTCCGATGTAAGGATTTTTTCTGTGACCTGCGCCCCTTTCGGTCCATGGGGCTCCACGACACCTTGTACACTGGCGGCCCTCTTTTCCATCGACTTCCCTGCCATCGTACCTTTGATTCTCCTAATCTCTGCTCTGGATGATCATCGGCTTCAAACGCATCTCCTCGCGCATTCTCTCGGCGGCATTTTCGGCTTCCTCGTAGCTGTGATACTCACCCACCCTCACCCTGTACCATGGCGCGCCTTTTACGCTCGCTTCCACCACCTGGGGGGAGAATCCCCTTTTGCGCAGCTTCGCCGCCATTGATTGGGCGTCATTTTCGTTGGGAAAGGAAGCCGCCTGGATCATGTAGCGGAGACCGCTTCCCTTTTCAGAGGACACCGTAGGCCTTCCCATGACTACGGGAAATTCTTCCACGGACGGTTTTGCCGATACCTTCTTTTCAGGCGCTGGCGTCTCAGGCGCTGGCGTCTCCGACATTGGCGACTCCGGCGCGGGCGCCATGGCGCCTCCCTCACCGGGGAAAAAGGTAATGGAGGAAGGCCGGGAGGAGTCTCCCGATAACTTCATATCCTCCGTCTTGAAATAGTAGATCACCTTGCTCCCGGAGGCGCTGTTTTTGCCGTCCCTCATGTGGGCATTCCCCGTTATCTCAATTCGCTCCGCCTGGCCGCTCTTTTTGTTCTCGTTGAAATACTCGGCATTTTCACCGGTCGCGGTCTTGTCATCCTTGGTGATTTGCACTGAACCGCGGGCCACGATCTTCTGGAACTCGCGCTGTTCATCGTCGGTCCACACGGTCATCTCGTCCGTCTTAATCCGCAGCCGCCCCTTCACCGCCACCACCGCTCCTGAAAATACGATCTTCCTGTTTTTCTTGTCGGTGAGCATCTGGTCGGAAGTAACTTTCAGCGGCGCATTGGCGTCGGACGAATTCCCCGCATCTATCCTGGCCGCCCACCCCTGGCCCGCCAGGCAAACGGCCATCAGCGCCCCCACAGCCAGCGGTTGAATTAAATTCATCGGCTCTTCTTAAAAATCGCTGTCACGCCGCCACCGATCAGCGCCCTGTCGGCGATGGTATCCACTTCCAGCGTTTTGCCTTTTATAACGAAATTGCCCCCGAATATCTTCACTTGCGAATCGCTCGAAAGAGCTTTTTTGCCCTCATACCAGCGCAACTTTTCGGTGTACATGGCCCTGCCGTCATCACTCATCACCAGCACTCCACCTTCGGCGGTCACGTCTTTGGTTTCGTTGTCCAACAGGCCCTCCCTGGCGATTATTGTCGTCCGCTCCGATTCCTCTCCGTACGACACCATCGAAAAGTTCGAAAGTCTTATCTGGGTACGATCCTCCGATATCACCGCCTTCTTGGCCTTGATCCGCAGAGTAACCTTGTTGTCCTTTTTCTCCAGCAGCTCCGCCCACTGGATCGCCATCCCCTCCCCTTCCGTCAAAACGTTGACGATAGTCTCTATTGAGGGACCGGCGCTCCTGCCAACGGCAAACCATATCATCACCCCAATCAGTCCCCCGGTGCATAGCGCCAGGAGAATTCGGAATGATGGTGACGAAACAAACATAGGCAATTAGTGTGCCATACGGCCTATTGTTTGTAAACGATTAACCGAACAACCCTTACTCTGTTGTTATATTACGCCTTATCTCCTCTTCCAGTTCCTGTACGCATTGTATGTCTATCTCCCGGTCTCTCTGGGAAATCTCCAGGAGCCTTATTGTCAATGCCGGAGCCAGATCCAACCCCTCCGGGAGCTTGTCCGCCCATTCGATTATGCTTATCCCCTCAAAAGCCACATCGAACAATCCTATGCTGTCAAAGTCCTCCGGCGAGTCGATCCTGTACAGGTCCGCGTGCCGGATGGGGGTCCTGCCTGGATACTCGTTTATCAATGTAAACGTGGGGGACCGGGCCCCCATACCGGGGTTCATGCCCGCCCCCCGACACAGCCCCTGGGTGAATGTGGTTTTCCCCGCCCCCAGTTCCCCAATCAGTAGCACCAGGTCTCCGGACCTTAACAATGCGCCTATCGCCTCGGCCAGCGCCAGAGTCTTCTCCACACTGGTGGAAACATATCTAAACCAGGGCGCCGACTTCTCCGGCGGGATCGGCTTATCCGACGGAGCCGCACCATCAATCATTTGTTGATTCCTCCCATGTTAAACTAGTCTACATGACACACACTCCTTATCGCACCCAACTTCCTTCCTCAGCGCGGTTTACGCTGTTATTGGTCCGGCATGGGCAGACAGAAGCGAACGAAAAAGGAACCATTCAGGGACAGGGGGACAGCCCGCTGACCCGGAAGGGAAGGCTTTCCAGCGTGGTGAAGGCTGACAAGCTGGCCGCCTTTCCGATATCCGCCGTCTATTGCAGTGACCTTCCCCGCGCGCGCGCCACCCTGGCCATCATTCAGGAGCGTCTACCCGGCCTCCCTGCGCCAGCGTTCACCAAAGCACTGCGGGAAATCGACTTCGGCAGTTACACCGGCGCGGTGAAACAGGAAGTTATGGAGATCATAAACATGCATAAGTCCAAGACTTCATTGAAATACCCAGGGGGTGAATCGGGAGATGACATGCGGGCAAGAGTGGACAGCTTTATGGATGCATTGCGCCGGGATAATGAGGATAACCATGCGCTGGTCATCACCCATTACGGTGTCATTGAAACCATGGTGAAACTATATGCGGGCGCTCCCGCCGAAGCTCGTTTTCAGCTGGGGGAGCAGGCAGTGGTTGCCCTTGGATTCGATGGCGCCAGGGTGAGCCTGCAAATATTGTAAAAAGCGCTACTCATACCTTACCACCATAGTTTTGAGCTTGTTTTGCTTCTCTATTTGCAGGGAAACCTTCCGGGCTTTCTCGATCGATTCATACGAGCCAACCCGAACCCGGTTCCATCTCTTCCCCTTTATCACCACGGTCTTTATATAGGAGGGGTATTTGCTTTTCTTCAGGGACTCCATCAGCCTGTTGGCGTCCTCCATCTTCTGGAATGAAGCCACCTGAACTGTATATTTGCGGTTGGTGGAGGCTTTCGGCTCTTTGGGCGCCGGGGTGGGCGGGGGCGCCGCTATTGGCTCCACGGCGGGTTTCATGGCGGCGGGCTGCTTTGGCGGCACCGAAGCCTTTTTTGGGGGGGGAGGTGATAAACGCGTGACAGGCGCCTCTGTGTCCTCCCCGATTTCAGCTTCCCTTTTCTCCGGATCGGGGCCGATAAGCTTTATGATCGGCCCTTCATTCCCCCTCTGGGGCTCTTTTGCGGTCTCCACCCGGCTAGGGGCCTCTGTTTCTCCATCCCCGGAGCCATGATAGTAATAGCCGATGATGAAAGACAGGACGCAGACAACCAACGCCACGGCGCCAAGCTGGATCAGCCTAATCTTCTGGATGGTGACAAGTTCAGGTTTCATATCCTTCTCGTTTGGATAATATCACATCTTTTCCGGCGCGTTTATACCTAGAATCTCCAATCCGTTTTTCAAGGTGATCTGAAGGGCCCTGATCAGCGCCATCCTGGAGGCCGTGAGAGCCGAGTCCTCGCTCACTACCCTGTTGTGTTTGTAAAAAAAGTGGAACAACCCAGCCACTTCGTAAAGATACCCCGTGATGTGATGCGGCTGAAAGCTCCTGGCCGCCAACTCCACCACTTCCGGCAGCTGCAGAAGCTTCCGGATCAGCCGCAGCTCGTCCCTGCCGGTGAGCAATGACAGATCCACCTCCTCGAATCTGGGTTCTGCCACCCCTTTCTCGTCGGCCTGCCTGAAAATGCTGCAACAGCGGGCATGGGCGTACTGGACGTAGTACACCGGGTTTTCGCTGCTCTGGCTTTTGGCCAGGTCCACGTCGAATTCCATCTGGCTGTCGGAGGAACGCATCAGGAAGAAATATCGCACAGCGTCGGTCCCCACCTCGTCGATGATCTGCCGCAATGTCGTGAACACTCCTTCCCTGGTGCTCATGGCGTATGACTGGCCACCCTTCTTCAGGCTCACCAACTGCACCAGCCGCACCACAAGCTTTTCCGGATCACCGCCCAGAGCCGATATCACAGCCTTCATCCGGGGCACATAACCATGGTGATCAGCCCCCCATATGTTCACAAGAGTGCTGAATTCCCGGTCCAGCTTGGTCTTGTGATACGCGATATCCGCCGCCAGGTATGTGGTCACCCCATTGGCCCGGCGCACCACCCGGTCCTTCTCGTCCCCCTGCTCCCCGGTCTTCAGCCACAAGGCGCCTTCCTGTTCATATATCAGCCCCTTCTCCAGCAGCAGGCCTATCAGGCTATCCACCGAGCCGGAATCGTGCAGGGTTTTTTCCGAATACCATACGTCGAACCGGACATTAAAATCAGCCAGATCCTTCCGGATCCCTTCCATTATACTCTCCGAAGCAAACCTCCTGGCGGCGGTCAGGGCCTCATCATCGGGGGCTGAGAGGATTTCCGGGCCATACTTTTCGATAAAAGCCCTGGCCACATCCTTCATATACTCTCCCCTGTAAGGCGGCTCCTCCTCCATCGGGTTCCCGGCCGCCTCCCTGGCTCGCATAAGGGTGGAGCGCCCCAGGTTGTCCATCTGCAGGCCCACATCGTTGGTGTAATACTCCCGGGTGACATCGTATCCCGCCCATGCAAGGATGCTGGCCAGCGCGTCACCCACGGCGGCGCCGCGTCCGTGGCCTATATGCAGCGGCCCGGTGGGGTTTGCGGAGACAAACTCCACCATAACCTTTTCTCCCTGACCCAGGTCCGTCCTGCCAAAGGAATCTGCCTCGCCGCTGACCCGGGACAGCTCCCGAGCCCAATGGACCGGTTTGAGCCTGAAATTCATGAATCCAGGACCGGCCACCTCCACCGACTCGAACAGGTCGTCGTCCAGAAAGGCGGCGGCCAGTTTCTCGGCCAGGTCCCGCGGTTTTTTTTTCAGCCTGGCAGCCAGGATCATGGCCAGGTTGGTGGAGAAGTCGCCAAACTTTTCTTCCCTGGGGGGCGACACGTCAAAGGCGCCAGGGTCCGCTTCCCCCCAGCCCTCCCGGTCGTTTAGCTCCTTATACGCTTTTTCGATGGCTTTTCTAACAGTGATTCTCATTATTTTCCTGAAAATGGCGCGATATCCGCCCGCTGACACAAAGCTCCCATATATTACGCGATTTGGAGAAAAAGATCAGTGAAAGGTTATATACCGTGAAAAGCCCATATCCCGAATATGGTCACCGCGATGAAAATGACCGTCATAACGCCACCGGCTCTGATGTAGTCAACTGTGCGGTATCCTCCAGGCCCCATCAACAAGGCGTTCACCTGGTGGGTGGGGAGAATAAAAGAGTTCGACGCGGCCAACCCCACCACCAGCACGGCCAGCCTCGGGTCTGCGCCGGCGCCCAGGGCCATGTTCCACACTAGCGGGGCCAGCAACACGGTAGCCCCCACGTTGGATATCACCAAGGTGAACCCAGTGGTAAGAACCGCGATCACCAGCAGAAGGGTGATTGGGGAGACCTGCCCCAAAAGAACTAAAATGTGCTGGGCGATGTAGGCTGCGGTCCCGCTCTTTTCTGTGGCCACACCCAGGGGGATCAACCCGCCCAAGAGAAACACTGTGCGCCAATCCACGCTTTTATAGGCCTCGTCTATGGAAATAACTTTCAGCAGCACCATGGTCAGGGCGCCGGTCATCAGGCAGTTGGAAAGCGACAATTTCAAATCGAACACGTCCATGCCGGCCACCATGGCCATGGTCAATCCGAACGCGAACAGGGCGGCCTTGGCTTTATCCTTGCGGAACACCTCATATTCCGCCGGCCCGGCGAAGAGAAGATCCGGCGATTTTCTCATCCTGGAAAAGCTTTCCCACAAGCCGTGGAGCAGCAAAGTATCCCCCTGTTTGAGAGGGATGTCCATGATCCCCGCCACAAAAACCTTTCCCTCGCGGTAGAGTGCCACGGGCATAATTCCGAACTGCTGCAACAATCCCTCTTTTCGCAAAGTGGAGCAGTTAAGGGGCGAATCCGGCGCCACCACAGCCTCCAGCAGCCCGGCGGTGTCTGAGGCCATATCCTCGCGGAAAACGACCATTTCCGGCAGGATCATGAACCCAAAGTAATCGCTCATTTTCTTTATGTTGTCCAGGCGCCCTATCACCACCAAGACATCTCCCGCCAGAACCCGGTGAGTCCGCAAAGGGGAGATCACTTTTTCCGAACCATCGCTCCTGGCTCTTCCGATCACTGTTACCAGAAAGGCTTTTCTCAGCGCCAGATCCTCGAGGGTTTTACCGCTGTCCTTGAAATCCTCCGGCACGGTCAGCTCCATGACCTTCTGTGTCACCCCGTAATCTTTAAGGATTCTCAATCCTCCGGCGCGTTGCTCGCCTGCGGCGCCTTTCTTCTCTGGCAGGATATACCTGCCAAGCAGCGCGAAATACAGGAGCCCGGAAATCAGCAGCATGAGTCCTATGGGAGTGACGGAAAAAAGGCCGAAATGCTCTGTCCCCGGCGGCAACAGGTCGTTGAGCAGTATCAGGGGGCTGGAACCAACCAAAGTCACCGTGCCGCCCAGGATGGCGCTGAATCCCATCGGCATCAGAAGCCTTGAAAGGGGAACGTTGATCTGCCGACTCACCCGCATGGTGGCGGGTAGAAAGAGAGCCGCGGCGCCGATGTTCTGCATGAAGCTGGATATTATTCCCACCGTGCCGCTTATCCCCACCACCGCCCTGGAGTAGCTGCCCCCGGTGAAGCGGACTATCGGCGCCGCCACCTTGTTCATTACGCCGGTTTTGTCCAGCCCGGAGCCCAGGATTATCACCGCAATAATCGATATCACCGCGTTTGACGAGAGGCCGGAGAAGGCTTCCATTGGGCCCACGAGCCCCAGGATTGGCAGAATTACCATGATCAATATAGCCACCACATCCACGCGGACCAGTTCGGTGACAAATAGTAATATGGCTACGGCGATCACGACTAGCACCGTCAGCATCTGGGGTGTCAGGGCTATAGGTTCCATCCAGGCCTTTATATAACGCGTTTTTCCGGTTGGTTCATTATCAGGTCCAGCGCCTGGATTATTCGGAATACATGAAAGTTGGGATCGACTTATATTCCCCATCACTATCGCCAAAATATTCCGGCTCGGTCAGCGCCAGTTCTATGTTACCTTCCCGCGCAAGAATATCCTGGGCGCACTTGTCCAGCTCACCCATGGTCCATTCGCTCTTGAAAGCCACTTTACGAGCCCACGCCTTGCCCCCGAAATCCTCCGCGGCGGCCTGGGCCATCTTTTGCATGGTTTCCAGCTCCCTCTTACCTGTCTCGCCATGGTACCGGCGCATCTCCCTTTTATCCGCCTCCAGCAGGTTCAGGGCGACTATCGAATACCCCATCCTTCCAGCCAGCCCAAGCGCATAATCCACCAGCATGCTGGAGAAGCCCTCTTCGGTTCCCACCACCAGAATGGCCCGGCTCCGGCCCGGTTCTTCCGGCGCCTCCACGTCTGCCGATGTACTTTCCTCGCCCATATCCGTAACCATGTAATGTTTCTCTTGCGCGCCGCAGAGGCCCACGCCACAGGATCTTCGCTCTCCCCTTAAACATACGATTAAAAGGTTGGGAAAAAGATTCAGGACATCATGTCAGTCATCAGCTCTTGGAGCTGTTTTCGCCGACCTTGGGTTTTGTCCCCTCCTCCGGTTTCTTGGATTCTGGAAAGGTGGTTTCCATTATGTTTTCCACCATCTTCGCCGGGTTCTGGAAGATTTTTCGCTCTTCATCCAGGCCCATGGAGGCCCTGTCCACTTCCGCGCGGACATCCCGCATGGATCGTATTAACTCGGCGTAACCCTTCCCGAGGCTTCTGGCGATCTCCGGCAGCTTCGAAGGGCCCAGCACCACCAGGGCCACCACCAGAATGATCATCATTTCTGTGAATCCGATTCCAAACATCGCGTGTTCCTTTTATATTTCTCTGCCTAGATTTTCCCAGATTGAGCATGGCCGGGTAAACCGCCATCGATGGACTCGCACTCCGAGCCGGCCTCGTCCGGAAGCGCTGACCGGAGCGCCTCCATCACATGGCCAAAGGCTCGGCCGTTGTATATCAGGCCAGCGTGGCCGCATGTATCCACCAGCTCAAAGCGGTCCGCCAGGGGGTGGGAGGAATTGGTGTACGGAATAACCAGTTCGTCGTACACGGAGCCTATGCAGACAAAGGGGGCCTGTGGCCGTCGAGCGCCGAGTTGGGTGAAATATGGATTTTCCGGATGCAGCGCCCTGGCGGCGGCGGAGAGCCCAAAAGCCGCCAGACGGCTCCCACGCATCGGCGAACCTGTGGTAACCAGCGCCAATGTCCCCCCCCACGCCTCGCCATACTGGCATGCATAGTCATGGGCGATCACCCCCCCCATGCTGTGGGCGATAAACGCCACCCCCTCGGCGCCGGTCTGCTGGTGGGCGGTAGCCAAAAAATCGCGCAGCTTGTCGCGCTGCAGTTCCACTGTTCCTTTTGTCGACTCGTAGTCGTACACAGCGATATTTCTAATTCCACGCATATTTAGTCGAAGCTTCATTATCCACATGTTCGCTCCCGTGCTCATCAGCCCATGGATCAGGACTACCAAAGGCGCCCCCTGGACTGCGTTTTTTCCGGATGGAATGGAGCTCCTCCGGCCGAATAGCCGCATAACATACCCCACGACCAAAAAGAACGCGTTTACCATACAATAGAGAAACTCCGCCACAAAGGTTCGGACTGGACGCCCGAAATGCCCGCTTAGCCAACCGGTCCAGGGGCGGAGGGGATCGAAACCTCTTATCGACAGGTCATACCACCTGATCGCGTAGAGGGCCAGCAATGCCAGCGCCAACATCGCCAGGGGAAGGCAAATCGCAAAAACGGCGGCCCGGATCATATCCTGCTCAGACCCAGCAGCGCCAGACCACCCATCATCATCATGAACCCTATCACCCGCAATGTGGAGTCTTCCATCTCCATGATTTGCGCCATCATCGCCTTCAACCTTTCCGGAATGGCAAAATATGGGATCCCCTCAAAAATCATCACAATCCCCAATGCCATTAATATAGTCTTAATCATCCCGTCTAATCACTTTTCCTTATAAGTGGAATTCACCCTTCCCTGGCCCACCTCTACATTATGGCAAATCATGAAGGTTGATGATAAGCTGATTCGGTCCGATGTACCGTTTCTTTGCATTATGAGGAGCTACTATTTTTCTGAAATGATTGACGCTGTTCAACCATTATCGCTGGAATTGCGACCCCCGTGCGTTTTCGAATAGGCTACGCGCTCCGCCACGAGGGAACGATCTTCCGGTTCCTCGTGGCGCTGCTTTTGTTGGCCCCTCTTCCCTTCGGCTCCAACAGGCCCTGGTCCTGGTCCCTTCTTGCCTTTGCGATCGGGATATTAACCATCTGGTGGGGCTTGCTCCTTCTCCACAATTCGTCTATGGAATTCATTCCGATAGGCAGAATCAAGTGGATCGTGGCGCCTTTCATGCTCACCCTGGCCTGGTCTTTCACCCAAGCTTATCTTCCCATCCCAGCCGGGTGGGCGGACCCGCTGTGGAACCAGACCGCCGTGGCGCTGGGGGGACTGGTGGACCCCAGGCTGAGCCTGGACCCAGGGGCCACCAAAACCGCCCTGATGAAGCTGGCTTCATATGGCGCGGTGTTCTTTCTTTCTTTGCAGCTGTGCCATTCCCGCCGCCGGAGCAGACGGCTTTTGTTTTGGATCGCGGCGGGAGCTGTGGTGTATTCCCTGTATGGAGTCACGGTTTTCTGGACAGGCTCCAGGACGATTCTTTGGTACAACCTGGATGATTTCGCGGCTCCCTCCGCGGATCATGTGGTGGCCACCTTTATAAACCACAATCATTACGCCACCTACGCCGGGCTGGGCCTCATCTGCCTGCTGGCCGTAATGGCGGATAAAATCCCTCAAGTACTAAGCGCCACTGGCGACTCTGGCCGTATATCCTCGGAGGAAACGAGCAATTTCGCCTCCCTTGTAGTCCCTGGTCTGCTGGCGTTTGTAATTCTGATTAGCGGCCTTGTGTTGAGCCATTCGCGGGCCGGGCTGGTGTTCACTCTTTTGGCGGTGGCGGTGTACCTGACCATGTTCGTTTTCATTTTCCATCGGGCGAAGTCCGTCAGGATCGGCTTGGTCATGGCCTTTCTGGCGATTACGACCATGGTATACACAGTCAGCGGATATGCTTTTGAAAAGCGGATGGAATACCTGGAGGAGAGCGGTGAATTCCGATTCGCCCTTTACGAGGCCACGAAGGAGGGTATAGCCCATCGGCCCTGGTCCGGCATCGGGCATGGCGCATACAACCACGCAATCAAACGGTATAAGAATATCGAACTATTTCATCAACTCGATACGGCGCACAACGTATATCTGGAGAGCGCCATGGAACTTGGAATCCCGGCCTCTTTTTTCCTCTTTGTATCGATAGCCGCCATCCTGCTCACCTGCGTCCGGGGCATGAAGAAGAGTCATCGCGGAAGACCTTACTCGGCGGCGGGCCTGGCGGCGCTAATCCTGGTGGGGTTTCATTCCATATTCGATTTTTCAATGCAGATCCCGGCAGTCGCGGTAACATTCGCTGCTATCGCGGGGGCGGCATGCTCGCGATCCTTCGGTTCGCGCCAGGCCAGGGCCTCGTTTCGTCCCGTCTGAGTATAGGGGGGGGCCGCTTTTTTCCCACACCACTCATGCGGGCTCTCCACTGCTTTACAAGGCTTGCTGAGCTATGTTGCGGACATTGTCGTCATTTTCCATCAGGAACTTGAGCGATCCGGGCTTTTGAGAGTTGAGTAGCCTGACCTCGGCGTGAACCGCCATCATAGTCCAGTTATCCAGTTGTTGCCACATTCCGGCGCTCATGGCCAGGCGGTACTCCGCCAGATGTATTTCATAGGGTCCGGTCCAGTATGACATGTATAACGCGGCGGCGGTTTTTTGGGGGGCGTCCAACCGCTGGTTGATATACGCCAGCCTCAACCAACTGTGGGGATTGGCTGGCTGTAGCCCCAGACCCTTTCCCTGGGCCTCCCTGGCGCGCTCCAGCTTCTCGGTCTGTTCGGCGGAGCCGGGTTCGTATAAATTCGCCTGGTGTACAAGGGCAAGGGACAGTTGGTTCCAGGAGCTGCCCGTTTCGATGACCGAAGCGGCCATTTCGCGGGAGCGCTCAAGGATCCCCAGGCTTTCAGGTCGCGCCTGATCGCCACGCTCCAGCCTGGCCAGAGTAGAGCCGCCTGCCAGCAACAAGAAGCTTTTCATGAGCATCGGCGCGGAGTACAGGACGAGCGCCGTCCCGAAAATCATCGGGAGATATCGGGTGTAATCCTTGTTCATTTCCATGGGCCATACCGGCCGCTGCCAGCTGTCAGCTGTCAGCTGTAGCTGTGAGTGTAGGCGTCGCCGTAGTAATAGTAGGAGCTCTTATAGCCGTAATATCGGCTGTTCTCTCTAACATCGAGTGATGTGAGCACCAGTCCGTGAATCTTTGCGTTATGATCCAGCAGGATTTGTACTCCGCTTTGCACCGCCTCGCGCTTGGTCTCTTTCCACTTGGCCAGGTATATCACCGAATCCACGCATTTTACCAGTGATCTGCTGTCACCCACCGGCAGGACAGGCGCCGAGTCCAGCAGGATCAAGTCGTAATACTTGGCCAGATTGTCCAACATTTTCTTTATCTGTTCCACCTTAAGGGAGGTTGGCTTGCTTTGCCTTCTGGCGCCGCTGGTCATGAAGTGGGCGCCGGATTTGTCTATTATTATCGCCTCGTTGATCTTGCATCTTTTATCGAGCACGTCCAATATGCCGAATTTTGTTTTTACCCCTATCCGGGATTGCACTTTCGGCTTTCGCAGGTCGAAATCGATATGCAGGACCTTGTGAGAGTCCATGGCGCATGACCGCGCAAGGGAGATGGACAGAGCAGTTTTTCCCTCTTCCGGTAACGACGATGTGAAAAGGTAGGTTTTTTCATTTCGCTCTGCGGAGTTGATGTACAACGACATTGATATGGAGCGTATGGCTTCTGAATATGGCGAATATGGATGTGACATGACACATTCCTCCGGGGAGATGTCTAATATATCCAGCGACTCCAGCTCTGGCGCCGCCCCCAGCACCTTGATACCGAGGATCGACTTTATCTGATCCTGATTCATGAAACCATGAGTAATGTTCCTTCTCTCAATTAAAAAGGCTGCCAATACCCCGAATAAAAGAGCGACGAAAAGCGTCCCGGCGAAGATGGCTGGCTTTTTCGGGAAGGATGGATGGATGGGAATCTCGCCCCTGGCCACAATCCTAGACTCCGGCTGCTCGAGGTTTTGTCCCTCGTTGGTTTCCTTGAATCTGCCAAGGAACTGCTCGTACAGGGTCCTGTTGGCGTTGGCCTCTCGCTCCAGGGCCATTAGTTTAATTTTGGCTCCTGTCTCCGCTCCGGTTTCGGCTACCACCCGGGCCAGCTCGCTTTGGAGGGAATACACTTTCACCCGGGCCACGTCCACATTGTTATCAAGAGACTTGAGGATGTTGCCGATTTCCTCGTTTATCTCCCTCTTGATATCCTGGTACTGGGCCTTGGTGTTGATCATTACTGGGTGCTTTTCGCCATAATCCTGGGAAAGTTCCGATATTTTGTTGGCCAGATCGGCTTCCTGCATTCGCAGCTTCTGGATGACCGGTGAAGACAAGACCTCCTCGGCGCCCACCATCTTCCTGGTGTCGCCACGCTCATACAGCGCCTTCAAATGCATATATTTGGCGTTCGCCTGGGCGAACTGGGACTTGGCGATGATCAGCTGGCTGTTTAACTCCGACATCTGCTGGGCGTCCATCGTCCTCCCCCCCGCCTCGAACAGGGTGTTATCCCTCAAAAACTCGCCGATGGCGGCCTCGCTGGCCTCCAGCTTTTCCTTCAGTTCCACCAGCCTGTCCCGAAGCCAGTAATTGGCTTTCTTCGCCTCTTCGAGCTTCAATTCCACCTGCATCGCGGTGTATTCGCTGGCCATGGTGTTTGCCACCAGGGCCGCCAGTTTCGGGTCTGCGGAGGTGAAACTTATTCTGATGACGAGCGATTCTCTGATGCCGCTCACACTGAGCCGCTTCAAATATTTTTCCAGAACCTTCGAACTGAGGACCTGTTCGTCATATACGGGGGATTGTCCTCCCCATATCGATTCGGTCAGGGCCTCGGACCAGTCGGCCGGCAGTATGAAGTTCAACAGGTTGTACACCACCGAGGTTTTTTTGGCGGCTGGCGAAAACTCTGGCAGCTTGTCTATCCCAAGTTTATTAATCACCCGTCTGGCCAGTTCGGGAGATTTGATCATCTCGATCTCGCTTTGCACCTTGTATCGGTCTCCATAGTTTTTCTCCATGGCCGATTCCAGATCCACCACCTTGACTCCCCCTGTTTCCAGGAACACCAGGGAATGCGACGTGTATAGCGGAGTCAACTGCATTACCACCAGGGCGCAAAGGAAAATGGCCCCGAAACAAATCCAGAAAACAAGGCGTTTGTGGGCCTGCGCCGCCCACCAGACAAAGAACAGCCCTTCGTGCTCCTCCTGGTCATCCAGCCAGTAGTCCGGGTATTTGCCCGGGTTGCCCATCCTCGACTTGTCAATCATCCAACGTAGTCCTACTTTGGGGCCCTTTTAAAAAAGCCTCTGCGAAACGTCTATCGTGTCTCCCGGCAGGACCACCTGGTTCAGGGAAGCGTGTATCTTTGTCTCTTTCCCGGCCACGATGCGGGTAATGGTTATATCGCCCTTGTCCGCCCTGTTGGTAAAGCCCCCAGCCAAGGCCACGGCGTTGATCACTGTCATGCCATTTTGATATGGAAAGTTGCCAGGAGAGTTGACCTCCCCCAGGATAAAGAACGGCCGGTAGTTGGTCACCTCTATGCTCACATTGGGATTCACCAGGTACCCAGCCTTCAGTTTTTCTATCAAACTTTTTTGGAATTGTTGTACAGTTTTTCCTTCCGCCCTGATGTTGCCCACTAAAGGAAAGGCGATGTTCCCAGTTCCATCAACCCTGTAATCACCGGTAATGTCCTTGTGTTTGAAAACTTTTATTCTAAGGATGTCCCCAGGCCCGAGGGTGTACTGGCTGTTATCCGCAAGCTGGGCTTTCAATGACACCGTCTGCGCATGAGGCGCCTGGACGAGGAACATGAGCGCCAAAATGCAGGAGACTATGCCGATAACCTTGTTCAGTTTAACCATGCAAACATTATACAACTTCTAAGCCCTAAATATCTCATTGACTTGGCTAAATCCTTCCAACCAGAGTCACCTTTGACACGCTCGCATGGTAATTCATCCCTGTGTCGCTGGATTCTCTGTTTTTGTAATTATAAGAAACACCCATATACACGTATTCGGTCATAAACAGGAATAGACCAACGTCATAGGTGTGCATTTTATCCTGCCTCTCCACGCCTTGGTAGTCCAGATCGTTACTCACGAAACCCGCTTTTAGCAGTAAGCTGGATGAAAATTCCTTGTCTATCGAGATCCCGTAGTTCGTCGCGAAGTATCCGGAGACATTCTCCATAATCGACTCCTCGATAGATCTGTTCACATATATTGTCACACTGGTCAATGGCGAAGGGGTCCACTTGAAGCTGCCAACCGCCTGAAATCCTTTTATATCTTGAAGGTCTTCATCCACATATTCCTGCCCTCTGTTGCCGAACTGAATCTCGAACACCGAGATTCCCGATATTACCCGCTTGTACCCGACTGTGAATTCATAGCCGGTGGAGTTTCTGTCGTACCCATACTTTGCCTTGTCCCTGAATTCATAATCCCTTCCAAAATACCTCCCCTGCACAAAAAAGGAGTTCAAATCCAGCGCCACCAGGGCCAGACGCAAAGTACCTTCGATTTGCGTCCTGTTCCTCCCCGCCTGGTCCATATCGATCAACGCGGAGGTGGGAGTGTTGTCATACTGGTAATTATCCGACTTCAGGTTGGCATTAAGCCGCAGTACGGACACTTCATGGGCGAAGCTAAAGTCTCCTGATATGAGATTGTATTTGGCTGGCTCGCTTCCATACAGGTCATTGGCGGAGCCTCGCTCCTCATGACGACGCTTTACGCCTAGGCCGGCGCTCACGTTGACGCCCCTGAGAATGTCCAGCCGACCACTGGCAGTGGCTGTATAATCTAGATAATCCTCATCATTCTGCCTGGAGTACTTCCCCATTTCAGCATTGCCCTGGATCATCAAAAAATGATTCGACCAGTTTGACACAAGCCCCAAGCCTGCCTTGGTGATTTCTATTTCGTCCTTCACTTCGCCGCTGGGCATGGCATAGATGTTGTCGTTCTGCTCGTATGCGAACTCAAGAGCGGGGAAAAGATAGAAAGACCCGGCTGCGATTCCCTTGGGTATTTGATGGAATGTCTGCCCCCAGGCCACTCCATGGACGCCGAAAAACAGCGGCAAAACCATAATCCAAACTGACTCCTTGAAAAATCCGAACATTGCTCCTCGCTATATATTGACAATTTAGACACCACCAGCTTCCGTGGTGTCATCTCCACCCGCCCTTTCATCAAACCCTGTCCATGGCTCATATTTCCTGTTCCACTACCGCCCCGAAACCGATTGGGAGGGATTTTCCGATGGTGAGACTCCACCTCCGTATGCGGCAGCTGCAGCGGCGGCAGCTGCAGCGGCAGCCGCATCGCCATCCTCATCACCACCGCCATCCTTCTGTTTTTTTGATCCCGAGCCTACCGTTTGCTTCTTGCTGACCTTATTTTCCGCTTTTTGGTTCACAGAAGAGACTTTTGCAGTAAAAGCTTTCTTGGCGTCCTCCTTCGCTTTTTTCCACTTGCTAACTGTGATTTTCGCAGCCTTGGCATCTTTTCGCGCTTTCTTGGCCGTATCCACGGCTTTTGCGGCCGCGTCCTGTAAATCCTTCAACGACATGGACGGATTAATTTTCTGTACGGCCTTTAATATGTCGGCAATTTTATCTGGATACAACGCCGCCACCGCGCCGGCGATATCAAGTAAGCTTCCCGGAACCGCATTGGCGGTCTGCGTAACAATGTTCAAGGCCTCTTGCGGATTTACCGCAGCCGCGCTTGCGGCGACTTGGCTGGCCAAGCCAGGAGAACTCTTTGCCGCGCTGGCTGCGATTTGCGCCGCCTGATCCGGGGCCATTGTAGCCAGTGTCGCAGCCACTTGGGGGGCAGCCGAGGGAGTGCCGGACGTTATGGATCCGGCGATATTCGCGGCTCTATTCGTGGTGGCCGCCCCTACCCCAGCCGCCGATAGCAGGGAGGCGCCGGAGATTTTAGCGGAGTCGTTCGTCGTGGCGGTCCCAAGCACAACAGCCGCCAATAGGGGGGCTTGTGAGGATCTTTTTTTCACAACTTCCGTCATGGCCACCAGGTTCATGGTCTTGCCGGAAAGCTCAGCCACCAGCACCGCCACATTAGGAAGATCGGATGATTTTTTCCAGCCCGCGCCGCTTTGCCTTTCGCCATCGAATGCATTTTTCTGACCCCTTGAATACGGAATGATGGACTTGTATTTCTTCCTACCGGAATCGATGGGAACCTTCACTGCCAAGCCGGGAGTAATCAGTACGCCATCCGCCAGGTAATCGGCGTCGTCCCGGTTGGGGTAGGTCATGCCGACACCTTCGGAACCTATCGTGAATTTATCCCCTTCTTCGGAGGTCTCTCCCTCCAGGTCGGACCCGGCCACTGTGCAAATCGCGGAATTTGTCACGTATTCAAAGCGGGAATCCTTCCCACCCAGTTTGGCCACCAGCGAGCGCATCTTGCCCTCGATCAGCCTGAAGGAAAAAAGCGTGGAGCCATTCGGCGTTCGCTCCATTCTCCGGATGAATATCTGTGTCTTCTCGGATATGGATGTCACGCTCCCGTCTTCATACGAAATCCCCAGAGAGGCTCCATCCATTGTGACAATCCTGTCCCCCTCTGAAAACTTGTAGCCCTTCTGTATCTTACAGTCCTCTTCCGAATTCAACGGATATACCACGGCCTTTCCTTCCACGAAAGACGCCCGTGCGACTATTTTCGCCTTGGCGGATGCGGAAACCACTCCCGCAAAAAGAATTGTTACGGTCAGGAGGGCAGCACTGGGAAATTTAAGGTAGGCATTCATGACAAAGCGCTCTGTAATAATTAAGTTTCCTTTGTCACTCGAATCTAGATCGAGTTAAGACAGTATAACACCTTTCGCTCTATTTATGCATCATCAATGTGTATAATGGTGTCCCCAGGCGAAGCATACCCAGTTTTCCATGCGCCATGGAGTTGGATGAGCATACAAGAGGTAACTGCATTGTTTGGTGACATGCCTCAAAGTGAGGATGTAGGATCAGGGGCCATACATATCCGCATATATAACTCTTACGGGACAACGGCTAACTATCAATATTGCGCAACGGAAGCTAAAAATATTCGCTAAAGCTCAGGCCGCTTTATGTCCATTGCTAAAGCCAGGAATGGATCTTATCCTTCTCCACCAGATCCACGAAGCCCGCATAGTCCACCTGGGTCACCCCATCGGTCATTTTCCCCACGGCCCTGGCCTTCAGATCCGGCGCCAATGCGTACACGGGGTGGTCTTTCATTATCTCGGCCAGCTTCGGCTCGTAAGAGGTCCCCGCCCGGGCGGCGTACACTCCATCCTCGATCAACAGAATGGGCGATCCCTTGGCGGCGATCCGGGCCGCCTCGTCCAGGGCGCTGCTGGTGAATGGGGATTTATTGACCATATGCAACATTTTCAGGCTCCTTATTTCTGTTATATTCCCGCAATCAATAGGGAATCGTCGCGTGCTGTTCTTCCATCAAGGCGGCGATCTCTTCCGCTTCCTTCACCTCCACATCGATGGCGAAATCATCAACCGTAAGGCCTCGTTCCTCCATGGAGACACGATCTACATATATCTTCTCCACATCGTAATGCTCCAGGGCGCCATAGGTCTTGATGAATCCTTTTATGCCTATTTCGGTGGTGTCCTGCCCCTTGACCAGGGCGAACACACCATCACCGACGAACACCATAGTCATGTCCTGCTCGTATGCGGCGGTGATCAGCACCGTCTCCAATCCCTCATAGCTGTATATGGACCCATGGGGCGCCTTGCGCATCACGAACATTACCTTCTTTACGTTCTGGTTTACTTCCATCTCTTCGTCCATTTCCATCTCCCTTATCCGAAGGTTATAAGCCTGTCGGCTTCTATGGTCATGTCGGCAAGCTGACCCAGGCCGGATATGCGGGTTCCTTCCACTATCTGGCCCTCCTTGATCCCGCGCCGCTTGGAGGCGGCGATGCAGGCCACGATATCGATTCCCTTTTCCTTGCCCAGTTCCGTCCAGCGCTTGTAGATGTTCCTGTCGTCATTGGGCGGCTCGGCGGAGTTGATCGCGTTGATCACGCCGTTGTGATAGAAGAATACCCGGACGATGGTGTGCCCTTTCTCCAGGGCCGCCTTGATGAAATGGTAGGCCGTGTCTGAAGCCTGGTTGTTGTATGGCGCCTCCAGCACCTGCACCGCGAATTTCATATTTCCCTCTTAACTCCCATGCCGGCCCCCGGCATGGGGACGGCTGATTATATATCAAGTGGATAGATGAACGATGCTCCAGGAAGGATTCATGACGGCCCTATATTTAACATCCGGTATGCAGGCTTCCACTGCTCCGGCAGGTTTATTCCGCCAACAGGGTATGTGAAAACGCGACCACCCGTCCAACATAGAACCAATCCCGCCTCCGCCATGACCTGAATTATTTCATCGCCACAATTCTGGCGCGTCCCTCATGTTTTGCCTTATACAGGGCCTTATCGGCCATTTCCAGTAGCGCGCTGGACTTCTTTGAATCAACGGGAATCATCGTGGCCACGCCCTGGCTGACAGTCAGGGTTTTGCCTATCTCCGAGGATTCGTGCCTTATTCCAAGCTTGCCCACCCTCTCCATGATGGCGACAGCAACCCTTTGAGCCCCTGGCCCATCGGTTTCCGGCAGGATCACGGCGAATTCTTCTCCCCCATATCGGGCCACGGTGTCCCCCGGGCGAGACACGGAGAAGCTGATGGCCCTGGCCACTTTTTTCAGACATTCATCCCCAGCGATGTGGCCGTATGAATCGTTGAATTTTTTAAAATAATCCACGTCGATGAGGAGCATCGATATCGGCTGGGAGCTGCGCGCCATCCGCATCCACTCCTTGGAGAGGGCCTGGTCCAGGATCCTCCGGTTGGCCACTCCTGTGAGTCCATCCAGCGAGGAGAGAACCTCCAGCTTCTTATTGGCCTCCTCCAGCTCCCTGGTCAGCTTCAGCAGTTTAAGTTCCCTGTCCTTTCTTTCCTTTATCTCCCTGCTCAGGCTCAGGATCGACTTTACCCTTGCCACGAGTTCTATTTCATTGACCGGCTTTTCGATATAATCCGAAGCGCCGGCGGAGAAGGCCTCCTGGAGCTTCTCTTTTTCCGTTACACCGGAGACCATGACGATAGGCACGTCCTTGAACCTGAAATGCTTCTTTATCTCTCTGGTGGCCTCTATCCCGTCCATCGTCTTCATAACCACATCCATTAGGATAAGGTCCACATCGCGCTCCTCCTTTTGGGGAGTGGAGACACCCAATACCGCCATCGCCTCCGCTGATGATCCGGAGAGCATAAGGTTTTTGAAGTTGTTCTTCACCAGGAGACTTTGGATGATTTCGCGACTGAAGCGGGAATCGTCGACCAGCAGTATGCTCATTTCTTCAAGTGGCTTGGAGTTCATCACAATGGCAACCTTCTCAACCAGGGTTCATGTAGTAGCACATCACAGCAATATCGCCCCCCCGCCTGGCTTCAGACCGCTACCTGCTTCATGTGTCAAAGCGCACGAATCATAGGGAACCTGGGAACTGAATCCTTTTGTCTACCCGCATTATATTCCATCGGGCCGAATAAATCCTAAATTATTAATCGATTCCAGGCTACCCCGGCATGGTCTCGCCTCTCAGGAGAGCGCAACCACAAACATTGAAGAATCATTTTTCGAATCACACCTGGATATACTACAATGTACTCCAATAGTATAATTCTAAAGTTGAGAGGTGTAGCATGTCTGAAATCAAGCTTAAGGGCAATCCGGTAAACACGTCTGGAGCCCTCCCTGCGGTCGGCTCGAAAGCGCCCGATTTTTTACTTACAAAAACCGATTTGTCCGACGTTTCACTCAAGGACTTTGCGGGAAAGAATCTGGTCATCAATATTTTCCCCAGTGTGGACACCGCCGTGTGCGCTGCCTCTGTCCGGCGTTTCAATCAGGATATCACCTCCATTCCAGACACGGTGTGCCTGGGCGTTTCGCTGGACCTGCCCTTCGCCCACAAAAGATTCTGCTCCGCCGAGGGGATCGAGAACGTGGTGACCACCTGCGAGCTTCGCAGCCGCAAGTTTGGCGAGGATTACGGTGTGCGGATGGTTGACGGACCTCTGGCCGGACTATTGTCCAGGGCAGTGGTTGTGGTGGGGAAGGATGGCGTTGTGCTCTACGCGCAACAGGTTCCCGATATAACAGAGGAGCCGGATTATGAAAAGGCTCTGGCCTCGCTGAAGTAACAGGAAGCTGGAGAGGGCCTGTGAGAAATGGTGGAATCACTTTAATATTACTGGCTCTGGCGGCCATGACGGCCTCATGCGACAAGGGGAATGGGGATCCGCCACCCCGTCACCCGGACGCCATGGCCGTTGAGTTCCTGGCGCCTGGCCAGATAGCGGGCCCTTACTCCATCCAGGTTCCCGCAGGGTCGGTGTCACTTACCATCATGGCCGATGGAGCAAACGCCTCGGACATGGATATCATAAAGGTTTCAGGACCGTCCGGAGAAAGCTTTATCGATGGCGGGAGTAACGACCTGATCGGCCGCAACTTCGCCAACGGTTATGGGCAAAGCGCCGTGGAGATGACCATTCCCCATGGCGGAGACTACGATTTTCCGCCTGGGGTGTGGACCTTCTGGATAAAGCACACCCGCAGCAGAGAGCCGGAACCCAAAGAAGTGGGAATCTACACCGATGTAAAATCCGCTCCCGGCTCCCGACTGAACCTGAACCTTTTTATAATCGCGTCCGGGGATGTCTCCGCCCAGGCGGAGCCGATCCTGAACGAAGTTCTGGCGCGTTTCCAGGCGTCCATGGGCTTGATGAATATTACGGTTGGGGCGGTGGAGGTTATATACCTGACCTCTGACGAGGCGAGGAAACATATCCATGTGAACATGGACACGGATTTTGACAATAACGGCCAGCCGGACGATATGGACGCCCTCTTCATGATGTCCGCCAACTACAAGAAAGGTCATATCAATATTTTCTTTGTCGACTCTTTCGGCTTTCAGGGGATTCTGGGAATCGCCGGAGGAGCGCCCGGCCCGCAACTGGTCCAGGGCTCCGCCAATTCCGGTGTAGCGATAAACACTTTCGGAGGGTTCACCAGCCTGCAGGGAAAGAACATCAACACCGTGGCGAACACCATGGCTCATGAAGTTGGGCATTACCTGGGTTTGCTGCACACTTCAGAGAGATATGGCGACACTTTCGATCCTATTGCGGACACTCCGGAATGCGATGTCAATGTCCGGGACAAGGATAATGACGGGATGGTCAGCGCGGACGAATGCTCAGCTCTGGACGGTCCAAACATCATGTTCTGGAGCTCTGCGTCTTTCTCCCAGGAGGAGGTCTCCGGAACGCAAAAATATGTGGTCAGCCTGAACCCGGCCATAAAATAGTAGGGCTTCTTATCTACGCCACCGAAAAGGTGTTGGGCGGTTCGGAAAGGTCTACAAATCCTGTGATGGGGATAGACAGGTTGTATTCACTGTTTTCATGAATATGAAAATATTCCCCTTCCATGCTGGCGGACTTGCCGGAGAAGTCCGGAACCTTTCTTCCATCCGGCAAAGGGATGTCGATCCTTGTCCGCTTCACCTCGAACCCGGTAGTGGCCCTGATGTACTGGGCCAGTTCATCGGTTTCGCCGGAGGTCAGAAGCTGGTTCAGCCGAGTTTGCGCCTCGGTCTTCTCCACGGCGGTGAGATCCACTAGGTTCTCCACCATCAGCTCCAGCGCCGCGACCGGCGCTTTACGATTCTCGCAGAACCAGTCCACCACCACAGAGTCGCGATCCTGATAGTTTTCCCGGACGGTGTACACCCTGAACAGTTCCATGTCAGGTATCCCGACGAACAGCCAAGGCCAGCATCCTAGAAATTGTACCCCATGTTCAGATAGTAGGAAGTGGTGGCGAAATGGTCGGAGGCTTTGTTTTGGTAAACAGCGTCCACATCCAGGAACTTCTCGTTGGAAAACTGGAGCAGGGCCGATACGAACAGGTTGTTCCATCTCCAGTCCACAGTGGCGCCATAAACGAACTGGGTCATAGCGTTGTTCTGCCCTTCCTGCTTGCTGTTGATGGATGTAATCTCTATCTCGCCACTCAGGTCCCGCAAAAAGTCGGCGCCCAAAACAATATTGATTCTGTCCGAGGTAGTCGTGAAATAGTTTATTCCGCTGTAGGATATGTCCAGATTAAGCAATCCGAACATATCGTCCTGCCTGAAACCGCCAATGAACATAGCCGCCGTGCTGCTGTCGAAGTCGCGCATCCTCGCGTCGAACCGTGCGTACAACATAGAGCTGTGGAGGAAAAAAAGATCGCCTGAAACCCTGGTGGCCCTTTGCATGTCGTAGCTGGCGCTGTAGTCCATCGATTCAAACAGCTGTATGGAACGGTACTCGCTGTAGGTCAGGTTCACCTTGGCCCTTCTGCTTGGCCTGTAGGTCAGATTCACCATCGCCTCGGTGATCCGCCACTCGCTCCTCACCTTGTCCTCATCCATCCTGAAATCAGCCATCCAATTGAAAGCCCTGGATGAAAGGGAATAGTACATGCCTGAAATGTATGTGGAATCCTCCCCCCCCTTGGCGGTGGCCACATATCCCAGAGAGAAGCGGGTGGCCTGTCCTCTATTGAAGAGGTATGCCCCGTAAGTGGAATAGCTGGAGCTGATCTGGTCGGAAAAAGGATCCGGAGTCTGCCCGCCGAACACTCCCAGGCCAAAAGTCTTGCCCAGGTGGAAGTCGACGCTGGCTCCGTCCACCCTGGTGGAGAAAAGATCCTGGATGTTCATCCTGCCCAGATGCAAGTCCATGAATCCGCCCAAGCCCTTCAATTCGAACTCGGCCCGATCGATCCTCTGGCTGGGAAGGTTGCCGTTATAGTCGTGCCCGGAAACGGAGCGAGTGATGGTCTTCAAGTGGAAAGCCGAGTCGTAAGCCATGAAATCGGTGATGTCCAGACGCAGCTTGAATCTACTGACGCTGCGGTCCTGCTCGGACACATCGTCATCGTGATTATAGTAAGATCCGGCCAGCCGACCGCTCAGGTTAACAGCGGAGGCGGGAAGCGCCCATACGGTGAATAGCGCGGCCACAAAGGCCAAAGTCAACCTTAGTCGCACCTTATGGTCTCCTTGCCATCATCGAAATCGTTAGTGTTATGACACAAGCCACACGTGGTCGGGCAATTTCTATGCTCCTTCCTGTAATCGGCCATGTGGCAGAACTCGCAATCCTGTTCCGTCTGGGCGCCTGGCCACTTGAGCCCATAGTCGTTTGTGTGGCAATAGTCGCACTGGCCCTGGATCCTTTTATGGGCTCCGGAAAATGTCATGGATCGGTGCATGTGGCCCGATGCCGGCCTCCAGGAGTATGGCCTGTGGCAGAACTGGCAGTCGATATTGTCCGGGGAGTGTATCGCCGCGGCGCCAGCGCTGAAGAACTCGGCCCTGTGGCAGTCTATACACTCCGTGGGTGTGTTGGCGTACAGCCTGTTCTGGTGGCACACCTTGCACTCCACTATTCTGTGAGCCCCCTCAAGGCGGAATCCGAACAGCGCGTGCTTGAACTTGCGCGGCTCCCAATCCCTGGCGTTGTGGCAGTCGGAGCATGCACTCCCGAACTGGTTGAAGTGCGGGTCTGTGTGGCAGTTGCGGCAGTTCTCGCCCACGCCGGCCCAGTTGTCCTTCTTGTCATGGCAATCGGAGCAGTGGAGCCTCAGGTGGGCGTATTCCAGCCGGAATCCTGTCAGCTCGTGGGCGAACCTATCCGTCTTCCATGTTTGCTCGGTATGGCACTGGTCACATTGCTTGCCCAGGGCGCCCTTGTGCTTATCCTTGTCAGCATGGCAATCGATGCATTCCCTGCCCAGAGGTTTCCACACCATTGCGTCCCCCAGGATTCCCTTCTTCAGGTGGCATTTGGCGCAGGCTGGTCCCACATGTTTGCCGTATAGGGCGAACCGGCTGTTGCGGTTATGGTCGAACTGCAGCTTTTTCCAGTCATCTTCCGTATGGCAAGTGGCGCACGTGGTGGAGCCGAACTGGCCGCGATGCGGATCCTTGTGGCAGTCATCGCACATACCACTCTTTACAGGCCGGTAATGCACCACGCCGAACAGGCTCTTTGCGTGGCACTGCTCGCATTTGAGCGGCCGGTGTTTGCCATACAGCTTGTAGCCGGTGTAGGATGGGGAGTCGTGGGAGAACACCGATGGTTTCCACCCTTTCAGGTCGTGGCATGTGTCGCAATTGGTCCCGTTGAACTGCTTGCCATGGATGGCGCCGCGGCTGGGTATGTCGTGACAGCCGGGGCCCATACAGGTGTCGTATCGTATGGGCCGATAGTTGACCACACCGAAAGCGCTTTTGACATGGCATTTGGCGCAAGCCACTCCGGCGTGCTTCCCATCCAGTTTATATCCTCTGTAGTTCGCATCCGAGTGGGAGAAAAGCGGCGGCATCCACCCGTTCAGATTGTGGCACTCATTACAATCTCGGCCCCGGAACTGCTCGCCATGCACATCCCCCCGCTGCCGTGTATCGTGGCAGCCAGAGGAAGAGCAGCGATCGAACCTTTCCACCTTGTAAATCTTATCCTTGGCCCTGGGGTGACACTTGGCGCATTCCACTTTCAGGTGCTTCCCTTCCAGGGGGTATTTGGTCTTGGAGTGATTCATCATCACCTTCTTCCACTTGCTCTCGTCGTGGCACTTGTCACAAGTGTCGCCCAGCGAACCCTTGTGCACATCGTCCTTTCGGTGGCAGGTGACGCACAGCTTGTAATCGGGCACCTTATACTGGCCCTTTACCAGATGGCACTTTTCGCACTTGACCGCAGCGTGGGATTTTTCCAGCTGGTAGACCTTCCCATGGTCGAAGAGCACATCCTTGCCCTTCCACGTCCTGGCGACATGGCACTTGTCGCACCTGTCACCCAGAGCGCCCTTGTGCACATCGTCCTTTTTGTGGCAGGTGACGCACTGCTCAAAAGCGGGAACCTTGAACTGCCCTTTCACCGGATGGCACTTCTCACACGGGGTCTTCCGGTGCCCTGTATCTAGTTTGTAGAACTTGTCGTGGTTTAGAAGGACATCCTTGCCCTTCCACGTCCTGGCGACATGGCACTTGTCGCAAGCGTCACCCAGGGCGCCTTTGTGCACATCGTCCTTTTTGTGGCAGGTGACACATTTTTCAAAGCCGGGAACTTTGTACTGCCCTATCACCGGGTGACACTTTTCGCAAGGGGTCTTTATATGGGAATATTCAAGCTTGTACGCCTTGTCGTGATCGAACTTAAGATCCTTCCCCTTCCAGCCGCTGGTGGTGTGGCAGGTTTCGCACTTGTCACCCAGAACGCCCTTGTGGACATCGTCCTTCTTGTGGCAGGAGAGGCATGTGTCCGATGTCAAAAGAAAGCTTTGCCGCGCCTGTTTGGTCTTGGCAGTGTGGCATTTCTCGCACCTCACCTGGACATGCTTGCCATCTAACAGGTAGCCGCTCTCCTTGTGCTCGAACCGGTTCATATCCTTGCCGGGCCACTGGATCATCTTGTACTCCTGCCCCTTATGATCCTCGTGGCAGTCGTGGCATTTCTTCTTCGCCACGCTGGCATGGTAGCCTTTGTTGGAGGTGATTCGGCTGGATATCTCCTTGTGGCATTCGAAGCACTTTTCACTGGGCACTCCGGCGCCAATGGCATGGCATTTAACGCAGTTGGTGAGCCCTTCCACCTCTACATGAGGTTTTGCCAGAGGGCCAGGGCTGATCAGCGAACCCAGACCCTGCCCATGGGCCGAGGCAGCGGAAAGCGCCGCCGCCAGCAGAATGGCTAGAAAACCGCTTCGCGACAAAAGACCCCCTTGAAAGATAATTAATTCTGCCTTGTCTTAATACGCAGAAAAGCGAGGCGCCAAGGCGGACACCACACCCCTACCCCTCTCCACTCTGGATTGGAATACCAATTCGTTCCCAACTTAGGACCGGTCAACCGGTCCACTCACGCTCCCGCCCCCAATATAGGGGACAGGGCAGGCCAAAATCAAGCCGTATTTAGTCGTCATGACCCCCGCCGCCATGTCCATCAGACCCATGGCAAGCCGGACACCCATCGGAGCGCACCCTGGAGTGGCTGAAACCCCAGCTGATTCCGAAGGTATGGCATGACTCGCAAGGGAAGCCCGAATAATGCTTGCTATGGCAGTTGGAGCAACCGGAGGTGACGCCCGAATGGCTAAAGCCCGTCCCCTGCCAGTTCGGATATTTATGGCACATTTCACATAAGCCGGTTCGTCCATCGGCCAGATGTCCCCCAGGGGTTTTGCCAGGGTGGCAGGCAACGCACGAGGAGGATATCTTTTCATGATATTTATTGTGGCTGGGCCTGGTGTGGTACTTAAAGTTGTCCGAATAATGACAGGAGTTGCAATGAGTTCCGATCTTGTATGCGCCATGGTTAAAAAGGCTCGTCCTGTTGTAATCGCCCATATGACATCGAGCGCATATCTGGTCACCGGACATCTCCCGCAGAAGCGGGGAACTGGCCCCCGTCCTTGCTGTAGAAGCATGGCAGTCCCCACAAGCAAAGCTGCCGTGGGCGCCCACCAGGTAGGAGTTGTGCCAGGAGGGATCAGGAGAAAGGCCGATATTGGATAAGTCGTTAGAATTGTCCCCCAGGCCTAGCTGACCCGTGTCGATCGTGATGTCTCCACAACCGGCGAATAGCCCTGTCATCACGGCTATTCCCAAAGCCGCAAACAGAGGCGCAAGGTAACTTGTTTTATTTTGTTTTTCCATATTTAATTCAGAACCAGCCAGCCTTCATCAACTACAAACGACCCATCTTCATGATAAGACCTCTTTCACTACAAGCCAAACTCCGAGAAACTCCGGGAGCCTGGAGCCTTATCAACCTTTGCGCCGATCCTGCGCGTCTCCAGCTTCATTATACCCAATGTACACCTATCCAAGCCGTGAAACGAGGAAGCATCCGGACAATTTCCGGATGCTCCCCACATTACATGCTTCAAGTTGAATGCTAGTCATCATCGCCATGCCCGTCGCCATGCCCGTCGCCGTCATGGCAAGCAATGCACCCATCGGATCGCACCCTTGAGTGCTTATAAGACCAGCTTATCCCGGAGGTGTGGCAAGACTCGCAAGCGTAACCACTGTAATGCCTGCTGTGGCAGCTGGCGCATCCGGTGGAAACCCCGGAATGGCTGAAGGAGGCGTTACTCCAATCCGGATAATTGTGGCAGTTCTCACATTTGGAGGTTCTTCCATCCCTCTGGTGATTGCCAGGAGTCCTGGCGGCGTGGCAACTCACGCAATTGGAGGTGGCCGTGTGAGCGCCAGAAGCGCCGCTCCAACTGGGGTAACTATGACATCTCTCGCACGCTGAAGCCCTGCCATCGGCGCGGTGGTTGCCGGGAGTCCTGTTGGAGTGGCAAGATGAGCAGGATCCGCCGATCAGGCCGTGATACGTATCGGCTGAAATCCTGGTATGCGCGGTGAAGCTGTCTGAGTAATGACAGGAGTTGCAGTAGGTCCCTGTATTTGCCACTGTGTGATTGAAAAGGGAGGTTCTGTTGTAATCCCCCATGTGGCACCGGGAGCATATCTGGTCCTTAGGGGTTTCCCGGAAAGGGGACCGCGCCAGGTCCGTCTCTCCCATATCGGTCCTGGCAGTGGAAACATGACAATCGGTGCACACAAAGGATGAGTGACGGCCATCCAGATATGAGTTGTGCCAGGAGGGATCGGGGGTTTGCCCTTTCCCGCCCAGGTCGCCTGTACTATTATTGTTGACAGGCAAGCCAAACTGATCCGTGTTGATCGTCACATCACCGCAACCGGTGAACATCCCCGCGGCCACCGCAATGGCCAGGATCGGAAGCATTCTAATATAATTTTTTCTACTCATCACTAAATAGTCCATTAAAATTCCCTCATACCCCCAAGAAATTATCCTTGGTTGCCAGCTTGATTCAGTTTTCCCGCTAACTTAGAGCAGGATCCGGGCCAAACCATCGACAATTAAATTCAGTCTAGCGACCAAGGATTACGTTTTGTTTTTAAACAGGTTAGACACTCATGGTTTTCAAGGTTTGGGGTCACAAAATCCCTACAGCCGAACCGTCTGTCCTGATTCAAGACAACGTGACTGGTATTGGAACGTACCATATGATCCACAGAGATTCTTGGGTTGGACATCTCCTCTGGGTTTCGATATCAGCGATAAACGACACTCCCGGCAGTCTGTTATCATTATCGTACCCTGAAAATAAACCAACGTGCAAAATGAGTTTGATCGAGACAAGCGCCGTTTTATTCGGCCTGGCGTGTGTATGGCTGACCGTGCGGCAGAGCATATGGTGCTGGCCCACGGGGCTGGTCATGGTGACCCTCTACATATTTATTTTTTTCGACGCCAGGCTATACTCGGACATGGGGTTGCAGTTCGTTTATATCTTCATGCAGATATACGGCTGGCACAACTGGCTGCACGGTGGCCAAAAGCATAGCGAGCTGAAGGTCACGCGGCTTTCACGCCTGGGGGCGGCAGCCTGGAGCGTGATAGCCATGGCGACCGCCACGGCCCTGGGCTACACAATGGAGAGATACACCGACGCCGATTTCGCCTTCGCCGACGCTGTCACCACCACCCTTAGCCTTATCGCCCAATGGCTCATGGCCAAAAAGATTCTGGAAAGCTGGCTGATCTGGATCACTGTGGACATTATCAGTGTGGCCATATACGCGCTAAAGGGGCTCTCCCTCACCGCGGGACTCTACATGGTGTTCCTGGCCCTGGCCACCATCGGATATTTTGCATGGAGGCGAACCTTATGAAACAGGGAACCGGCATGCTGCTGGGCAAGTTCCTGCCCCCACACCTGGGGCATCAATACCTGGTGGATTTCGCCCGCAACTATGTGAAAGAGCTTACGGTGATGGTGGCCACCATCCAGGCGGAGCCTATCCCCGGTGATCTGCGGTATCGATGGATGAGGGAGATGTTCCCAGATGTGAATGTGGTCCATTGCGCCGATGAGAATCCCCAGTTCCCACATGAGCATCCCGATTTTTGGGACATATGGCTCGCCAGCATCCGGCGCTTCGTCTCCTCCGGGCCGGATTACGTCTTCGCCTCGGAGGATTACGGATATCGGCTGGCGGAGGTATTGGGGGCCAGGTACGTCCCCGTGGACCACGCCAGGGAACTGGCGCCGATCTCCGGCGAGGCCCTGCGCGCCGACCCTATGACAAACTGGAAATACATCCCTCCCTGCGTCCGGCCATATTACGCATTGCGCGTGTGCCTGTTCGGCCCCGAGTCAGCCGGCAAGAGCACCATGGCCAAAAATCTGGCGGCGCATTATGACACCGCATATGTCAGCGAATACGCCAGGGGGATGCTGAACCTGCAGAACGATGAATGCTATCCGGAGGACATACCCAGAATCGCCAGGGGGCAGGCGGCTTCCGAGGAGGCGATGGCCCGGATGGCCAACCGAATCCTTTTCTGCGACACGGACCTTATCACAACCACCATATGGAGCGAGGCGCTTTTCGATAACTGCCCCCCACGGATCAGGGAGGAAGCGGAAAAACGGCAGTATGATCTATACCTCCTACTGGACATGGACACCCCGTTCGTGAAGGATCCGCAACGCTACCTTCCCCATAAGCGCAAATGGTTCCATGAGCGCTGCCTCCATGAGCTGGAATCGCGCGACAGGCCATTTGTGAAGATCAGCGGCTCGTGGGATGAGCGATTCGAAAAAGCGATCCACGCTGTGGACCGCCTGCTGGCCAGTGGAGGCCGGGTCCATACTGGATGACCCGGTTACAGCGCCTGCCCCAGTTCACAAATGAAGGGAATCACCTTCCCCCCACGCTCCCCCTTGCCCAGGTTCTCATCCATATGGACCCTTATCACCTGATCCACGCCGAACAGAAACCTCAGCCGCTCTTCGATGACCCCCTCCCCCATGCTCTCTCCCGGCGCCGGTCGGATCGTCAGGTCGATGGATTTGTCCCTCCTCTGGATAAACTGGCTCTGCACGAAAGGGCTCAGCCGCAACGTCCTCCCTATATCCAGTGGATGTACCATCGATCCGGAGCTGGAGATAAAAGAAACCGCCTGCCTGGCCTTCAGGTCCAGAATCCGGGCCCCCCTTTCATCCCGGACCACCCGTCCGAAATCCCCGGTGCGGTATCTCAATAGGGGAACGAAAGGATTGCGCCCGCCAGTCACGGTGATCTCCCCCACTTCCCCTTCCGCCACTGTGCAACCGTCATCATCGATCGCCTCCACATATATATCCGGGCAGATAACGCCAAGCGCATCCTCACCCGGCAAGGAGCAGGCGATGGGCCCCGTCTCCGTGGTGGAGTAATAGTCGATGACCGGGCATCCGTAACGCTCCTCCAGCCGGGCCTTCAGGCCGGGGTTGAGCTCCACGGCGGTGGAGATCATGGCCAACGGTCGGGCTGCTATTTCCCACTTCATCATCTGCGCGAAGGCGACCGGATCCCCGGTGAGGAAGAGCGGCGCAAGGCTCTGGAAAAACTGGTGGATATCCCCCTCCCGCCGCCAGGAGCCAGGGTGGATATTGACCTTGGCGAAACCGGCGTCATTCCACACGGAGAAAACGTTGGCGAAGACGACAGTGTGCTCCTCGGCGCCCACATTAAGACATGCTGTCACATCCGGGCCGAATCCAGGCGCCACACCGTATTGGGCCAATATATATTCGAGCACCGGATGGTTCTTCGCCATGGCGCATGGATGATGGGGAACGTCAAGGGCATGACCAGTGGTCCCGGAGGTCTCGTACACGATCATTCGGGAAAGGTCGGCATCCAGGGGGACGATATCGTCAATCCGTAATACGATATCCTCGCGGCTCATGGTGGGTATACTCTCCCAATCCCTCTCCAGGCTGGCCCCCTCCGGGATGCGCTCCATGAAGACAAGGGAGCGTGGCCGCATAGCCGCCACCAACTCTATAATATTCGCCGGGATCCCGGCGCCCAACGGCGCGCTCCGATTGAACAGGCTTTTTCGGAACCGCTCCACGGCAGGCAGGTCTTCGGCCCGCAGCCGATCCCCCACCTGGTAGTTCCATACCGGGGCATGGGGATTTTTCAGAATGCTGTTTAGCGTCCTGATCCCCTCTCTGGTGATCAAGGGATTGCGCTCCATCCTTTCGGTGGGAATTTCCTCCGGCAGCGCTGATTTCCATCTCCATACCATCTTATGTCACTCCCGGTTTACCTTGGCGGCAGCCTCGCGAGCGGCGTCCGCGGCCATTTTCTCCCGCAGCTTGCGGGCTCTTTTCTCCTTCTCCCTCGTCTGGCGAATCACTTTATCCCTTGTCACGCTATCCAGGCACTGCAGGCGGTCGCTTGCCTGAGCCTCGGTTTCCCCGGTAGGGAGTAAATCCAGGGCGGCCAGCAGCAGCCGCGCCAGCTCCTCCCTCCGGTCCGGATCGGTGACGAACAGCTCCGCCGCCACCAGACTGGCCAGGCCGTCCAGCCCGGAGGCAAGCCACTTTTTGGCGGGTTCTGCGTATTTCTTTTTTTGGATCAGCCACTCGTCATGGCACAGCCACGCGCCTATCAGGATCAGGCGCAAGCGGTTCTTTTGATCCGCTTTTTCAGAGGAGAAGCTTGTGTTGGATTCTTCACTCGACAAGAGGTTTCCACCCATATCCATCAGTGTGTCGCTGACCACCGCCCCTGTGTCCACCTTCCCCCGGCTCTTGATGAGCGGCTCGGCCAGAAACTCCCCGGGGCATTGGGCCAGCCGGTGAGTCAGCCTCTCCAGATGCGGACCTTCCTGTTTGGTGTTCATCTCTTCAATCCTGCTCTCCGATTGTCGCGTTCCACACTCCCTGTTTCATACACACTTATTAACCCTTCCCCGGCCATTACGCAAATAAATTCGGGAGAGTAATCGGTCAACTGATTTAGAATGTGAGATATATGCTTCTTGCGTCATCATAAGAAATATTGAGAATTGAGACTTGAAAATATTGTCGATTAAGGTAGTGTCCGCCGCCGCCGTGGTTTTATTGGTCGCGGTCACCAGTGTGAAGCTGGTCGGCCGAATGGGCGAGGACGCGGGCAGGAAAGGGAATAACCACTTCACTCCTCCGGCGCCTGTGGAAGTGGCCCTGATCAGGCAAGGTGCTATCGAACTGACACGAACCTTCAGCGGCGCCCTGGAATCCACCGCAAAGTTCAATGCGGCCCCAAAAATAGGGGGACGGGTGGCCAGCCTGGAAGTGGATATCGGAGACACAATTTCGCGTGGACAGCTTATCGCCAGGTTGGACGATGAGGAGTATGTCCAGTCTGTGGCCCAGGCGAGGGCGGATGTGGCCGTGGCTCAAGCCACCCTTGCCGAAGCGAAAAGCGTATTGCTTATCTCTCTTCGGGAGACAAAGCGGGTGGAGCTTCTGCTGGAGCAGAAGATCGCCCATGAAGCCCAGCATGACGAAGCCAAGGCCAAGGAACTGGAAAAACGCGCGCAAATGGAGGTGGCCAGGGCCAAACTATCTAGCGCCTTGGCAGGATTGGAAGCGGCTAACATCCGGCTGGGATACACCACTATTACCGCAAGCTGGACCGGCGGCGCCGAGCAGCGGGTGGTGGCGGAGCGTTATATAGATGAAGGATACATCGTCTCGGCGAACACGCCCCTGGTCCAAATCGTGGAGTTAAATCCCATAACGGGAGTTTTTTATGTTTCAGAAAAGGACTACTCCAGACTGGCGCCGGGTCAAAAGGCCGTCTTGACCACGGAGGCGTATCCGGGGGAAACGTTCCAGGGCGTCATTGAGCGCATAGCCCCGATCTTCCGCCAAACCACCCGACAGGCCAGAGTGGAGTTGAATATCGACAACAGTAGTAACCGGCTGAAACCTGGAATGTTCATCCAGGTCATAGTATCCCTGGGTGAAGCGGATGGGGCCACCCTGGTGCCGGAGGAGGCGCTGACCACTCGCGGAGGACACGATGGCCTGTTCCTGGTCCGGGAAGACGGCAAAACCGTGGCATGGCGAGAGACGAATGTGGGTATCCGGGAGGGCGGACTGGCCCAGGTGACCGGCGAAGGGCTTTCCGGCAGGGTGGTAACATTGGGCCAGCACCTGCTCAACGATGGATCCACCATCTCCATACCCGATGGCGGGGAAAAACCTGCCCCAGCCCCAAAGGCGAAAGACAACCCGTGAGCCTGCCCGGATTCAGCGTAAGGCGACCTGTCTTCGCCACGATGGTGACACTGATCGTGGTCGTCCTGGGGATCATGTCGCTCACCAGATTGCGGGTGGATCTTCTTCCCGATATCGAATTGCCCACCCTGAGCATCCGCACGCAATACGAAGGCGCCAGCCCGGAGGTAATGGAGCGGCTTATAACGCAGATTCTCGAGGAAATAGTAGCCACGGTCCCCGGCGTTGAGGAGATGAACTCAATCTCCTCCGATGGAAACAGCAATGTGAGGGTGACTTTCGCCTGGGGTACGGATATCAATACCGCCTCGGTTGATGTCCAGGCCACACTGGAAGACGAGATAAATGAATTTCCGGACGATATCGTCAGGCCCAGGGTAAGCAAGTTCGATGTCAACACTTTCCCCGTTATCATACTCGGCATTTCCAGTAAGCTCGATCCGGTGGAACTCACGGAGCTGATAGATGACCAGATCCGCTACCGCCTGGCGCGGGTTCCCGGCGTGGCCCAGGTGGACACATGGGGCGAGTTCAAAAGGGAGATCAGGATAGAAATCGATCCGGACAAGCTGGCCGCCCTGCGCCTGCCGATCAACCTTGTGACCAACGCGATCCGGAACGCCAACCTGGACCTACCCACGGGCAAGATCGAAGAGGGAAAATACGAGGTGACCCTGCGGGCGCCGGCGGAGTTCACAGACCTGAAGGAAATTCGCGACACTATCATTTTTCAGAAGGATGGGTCCGCCGTCAGGATCGGCCAGGTGGCAGAAGTGGTGGACACATACGAGAAGCAGACGCGCACGGTCCGCGTCGATGGCTGGCGAGGTCTGCGGGCCGGTATAAGAAAGCAATCGAACGCCAATACTGTGGAGGTGGCAAAGGGGGTTTTGGCGGAGGTGGACTCCATCAACAGGGCGTTTCCCCAGATCAATGTGAAAGCGGTGATAAACCAGGGTAACTTCATAGAAAGGTCCATCTTCAATGTGGCCCAATCGGTGGTATACGGCGGCGGTTTGGCGGTGCTGGTATTGCTCTTTTTCCTGCGAAACGTCCGCAGCACGGTGGTGATCGCTCTGGCTATTCCCATCTCCGTGGTGGGCGCCTTCGCATTGCTTTTTTTCGCCGGATTCACGCTGAACCTGATGACCCTGGGGGGCCTGGCTCTCGGTGTGGGGATGATGGTGGATAGTTCCATCGTAGTGCTGGAGAACATCTATAGACGGCGCAATGAAAACCATGAACAGCCCAAGGTGGCCTCGGTGGAAGGCGCTATGGAGGTGGCCCCGGCGATAATAGCCAGCACCCTGACCACTCTTGTGATCTTCCTCCCGTTGGCCTTCACTAGGGGAATCACCGGCGTTCTTTTCAAGGAGCTGGCCTATGTGATCATATTCTCGCTGGCCTGCTCGCTGATCGTCTCTTTGAGCCTGGTGCCGATGCTTGCTTCTAACCTGCTGGCCTCCGGCGGAGGCGTGGGGGCCGGGAGAACAGGATGGATCCAGAGCCTCGCCGCCAGCGCGGCCACCATATTTCATCGCCTGGAGACCGGGTACCGGAGCCTGATTGATTTGGCGCTGGGTCATCGAGGGCTCACGGTCATCCTTTCCGTGACGGCCCTGGGGGCCAGCCTGCTGCTTTTGCCGTTCATCGGATCGGAGTTCTTGCCGCCCAGCGACGAAGGGGAGGTGCGGGTCAACGGCAAGATGGAAGTGGGAACCAAACTGGACCTGGTGGATCGGCAAACAAAGCGTATGGAGCGGATGGCGCAAGACGCCGTGCCGGAAATGCGAGCCTGGGTGGCGAGCGTGGGGGCTTCCGGCTGGAACCCGAACCAGGCCGCGCAAGGCTCCATCAATCTTTCCCTATCCCCCTCGGCTGAAAGGGAAAGATCCAACAAGAGGATCGCCGACGACCTGCGGGACATTCTTTCCGGGGCGATCCCCGGCATGGATATCCGGGTGACGGCGCCGCAAGGCCAGTTCCTGCTGGAGCGGCTGCTGGGAGGAGACCAGGGGCTTATCCTGGAAATCCGGGGATTCGAGCTGGATATAATCAACGCCCTGGCCCAGCGAGCCGCCAAGGCCATCGCAAAAGTCCCAGGCGTCACCGATATAGAGGTGGACCAGGACGCAGGTGTCCCGCAGCAACAGATCCGGATCAACCGGAACAAGGCTGCGGATATGGGACTCAGTGTCCGGGATGTGACGGAAACCCTGGAAACGGCGGTGGCCGGATCCAGGGCGGGCGAGTTCCGGGCCGGGGGAAACTCCTATCGCATTTTCGCCCAACTGAAGGACGCGGAAAAGCGCTCCATGGATGAGATATTGAACCTTACCCTCACCACCGCCTCTGGAGAGCAGGCGCCCCTTCGAAACCTGGTCACCGCGGAGCCTGGCCGGGGCCCGTTGCTGATCACCCGCAAGGACCAGCAGCGGGTGGTGACGGTGCGGGCCAACATCAAGGAGAGGGACATGGGCTCTATCGCCTCCGACGCGCAACAGGCGCTAGACCAGATTCCCCGCCCCGCCGGGTATGACATTTTGGTGGCCGGGAATTACCAGGAACAGCAGAAGGCCACCAGGGAGTTGGTTATCTCCCTGCTGATGGCCCTGGCGCTGGTGTATATGGTATTGGCTTCCCTGTATGAATCGTTGCGAACTCCGCTGGTGGTGATGACATCCGTCCCCCTGGCGGTGGTGGGAGCGCTTTTGATGCTCTTCCTCACAGACACCACCTTCAACGTCCAGTCCTACATCGGCCTGATAATGCTGGGAGGGATAGTGGTAAACAACGCCATTTTGCTGGTGGACCAGGCGGGTCAACTACGGGAGAGCGGCATGAACATCCACGACGCAGTGGTGGAGGCGGGCAGGCGTCGGCTACGGCCGATCCTGATGACCACCCTTACCACCATCCTGGCCCTGATACCCCTGGCGTTTGGAATCGGAGAAGGCGCGGACGCCCAGGCGCCTCTGGCGCGGGTGGTGATCGGGGGTCTTTTGAGCTCTACGCTTATCACGCTGGTGCTGATCCCCGCCGTCTACTCCCTGTTTCACCCAGAACATAACAGCCCGCCCACACCGTAATATTCGGCGTGGGCACGCGGCAGGCCTGGTATGCAGGTGGGGGAATGCTTTCTTGCTTCCTCCTGGAAACCGGCGCATATATAAATGGTCTCAATAATCCTGTGGCATGAGGTTCATCAGATACTTTGCAGGTATTATGGATCGAATCCTTTCGTTTGGACATAGGTTATAGTCCTCTGGCGCCCTGGGGATCAAGCCTCGGTTGTTCATACTCCACAGGCGGAGGATAGTTGAGCTTCATATGGATTGCACCTGCAGGCATGTTCAGACATTTTACTATCTCCTTCACATTGCCATTAAACTGCTTGAGGGCCTCCTGAAGAATTGTGACTTCAACCTTGTCGGCGGCCTTCTTTTCGGCGGATTCAAGACTAACTTCGGATAAAGCCATTTTACTCTCGGGGGAAGCGCCTTCGGATTCAGCCAATCTTGGCTCCTCAATTGCAGGCCATGTTTTGCCTGGCAATCCTGGACCCTATGGAAATTCATGGGAAGTGAGAATGGTGGAGCAGAGGGGGATCGAACCCCTGACCTCAGCTTGCGAACGCTGCGCTCTCCCAACTGAGCTACTGCCCCATCGCCAAGCGAGAAATTCTATCACAAAACCGACCTGGGCGAAACTGCCTATAAACACCCAATTCGTCACGCGAGGGAAAGCGGGAGCAGGGCGCCAGTAAGCGGTGATTCGTAACCGGATGGATCCTGCAAGCGAATCTATATGGGCGCGTAAAAATCCCGATCTGGTCCCATTCGGCCCGCCACTGATGATAAATAAACTGACTGGAGCGCTCCACATTTTATGGGGCTTTTCGGAGGGCCATATCCCGCAAGATGTGACAAGGATGTCTGATATATAGGCCACAAATGGCGGTTATAAGAAAGCATAGCTTGGGAGCCAATACATTCAAATAGTTATGTTGGCGCCACTCATGCATATTAGAATGGTTATAAAAGAAGCCGACAGGCTTCTGGATAGATAGCGACGCCAGTATGGCGATGGAGGTTGATATGAGTTTAATCAAGTCGATATTCACAGCGGCGATAGTTCTTGGCGCTTTCATGACAATGGTTACCACGGCGGTTTACGCAGCTTCATGGGACAGGATGAACGGAGCGGAACTGTATGGGCTTCCTCATGTATCCGATGTACATATGGATAAAGGACAGCCACAGCTTGACTATGGCTCCGATGGCTATGGCCTGCCCCACGTGAGCGGTGGGCATGACACCGAGATGAAGTTCGAAAAGATCGATTTTGGAGGAGATCTTTATGGTCTTCCCTACGCCGGGAACTTTCACAAGAAGTAGTACCCGGTTGCGAGGTGTGTGAAGCGCCCCGCGCATTATAAACCCGGCGGCCCGCAAATGTATGCGGGCCGCTTTTTTATTTTCGCTCCTTCCATCACCCTCTCCTGCTCAATAGCTGATCCGCCATAACATGAGCCCACATGAGCCTGATCGAGCCTGGCGAGGGAATCCTTATGAGGCAAGCCCCCTGTGGCAAGCCCCCCCGGCGCCCACCAGTGGCCTGACCCATTTGCGTCAGCCATTCTGCTCTGCTGGGAAGCCCTGGCGGCGAAATGCTAGCAATTTCAATTCTATTATCAGGGGCCAAAGGCCGCATTCCCGCCCCCGGCCGCAAAATATATTATCAAAGCGGCAATCTCTTTCTTACCAAGGGATTAGGCTGCTTTTTAACCTGAAAACAGGTCTGAAAGAAGAGGAAGCAGTGCGCATTAATTGACGCGGTTGGGTGTATCTGCTATACTTATTTTGTTTTTTCCGCTCGGTGGGTATATCTTATAATGTCATTAGCGCAGTTCAAAGTCGGGACAAAGGTCGTTTATCCTTCCCACGGTTTGGGAACGATAGAAAAGATTGAAAAACTTAAGTTTGCTGGCATGGCCGATGCCTTCTATATCATTCGCCTTCGCAAAAGCGGCATGACCATCATGGCGCCCACCCGGACGGCCGATTCTCTGGGATTGAGGGGAGTCATCGCAAAACGGGATGTGCCCAAGATTCTGTCCATTCTCGAAAACGGGATACTGGAGGAGGTGGAGCCGAACTGGAACAAGCGCCAAAAACGCTTCCTGGAAATGATAAAAACCGGCGCCCTTTCAGATGTGGCCCACGTTTACAGAGCCCTGTTCAAGCTGAAGGGATCCAAGGGCCTCTCCTTTGTGGAGCAACAAGTTTTCGATAACGCATATGAGCTGATCGTCAGCGAAATCGCGGAAGCAAAAGGTATATGCAAGGACAAGGCTGCTCTGATGGTGGGGAAGGCTCTCTCCAACTAACCTACGATGCCGCTGTATCCCCGGTGGCTCGTCAGCGGGAATGGTCATGATCAAGGGCTCATTGTTAAATGGCGTCCTGGTCCTCAATGGCCTTTCCGAAAAAGAAAAGGAGGATGTGGGCCGGAGCCTCACTCCTGTTAATCTGGACAAGGGGGGATACCTTTTCTACCGCAAGGACCAGGGCTCCGAATTATATTTTCTGGCCAGAGGGTCCCTGCAGATCACCATTGACAATGACGACAACAAGGAAATCGTTGTGTACGTCATCGGACAGGGGGATATCGTGGGGGAGATGTCGCTCTTTTCCCATTCCCAGCGCAGCGCCACCGTAGTGGCCCTGGACAAATGCCTGCTATACAGGATCGGCGGGGAAAAGTTTCTGGACCTTATGATCCTTTATCCAGCCATTGGTGTAAACATGGCCCGGATCCTTATTGATCGGCTCAATGAGGCCAACGCGATAATTGAAAGGCTTGGAACCATGGACGGGGCCGAGCGTGTGTCAAACTTTATCAAATCACTGGCTGTGAAGTCGGGAGAGCTGTTCGGTGAACAATATAGAATCAAGAAAAAGCCTACCCACCGCAATATATCCCAGCGGCTGGGAGTTTCTGAAAAAACCGTGTACCGCGCGATACATCTGCTCATTGACGAGCGGATGGTCGAAATCAGGGATGGATCTTTATTTGTCGACAAGAGCTTTGTTGAAAAAAACGATTGAACCGCCAAGACCGGCAAAGGCGGCCCTGATCATGGCTTTGCTGGTTGCGGCATGTTCCGGGCCAGTTTCCCAGGCGCCAGAGCAGGAAAAGGACCCAGGAAATGATAAACGCGGCGCCGAGGCCGGACAGGCTCCATACAGAGAGAAAAAGGCCTCTTTTCATTTCAACGGCAAGGAATACATCCTCTCCTTTGGCGGCAAGTTGAGCGGGGAGGATCAGCTTTCCAGTATCGCGTTGCCCGTCATTCCAGGGGCCAGGGTAGACAATTTCGTGGCGGGGGTGCACGAAAATTCAGTCACCTTATTTGCGAAAATAACCCTGGACGACCTTATGGGGAGGTTCGCGGCGGGGTTCCCCGCCAAGGACTGGGCCATGGCGGAAATGGCGCCGTTGGAAGGAATGGCTTCTGCCAAGTGGACGGCGAAAAATGGGGGCGCTGCCGTGTGGGTCTACGCCATGGCGCAAGATGACTCGGTAATAGCCAAAATTGTGACCAGCAAGGAAACCGGGTAAAAGGTCATATTCTCCGGCGTAGCCTGGGGCTAGAGCTTGTTGGCGCACTCGGGGCAGAACTTGTGGGTTTTCTCCACCCTGGCCCCGCATTCGGGGCAGAATTTCCCCCTCTTCCTGTCCGTCTTGCCATCAACGGCGGTTGTCGCTTTCCCTTTTGCGATACTGTCGATAATCCCCAGCAGACTGATCGCCTCGGCTTCCAGGCTACGCTTCATCCCATCGTAGTCCTCCTGGCCGATTTTGCCGGTTCGCATATCAAAATCCAGATCCTTTAAAGCGGTGTACGCCGCTTCCTTCCTGTACAACAGGTCGGAAAGCTCGTTTTCCATAAGCTCCGGGGCGGATTGGCCCGCGACGTTTCCCAACAGAGGAAAAGCCACCACCGCCAGAACTATCAGCAATATCGCGATTTCCGCGATGAAAATACCCATAACTTCAAAACCTTCCTGGGGAAATCATCAAGAGTCGAACTCCTCTAGTTCCTTTTTCAATCTTTCTGCAATTTCATCTGAAGCCTGCCCTTGCCCTTGGTGGATCTGCAAGTCTTCCTGCTCGGTGTCCCTTTCCCGGATCTCGGGCTCTCGGGCCGCCTTGCCTCCAGCCCAGCGCATGGCGATAATGGACACACCATATCCCGCCGCAAGTATGGCGATGAAGGGAAGGATATACCCCAGAATGTTGAATCCTTCCTTTGTCGGCGCGGCCAGGGCCTGCTCTCCTCTTTCACGGACGAATTCGGCCAGTATCTGGTCCCTGGTCTTCCCCTCAATGAGCATCTCCCGGATCTTCTTTTTGGCGGGGATGGCGTAGTCGCAATTCACATGCGGGCAATCTTTTAGGATCGATTTGCATCCGCACAAGCATATCATTTCCCGCTGGATAGAGATGAAAAGCTCTTCGGAAAATTTCCCCTTCTCCTGCGCCCAGCCTGCTCCGGAGGATGTGGCCACCAGTATCAATACAGCAGCCACCCCAGAGCCTAGCCACCTGGTCCAATCTGAAAATACAAACATGAAGAACCTAACCATTAAGTTTTTGCGCCGTTCCTTGTGAAAAGTCGGCGTATCAGGATCTCTGCTCCCTGATGTCCAACGCCGCCCAGATGGAGGCGGACAAGACAGGAAGAAAGAAAATATTGGCTTTATCCGACGTGAATTTCAAAGCAAGTTCCATATGTCCCAGGGAAGTAAGGGAACTCAACGCCATCGCCATTAATGTTATGGGGGCGAATCGCATCACACGATCCATATTCGCCCCTTCCGGCTCGCACAGCACCGCGCCGATCGAAAGAACGATCCCGAAAAAAAGATAGTGGGCGGGATTGGAAAGAGCGAGCCCGAAAGGATATGAATGGATCCACATGTAGAAGCAGACGATACCGGTCACTGCGCCGATGGCGGCGGACCTGAACCATTCGGCGGCTCCATACTTGAAGACTGACGGAGGCATGAGGGCCATGGCGCCCATTATCGCCATGGCTGCGGTCATGTTGGCCTCGTCAGAGCCTGCGTCATACAGAATGCCAGTTTGTGTCTTCTCCCCCAGAATGGCGCCTCCCACCCCGGAGGCCGCCGCTATGGCGATCAACATAAATGGGAGCTGGACCTTGACACCTTCTTTGGAATATCCAAACAACGAAAACCCGGGCCCGGCATCCTCAGAGACAGTCGGCCTGCTTTCGATCCTTTTCATTTCCGTTTGCAGCATTTCCAGCTTTGCCGCCACCTTCTGCTGCTCGATCTCCAGCTTGCGCTTCTCGTGCTCCATGGTGGCTTTCATGCGGGACACTTTGTAGGACTCGTCAAGCCCCAGGTATTTGGCCAAGGCCCCCCGCAGATCCCCCACAGTCTGGAACCGGGCGTTAGGTTTTTTCTCTATGCATTGGGAGACTATGTTGAAAAGCTCCCTGTCCACCCCTTCTATGGGGGGAGGATCGTCGTTTATATGCGCTTTCACAACCTGCTGCGCGTTCATTCCCTTGTATGGATGTTCCCCGGCCAGAAGCTCGTACATGGTAAGCCCGAGGGCGTAGATATCGCATCGGGCGTCCGGCTTGGCCCCTTCGATCAGTTCCGGCGCCAGATAGGCCAAGGTTCCGGCCAGTTGGGGCCGCGCCCCATCTCCCGCCAGCAGCACCTTGGCGATGCCGAAATCCATCAGCTTCACTTCCTTTTTAGAGCTGATCATTATATTGGCCGGCTTAATATCCCGGTGAATAACGTTATTTTTATGGGCGTACTCCAAAGCGGCGCATAGTTTGTAAGAGATATTGGCGGTGGTCTTGGAGTCCAGCTTGCCCCCTCTTCTTTTGGCGATGGTCTTCAGATCCATTCCGTCAACCAGCTCCACCAGCAGGAAGGCAAAGTTGCCATGATGTTCGAAATTGATCAGCCGCATTATCCCAGGATGAGTGAGGATCATGGAGACCTGGGCTTCCTGTTTCAGGTTCTCTATGGCCTTGGGATCCTCGCTCAGTTTTCTCTTCAAAAGCTTTATGGCCACCAAGCGCTCCAACTGGGTATCCATCCCCTGATACACGACACCCATGCCACCTTCACCCAGCTTCGAGATGATTTTGTATCTGTTGGCAAGGATGGCGCCCGGTTCTACATCCACATTCTCAGGTTTGCCAGAACCGGAGGACTCCAACTGGCTTCCAATAACTAAGGTTTTGTCGATACTCATTCAATGATTTCGCTGATACTGCTTATTTGGCGGGATCGACCCATAACAGGCGGATCATCCGTTTCCCATTTCCTCCGTTCAAATATAACATTTTGCGACAGGCTGGGAAACAATATTCAAGGCATGCCCAGCCAAAAAACCGCCTGGGCCAAAAGGCAGGCTCATACCAGATATGATCCCGTTGATCAAAACAGGAAAACCGATGGTCATATCGAGGTCCCTATCTGCCAAGCCCGCCCAATATCGAACCTAGCAAGCCCCTGGATATACTCTTGCCAAACGCCGCCTTGACTATGCTCCGCCCCACCTGGCTGCCGATGGAGCGGGCGGCGCTTTTAAAGAACGCCTCACCAACGCCTTGCCTGGACCTACCCTGCTTTGCGGGTTTTGAGGCCTTCTCTTCTTTTCGCTCGGCTTCCCGCTCCTCCTCCTGCCGCATTGCCTCTTCCTCCATCCGGTCCTTTTCTTCCGCTTTCTTCTGCAGAATCTCATATGCCGATTCTCGGTCTATCAAAACCTCATATTTTGCTTTCATGGGAGAGTGGCTGATCTTTTCCTCCCTCTCCTTATCCTCCAGAGGCCCCATCCGCGATTCAGGCGGCTTGATTAACAACCGCTTCACAGGTGTCGGCTTGCCGGAGCGATCCAGGGAGGAAACCAGCGCCTCTCCCACTCCCAGTTGGGTTATCGCTTCTTCCACGTCTAGATCCGGATTTCCAGGAAACGACTCGGCCACCGCCCTGATCGTCTTGCGGTCCTTTGGAGTAAACGCGCGCAGGGCATGGAGTATTTTCATCCCCAGCTGACCCAGCACTTCATCGGGCACATCCAGGGGGCTTTGGCTGATAAAGAATATCCCCACCCCCTTGGAGCGGATCAGCCGGGCCATCTGTTCTATCTTCTCCAGCAGGGCCTTGGGCGCCTGGTCGAACAGCAGGTGCGCCTCGTCAAAGAAGAAAACAAGCTTCGGCAGTTCCACCTCGCCAGCTTCCGGAAGGTTCTCGAAAAGCTCTGACAGAAGCCACAACAGGAATATGGAATAGAGCCGGGGAGAAGCGGAGACAAGCCGGGTGGCGTCCAGTATATTAATTACGCCGTTGCCGGAAAAATCGCGGATCATGAGGTCGCCGATAACCAGGGCCGGCTCGCCAAAAAATCCCCCCGCCCCCTGATCCTCCAGGATCAAAAGCTGGCGACCGATGGCGCCCACGCTGGCGGTGGAGACAAGGCCGTAATCCTCGGCCAGGTCCTTGGAGTTTTCCGAAACATATTTCAACATCGCCCGCAAATCCTTTATATCCAGCAGCAACAGCCCGTTGTCGTCCGCCACCCGGAAGCAGGTGTACAATACTCCGGTCTGGGTCTCATTCAGGCCAAGGGCGCTGGCTAAAAGAAGGGGACCCATCTCCGAGATGGTGGTTCTCACCGGGTGGCCTTTAGTCCCATCCAGGTCCCAGAATAGAGTGGGGCAGCCAGAGCCACGAAAGCCGGATAGCCCCATATGGCCCAGCCTGTCTGTTATCTTTGGATTTTCCATCCCCGCCTCCGCCAGACCGGAGAGGTCTCCCTTCACATCCGCCATGAACACAGGAACACCCATGCGGGAAAAGCTCTCCGCCAAAGTCTGCAAAGTGACAGTCTTCCCAGTTCCCGTGGCCCCGGCGATCATCCCGTGCCGCACCGCCATGGAAGCGTTAATTTCGTGCCGCTCCCCATTCGCGCCGCCGATTACCATCATCCGCTCAGCCATTTCCTCACTCCCCAAAGATAAAAGTTTCCAGGAACCGTTGGCCCCCTCACTGTGTCCATTTTTTCCCTTTAATATAGCGCACCGTCTCCGCCCGGACAACGGGGGAGAGCATCACCAGGGCCACAAGGTTTGGCAAGGCCATCAGGGCGTTCGTGATATCGCAAAAGGCCCACACTACGGAAAGATCCAGGTTTGCTCCCACATACACCAGAGCGCAATATACCAGCCTGTAGGGAAGCACTCCCCACAATCCAACCAGCGATTCGGTAGCCCGCTCTCCATAATAGCTCCAGCCCAGCACCGTGGAATAGGCGAAGAAAGCCAGCGCCACCGCCACCAGTCCCTCGCCCATGTCGGCTCCCAACGCTGCGGAGAAAGCGGATGTGGTCACCTGGCCCCCTTCCAGCCCGTTGAGGTGGGCGCCGGTGAGCAGGATCACGAACGCTGTCATGGTGCACACCACCAGGGTGTCTATGAAGGTCTGCGTCATGGAGACCAGAGCCTGGGCGACAGGCTCATTGGTTTTCGCTGCTGCGGCGGCGATTGGGGAGGAGCCGAGCCCCGACTCGTTGGAGAAAATCCCCCGGGCCACGCCCCAGCGCAACGCAGCCCATGCAAAACCTCCCGCCCCTGCGGCGGGAGTGAAAGCGCTCTCGAAGATAAGCCCGATAACGGCCGGTATCCCGTCCACCATCGACACCAGGATATACAGCGCCGCGCCCACGTAGATGAAAATCATGACCGGTACGATGGCCGAGGTCACCCGTCCGATCGACTTTATCCCTCCCAGGATCACCATGGCGGTGAGTGCCGCCATCCCGACACCGGTCCACACCCTGGGCAGGCCAAACGCGCCATCCAACGTGTCCGCCACGGAATGGGCCTGCACCATGTTTCCGATGCCAAAGGAGGCGATAGCCGCGAAAAGGGCAAACGCCATGGCCATCCAGCTCCACACCGGATGGGGCCCTATGGCGGCGATATATGTCATGGGGCCACCGAGCATGTTCCCCTTCTCGTCCTTATAGCGATACTTGACCGCCAGCACCGCCTCGGAGAACTTTGTGGCCATCCCCACCAGCCCGGTCATCCACATCCAGAAGACGGCGCCCGGCCCGCCAAGCATGATGGCGGTGGCTACGCCCACGATGTTTCCCGTCCCCACCGTGGCGGAAAGCGCGGTCATAAGGGCCTGGAAGTGGGAGATGTCGCCATCGCCGTCGCGCTCCGTACGCTTCACAAGGCCCATGTACAGGGCTTGCCCCAGAAAGGTGAACTGAATCCCACGCAACAAAAAGGTCAGGTATAGCCCCACCCCCAGGATCAGGACGATAAGCGGAGGACCCCACAGAAAACTGGATGTGGCGTCAAGTGTTCCCTGCAGTTGAATCAGAAATCCACCAGCCTCGGCGTTTTCATCCATACAGCGTCTGTTCCCTTCGGCCGCATCCCGGCCCAGAATCGATAATCGATAGAATAAGGCGAATTATACGGGGAAACGAATAAAGATGGAATGGGGTGATTCTGATTTTGCCCTGGGGATCAGGCTTGTGATGATAGTATCAACAAATAACTCGCCTTGACTGCGGTGATCTCCGAGTAAATCCAGCCGGGAGCGCCAATCAGATTTATAGTCTATTTGCTTTCAGACGACACCAACATGGTTATCCGTCCCTCCCGTCCAAGGATTATTCAAATATCATCTCAATGAAACCCCCGTGAGCAGTCATTAATGTTTTTCCCAAAGAACCACATATCGATACTGCCGTTGCCATGTTTAACGACAGAAACCAACAGAACCCAGCCGCATGCATACATAACAATACACTTGTGGTCTATCCGTGATTTATTTTCTTGTATTCCCCCTGCTAGTGCCTTAGTTTCGAAGTAGTATGGACGTGGGATATTTATAAAAAGAATTGGAGTGAGTTATGAGTACCAAAGCAATCAGAGGCATAAAAAATCGCTCCCGTACCTTCTTCCGTAACTTATTTCTGGCGCTGATCGGCGCTGTTCTTCTGTTCCAAGGGTGTGGCGGAGGAGAGCGGATGGATTATGCGCCACCGCTAGAATCGGACCTGGTATCGCGCAGTCAGGCCGATGGTCTTCAAAAAGCCTATCCGAAGCTTATCGCCAGGGCCGCCGCCGGAGAACCAGTCAAGGTCATCGTGGGACTTACATCTCAGTTCACACCTCCGGGACATCTCAACGCCGGGGCCCAAGCCGCCCAGGAGGCCGCCATAGCCCGGGATCAGGACACGATTCTGAACTCATTGGCGGCGGCGGATCATTCCCATGTGAAAAAATTCCAGTTCATCCCCTATATGGCGCTGATGGTAAACCAGAACGCGCTCAACGGCCTCATTCGCCATCCTCTGGTGAGCAGCGTGACCGAGGATATAGCGGTTAAAGCAAATCTTGCGCAAAGTGTTCCCCTGATCAAAGGCGACATAGCTTGGGGGAATGGCTACACCGGCGCCGGATGGACCGTCGCCATACTGGACACCGGGGTGGACAAAACTCACCCCTTTCTTACCGGCAAGGTTGTTTCCGAAGCGTGCTACTCCTACGATAACGCTGCTTCTGGATACGCCACCACTTGCCCTGACGCCTCGCAAGCCCAGGTGGGCGCGGGAGCGGGTGTTAACTGCAATCTGGCTTATGCAGGGTGCGGCCATGGGACGCATGTGGCAGGCATCGCCGCGGGGACCAACGCGTCGTTTAGCGGAGTTGCCAAGGGAGCGAACGTAATCGCCATTCAGGTGTTCACCTACGACACATGGTCCGGTGGGACCACGGCATTCGGCTCGGACATAGTCGCCGGCCTGAACAGGGTATATGCGCTTCGCGGCTCATACTTTATCGCCTCCGTGAACCTTAGCCTGGGTGGAGGATTGTATACCACCAATTGCGACACCGCCGACGGGGGCGCCTTTAAAGCTGCGGCGGACGCGCTTTCTTCGGTGAATATCGCCACGGTGGTAGCTTCTGGTAACGATGGTTCATCCACCTCCATCAGTTGGCCTGCCTGTGTGTCATCCGCTATCAGCGTGGGCGCCACCACCAAGGCGGACGCTATCGCTTCATATTCCAATAGCGCTTCCATACTAAAGCTTCTGGCGCCCGGCTCCTCCATCAATTCGTCGTATCCGGGCGGCTCATACGTGGCGTGGAATGGCACGTCAATGGCCACCCCGCATGTGACCGGCGCATGGGCGGTATACAGGCACGCCAACCCGGGCGCCTCGGTGGCCCAGGCGCTTTCCACTTTCCAGAATGCAGGAACGCCTGTTCTGGACGCGCGCAATGGATTATCCCGCCCAAGAATCAACCTGATCGTCAATCCAGCGGTTATGGCCTCCCCCTCTCCTGGCTCCACGTTGCCAGGAACCACAGTCACCTTCGCGTGGAACGCAGCAGTGGGCGCCACGCTGTATCAGGTTTGGGTCGGCACAGCCGCAGGCTCTTTCGATCTGGGCGCTTTTCCAGCAGCGGGAACCACCGCCCTCTCCACAGTTGCTACAGGTCTCCCCGGTGACGGG
>JAOUMU010000061.1 GCA_029881335.1 Nitrospinota bacterium | reverse complement strand
TCGGCGCAGATAGAGCGCCTGCGTCAGGTGGGCGACAGGCAGGGATGGCCCCGACGTAAGATCGCCGACGAGGCGTGCAACAACTGCAACGCCTGCGGCAAGCTGGGCGAATGTGGGCCGAAACCGGAACCAGCGGTGACACCGGGCGCGACCGCTGCGGTATCCTCCTCGGTGGTGGAGAATCCTTCAAACGACATGGCCGCCGTTATAGCCGAGGAAGTGGCCGGGGCGTTGGAGCGGGCGCGGGGGTGAGGACTGAGCGCGGACTGCGGGCGCGCCGAGCTACGCTGAGCCTTATGGGGATGTCCCTACAACTGATGATATCCCCTCCCTTTTGACGGGAGGGGGCAGGGGGGAGGGTGGTAAAAATAATAATATTCTCAAAAACTGCTTATTGTATCGAAAGGGTGGAATATTAATCCTCACCCCCACCTTTGTCCTCCCCCGTCTAGGGGGAGGATTTATCGATCGGCCCCTCACCGCCCCCTACCTGGTGCACAGCAAACCCTGATTGTGCTACTATATGAAATATATCAATGTGACAATACATATAAATACTGGATTATGGAAGAAGATTTAAAGGTAGCAGTAAAGGGTGTAGAGGAAAAACGCGCTCATGAAATGGGAAATAATGTTGCGTTGGCTATCAAACACCTTGGGGCATCTGGTAATGGTTTGGATTTGCGTCGGATGCATCGCATAATAGTTACGTCAGACCTCGGTGGTGAAATAGCCAATCTCTCTATCGAAAGAGGTTTCGAGAAATCCATAACACATACTAACGAGGAATATGCCGTTGCGCTTGCACAAGTGAATATTCTTCCAATAGGGGACGATTATGAAATAGTAATTATTATCGATGCGCATCTCGCGGCAGCTCTTACACACACGGAATTAATGAATCCATACGATTTGGATGTGCATGATGCGTGTCACATTCTCCACCATGAATTATGCCACGTGCATGATAATAACAAGAAGATAGATGCCTTAAGCAAGGTAATGCTAAATCATGGTTACACAGGCAAAGATAAACTTACAATGCCATTAACAGAGGTATGTTGGTCAGAGTACATTGCTAATTATTTATCCGCATCCAGCGTTTCGGAAGGGCATTTAATTGGAAAGAATGATAGCTTACTTGACTCAATTTATCGCGCAAAGCAAATTGTAAACGAAGAAATACTATACTACCGATACGACGGTGATCTGCTGAAATTGATAGAAATGTTTGAAAGGCATGGAGCATTTCTCCCCAAAACGGCTTCATTAATGCTTGGGTATTTGGATGGTCTCGAAATAACTTTAAATGAATTAGATAATGATGTCTCCAAGAGCTTATCCGACTCTTATTTTGAGCCAACATGGACCGCTATGCGTAAGGCCTTAAGAGAGATGCGTGAAAAGTATCCAGATGGTTGGGAAGATATTTCTATTTATAACGAGCTGGCTATAGCAATAGACAATTATTGCTCTGATATGGGACTCGTTCTTTCGAATACAGCGGAAGGCGAATTATACGTGGATGTTCCATTTAGGCCCGAGACAACTCCCTCCAACCCTCTGATACCTGTTGGAATTGACTGGTTCAAGGAAAAATGAGAAGTTTGCATTTTTCACAACCGGCGGCCTGGCGCAGCATATCCCTTGCCTCCACCACCCTCAAAAAGGTATCCTGAACGTTTACACATCAGGTGATTTAATGCAGTATTACAGAGTCATTGGCGCCGCCATTGTGGCCATTTCCCTTCTCTCCACCCCGGCTATGGCAGGGCATATTGCTGTCAAAAAAGACGAGGTCAAGTTCGCCCTGGGTATGCGAAAAAATATGGGCAGCTACATCAGGCTCAGCGGAATATTGACCGACGTTCTGCGCTCCCTGAAGACAGAGTATTCCAAAATGCCGAGCGCCGCGGATAACGCAGTGACGAGGCAGGCGGAGGATATGCTCAACGAAGCGGGGCTGGCCGCAAGTCAGGACGATTTCGAAGGGAGCTTCGCCATTATGGAAAAAGTCTCCACCCTCATCTTGGACGCCATAGACAAATTCAACTCACAAAACTGACCACCGGACAACGGACGGGAATCTTTGTATTGTGGGAGATCTTTTTTCCAAAAAAGGTTCCCTCAAAACAAACAATTCTCTCCATTGGGCGCCGGGCGCCGTATAATAATCGATTTTCCACGGAGTTCTGATGGGTTTTAATTGCGGCATCGTAGGGCTGCCCAACGTGGGCAAGTCCACCATATTCAACGCGCTCACCGCCGCCGGCGCCACTGCGGCCAATTTTCCGTTTTGCACCATAGAGCCGAATGTGGGGGTGGTACCCGTCCCCGATCCGAGGTTGACCCGGCTGGCTAAACTGGCCAACTCGAAATCGGTGGTCCCCACAGCCATGGAGGTGGTGGATATAGCAGGTCTGGTGGCTGGCGCCAGCAAGGGCGAGGGGCTGGGCAACAAGTTCCTGAGCCACATTCGCCAGGTGGACGCGGTAGCCCATGTGGTGCGCTGTTTCGAAAGTCAGGATGTGGCCCATGTCTCCGGCAGGGTGGACCCGGCGTCCGATATAGAGATCATACGCACCGAGCTTCTACTTGCGGATATCGACACCCTCCAGCGCCGCATAGACGCAGCAGCCAGGGGGAAGAAAACCGGCGACAAGGTGATGCTGGCCGCCATCCCCCGTTACGAAGCGCTAATAGAGAAACTGAACACCGGGCAACTGGCCCGCCAGGCTTTCGATGAGGGGGACGCTGCGCTCTGCGCAGACCTCTTCCTGCTCACCGCCAAGCCGCTGATATACGTCATGAACATGGACGACAAGGAGCTGGGCCAGGACACACCGGGCAAGCGGGCAGTGGCGGAGATAGCCGCCAGGGACGGCGCCAAGGCGGTGGAGATATGCGGCAAGATCGAGGCTGAGCTGATGGAGCTGGACGAGGAGGGAAAGCAGATGTTCCTCGAAGATCTGGGCCTGTCCGAGCCGGGGCTGAACCATTTCATCCGCGATGGCTATTCCCTGCTGGGATTGATCACGTACTTCACCACTGGGCCCAAGGAATCACGGGCCTGGACCGTGCGCAAAGGTTCCACCGCGCCCCAGGCCGCCGGGGTGATCCATTCAGATTTCGAGCGGGGTTTCATCCGCGCCGAGGTCTACTCCTATGAGGATATCGACAGGCTGGGCTCCGAGCCCGCCGTTCGTGAAAAGGGCCTGTTGCGGGTGGAGGGGCGAGACTATGTGGTGAAAGATGGCGACGTGATGTTCTTCCGGTTCAACGTCTAGGCTGCTATCAACGTGAGGGCTGGCGCCACGGCGATTCGTTTGACCGTGGCGCGTGTCGGCGATAATATGTAGCCAGGGGCGAAAAATTAACAAGAGGGCGCCATGAGTCTGTTCGTCGATTCCCAAAGGGTCAGGTTCCACAAGGCCATATGGGCGGACATCCCCGCCATGCAGGAGCTAGACGCGCGGCTTTTTCCTCCTCACTCTTCCTATGATATGGAAACTTTCCGTAACCTGATGCTCGACGCAACGGTGACAATGATTGTCGCCCAGGCAGGCAGAGAGATGGCCGGATTCATGATCCTGCGCCTGGGACCGGGCAGGGAGGCCTCCGCGCTGACCATAGACGTGGCGCCTTCCTTTCAGGGTCATGGAGTGGGGAGCAGGCTGATGGCCCTGGCCGAAAGGATGGCCCGCTACCAAGAAATAGCCGTCATGTATTTGCAGGTATCCACAAATAACTCAGGCGCCATAAGGTTTTACGAAAGGCTGGGATATTGCCGGATCCGGTTCATGAAGGGGTATTACGGTGGCGAAGAGGATGGCTGGGAGATGGAAAAAAAGCTGATTGGCCACTCCGGCGCCACGACGGCGGGTAAGGATCAACCCTCCTTGGCGCCCTGACAATATTTACAGGTTCTCCTCCTCCACGGTTTCCAACAATCCGCCGCACTGGCGGTAAAGTTCGGCGAAATTGGGGAAGGTTATATCCACCGCCTCGGCGGCGTGGATGGTCACCGGCCCATCCGCCCGGGATGCAGCCAGCGCCAGGCTCATCACCACCCGATGATCGCCATGGCTCTCCACCACGGCGCCTCTTATTTTTCCTCCCCGAATCACCAGCCCGTCGGCCCGCTCCTCGATATCAACACCCATCTTCGCCAGTTCCTGGGCCATGACGGCGATCCGGTCTGTTTCCTTGATCCGCGCCTGGGGCACGTTGATGATCTCGGTCACACCCTGGGCCATGGCCGCCAGCGCCGCAATGGCAGGCAACGCGTCCGGAGTGGCGTTCAGGTCCAGGGTGACGCCTTTGAGTTCTCCACCGGTAACTGTAACATCCTCCATCCCGTAAGTGACGGAGGCTCCCATCGCTTCCAGATATCCGAACACCGCCTTATCTCCCTGGGAATCGGCGAAGTCCAGCCCTCGAATAGAAACGCTGTTTCCAGGCATGGCGCCCATGCAGGCGAAGAAAGTGGCGGAGGAGAAATCGCCGGGAACTCTTCTGGTGAAGCAGGGATACGACTGCCTGCCCCGGATTCGGAACAGCCTGTAGTCTTCTCTTTCATGTTCGATCCCCATCTCCTCCAGCCACCGCAGGGTCATATCGGCGTATGGCTTCTCGTTCAAGAAGGGGACTGTCAGCTCGCTATCCCTGGGGGCAAGCGGCAAGTGGATCAACAGGCTGGAGAGGTACTGGGAGGTGGACCCATCCACTTTGGCGGAGCCGCCATCCATGGGGCCCTCCACCCGGGCGGGGAGTCGTCCTTCGTTTGAAGCGACTCTGGCGCCGAAGGCGGTGAGAACATTCAGCAGCGGGGCCACCGGCCGGGCCAGGGTCTGCGCGTCACCGGTGAGGTAGATGGGCGCCATCCCCAGGGCCGCCATGGAGAGGGCGAAGTTGGCGGTGGTGCCGGAGTTGCCCACATCCACCGGGCAGGCAGGCGCATGGATATGACCACCCACCCCATCTATGGTCCATTTGTCTGGCGCCATATCCACATCCGCCCCTATGGATGCCACGGCGCACAGGGAAGAGCGCCCATCGGCGGAATCGAGCGGATTGAGGATGACGCTTCGCCCCTCCGCCAGCGCCGCGATGAATACCGCCCGGATAGTGTGGGACTTGGAAGCCGGGGCTGTGATTGCGCCCTTAAGCGGGGCCTGGCCAACGATGAATTTCATTTGCGGTCTCTAGATGGAGGAGTGGTCAGCCGTTGATTTTCCATTTGAACATGCTTTCCATCAGTTCATAATGGGTGAGGTCGTAATGTATCGGTGTGACGGTGACCCAGTTGTGCGATAGCCAGTGTATATCTGTCTCCACATCCTGGGGATTCATCTCCATCTGCCCCCCCTGCCAGTAGTATTCCCGGTTGCGCGGATCCACCCGGCGCTCGAACACCTCTGTGAACTTGCTCATCCCCATGCGGCACACTTTGATTCCCTTCACCTGATCCGCAGGCACGGCGGGCACGTTGACATTCACCAGTGTGTCTGGCGGTAACATCCTGGAGGCTACGTGCTTGACTACACGGATGCCGTAATCGGCGGCCACGGAAAAATCCCCCCCGGTAAAGGATGCAAGCGACACCGCCACCGAAGGAATGCCAAGGATAGTCCCCTCCGTGGCGGCGGAGACCGTACCCGAGTATATGATGTTTGTGGCCACGTTCTGGCCATGGTTGATGCCGGAGACAACCATGTCCGGCGGCTCGGGCAGGATGGCCCGGACGGCAATCTTCACACAGTCGGCCGGGGTGCCGTTCACCGCCAGGCCGAAGAGCTCTCCATTGTGCCGCACTTCCCGCACCCGTAATGGATCCGACAGGGTGATGGAATGCCCCACGGCGCTCATCTCCGTCTCCGGCGCCACCACGGTGACGTCCGCGATTTCAATTAGGGCCCTCTTGAAAGCCCTGATTCCATCGGCGTTGATACCGTCGTCGTTGGTCAGCAATATTTTCATCGGCTCAACCGGTTTCCCGAAGGGTGGCGAATACCCGTCGCGGTGTCAAGGCAGGGCTGGCGAATGGAGGCCTCCATAGCCTTCCAGGCCGCCCTGTGGAGGGGGTGTGGGACGCGCCTTTTCGGTGTCCTGATCCTTTTCTGGCTTTAATTCAGGTTCGGTGGCCAGGTCATGCGTCGCGCCATTGTCCGGGCCCAGATTGGGATCACTGTCGTCTCCCGGCCCGCCGTTGGCGTCCTCGGTGAGTATCCGCTGGATATCTTCTCCGTCTATTACTTCCAAATCCAGCAAAATCTCGGTAAGCTTATCGAGCACCTGACGCCTTTCCGTGAGAATGGAGTAGGCCTTTTCATGGGAATCTGTTACCAGCTTGCTTACTGCCTTATCTATGGAGATGGCGGTGCTCTCCGAATAGTCCCGGTGCTGGGCGATCTCCCGGCCCAGGAATATCTGCTCCTCTTTCTGACCATAAGCTATGGGGCCCAGATCATCATTCATCCCCCATTCGCACACCATTTTCCTGGATAGGTTGGTGGCCCTTTCTATGTCATTGCTGGCGCCGGTGGTTTTCTGATTCAGCACCAGCTCCTCCGCCACGCGCCCACCCATCAGGATCACAAGTTGGCTCATCAGGTAGTCGCGGGAGTGGGTGTGTTTTTCATCAACGGGAAGCTGCTGGGTGAGCCCCAAAGCCTGGCCCCGTGGAATGATGGTCACCTTGTGGATCGGGTCGGCCCCCGGCATAAGCATCGCCACCAGGGCATGCCCCGCTTCATGCACGGCTGTAGTCAGCTTCTCCCTGTCGCTGATTATCATCGATCGCCGCTCCGCTCCCATCAGCACCTTGTCCTTGCTTCTCTCGAAATGGTGCATGGTCACGACGGAAGCGTCCTCCCTGGCCCCCAAAAGCGCCGCTTCGTTGCAAAGGTTCGCCAGGTCCGCCCCGGTGAAGCCGGGTGTGCCGCGGGCGAGCACTTTCAGGTCCACATCCGGGGAGAGTGGGATGGGCGCAGTGTGCACTTTCAGGATCGCCTCCCGTCCGCCGATATCGGGCCGGGGGACGACGATGCGCCTGTCGAATCGACCTGGGCGCAACAGGGCCGGGTCCAGCACATCCGGGCGGTTGGTGGCGGCGATAAGAATGGTGCCGCTGTTATCCTCAAAGCCGTCCATCTCCACCAGCAACTGGTTCAATGTCTGCTCCCGCTCATCATGGCCACCACCCAGGCCCGCGCCTCTGTGGCGTCCCACGGCGTCTATCTCGTCCACAAATATGATGCAGGGGGCGTTTTTCTTCGCCTGTTCAAAAAGATCCCGTACCCGCGACGCGCCCACTCCCACGAACATCTCCACAAAGTCGGAGCCGGATATGCTGAAAAAGGGGACATTGGCCTCGCCTGCGATGGCCTTTGCCAGCAAGGTCTTCCCCGTGCCGGGAGGGCCGATGAGCAGCACGCCTTTGGGAATCTTGCCCCCAAGGCGCCTGAACTTGTGCGGATCGCTCAAAAACTCGATGATCTCTTGCAGATCCTCCTTGGCCTCGTCCACGCCGGCTACGTCCTTGAAGGTGGCCTTTCCATGGGGATCGGAGATCAGCCGGGCGCGACTTTTCCCGAAGGAGAGGGCTTTTGAGCCGCCGTTTTGCATCTGGCGCATCATATATATCCAGAGCCCCGCAATCAGGAGTAATGGCGCGGCGGAAAATATGGCGCTAAGGTACCAGGAGGCCTGGGCCATGTTTTCCACGTTGATTTTCACTCCAGAGGCGCGCAGATCCTCCACCAGGTTTGGATACTCAATAATATCCACTATGAACATCTGGTTGTCCTTGAACTGGCCGTATATCCGTTCGCCGGAGACCCGCACTTCGGTAACCTTTTTTTCTTCCACGGCGTTGAGGAACTCGGTAAAGGAGATCGCTCTGTTGTCGGGGCCGGTCTGCATCATCATGAACAGGGTTATCATCACCATGGCGACAACCACCCAGATCGCAAAATTCTTGGTCTGGTTCACTACACCACTCTCCGTCTTTTTAAAATACCACCGGGTCCATTATAACCTGTGGCATTTAGATATCAAAGATCTATGCGGGACTAGCCCGGCATCGGTTTCCTGGCCGGGCGCCATTCGCGCGGCTGGACTGGTTCCATATATAAAACTTGCGGCAGGCCATGGCAAGGCATACCGCGAATTATGAGGTTCGATTCTCGATCGGAACAACAGGGTTGGCCATCCAAAGGGCCTGCGACCCAATGGTCCTACGACCTTCCGGCCCCCTGGCTGGGCGGGGATATGGCCGCCACCGGGGGAAACACAGGGTGTTCGTCCGGCATTGGGCGCTGGCGCAATGACTTGACCTCTTCCTCCAACCGGCCTGTTTTCCGGTTAAGCATCCCAAAGCGCAACTTTTCCCTGACCAGGAGCAGGGAGGAGAATGCGGTAGCCATCAAGACCCCAGCGCCGAAAGAGGCCATGATCGCCACCCAAAGCTTTCCTGTCCAGGAATGGCCAAAGTAGTAAGTCACCGTCACTTCCTGCTGGTTGGTGATCGCTATCCCCACCACTAACAGAAAAATGGCCAAGCCAATCAGAAACGCCATGATCCTCATTAAGATCGCCCACCGAAACCGGGTTGATTTTTTATTGGATTATACCAGCCGCCACCCGTGGGCGCCAAGCAAATCAGCCGCCAGGCTACAGCGTCCGGGCCGCTACATACCTGGCCAGGTCCGACAGGGGGCCGGCCCTCTCTGCGAACATCTCCAGATCCCCAATGGCCTTGTCAATAAGGTCCACCGCCTTCTCTTTGGAAGCTTTCATCCCGGACACAGAGGGGTATGTCATTTTGTCCATCCGCTTGTCGGAGCCTGTTCTCTTTCCTAGAAGCTTCTCGTCGCCTTCAACGTCCAGAATATCGTCAATTATCTGGAACGCCAGACCCACGCGCCGCCCATATTCGGTGAGGGAGGACAACTGATCCTCACCGGCTCCCCCCAGCATCCCTCCGCCCCGGACCGCCATGGCGATCAACTTGCCTGTCTTGTGGGTGTGGATATATTCCAGGATAGCCGGATCCGGGTCGGTCGTGTTTTCATATTCCAGATCCACCACCTGCCCGCCAATGGTCCCCAGAGACCCTATCGCCTCTGCCGTTTCCCGGGCCAGATCGCATACTGTCTGGGCAGGTATGCCCTTAAACAACTGCAGGTCCGTCAAAATACGGAATGCCAGGGTGAGTAGCGCATCGCCTGCCAGGATGGCCATATCCTCGCCAAACCTTACGTGGCATGTAGGTTTGCCCCGGCGCAATTCGTCGTCGTCCAGGGCTGGCAGGTCGTCGTGGATCAATGTGTATGTATGGATTATTTCCAGCGCTGCGGCAAATGGCATCACCGCGCCCCGCTCGGTTCCCACGGCTTTCTGGCCGCTCACAGCTTCAAAGGCTGCCACGGCCAGCATCGGCCTCATTCGCTTTCCCCCGGCAAAGAGGGAATAGCGCATCGCCTGATGGATGGAAGGGGGATAGGCGTCTTCCTGTGGAACCAGCTGGTCCAGCCAGGTCTCGGTCTGTTGGGCTATGGTCTCGAAATATTTTGTAAGGGGCATAGGTTTGCGCTTTTCTACCAAATCGGGCTATGGATTCAGAACGGTGCGGCGTCCCCTTCCGGCCCGGCCATCTGCTCGGTCTTGAAGGCGCCGCCATCCTTCACCAGTTTCTCGATCTTCCTCTCCGCCTCTTCAAGTTTCTTTTGGAGTCTCCGCACCGTCCCCACTCCCTCCTCGAAAAGTTTCATGGAGACTTCCAGGTCCATGTCACCTTTCTCCAATTGGGAGACGATATCCTCCAGGCGCTTTAGGGCAGCCTCGAATTTGATTTCTTTTTCAACTTTTTCACTCATTGCCCGACCAGTCTATCACGCCCTAAAGGGCTGGTTATACCAAGAAAAGCCAGCCTCTAAAAAAGCTCGCCCTGTTTGAGGCCACCTTTCGGTTTCCCATCCACGGTGGCCCCCGCCGCTCCATCGCTCACCCGAATACTCACCTTCGCGCCAGGCGCCAGATCCGCTAGAGTCTTTACGATTCGTCCATCGGCGGCGCGAGTGACAATGGCGTATCCCCGATCCAGGACTTTCGCCGGGTCATAGGCGGCCAGGGCGGCTGCGGATTTATCGATTAAGTTACGATCGTTTCGCAGCCGCAGATTCATACTTCTTGACAGCGACTCTTCCATCCTGGTCAGTTCCACTTTTCGGGTCGTGATCAATGTCCTGGGCCTGATAGCCGCCAGCCTGTCCAGGGCGGTTTTCGCTTGTAGCCGTTTCACTCCCGCCAGACGTGTCAGGGCGCGGATCATGGCGGTGGAAAGCTGGGCCAGCCTCTCCTTTCGCATCCGCACTTTGTTGGCTGGATTCTGGCCGCGCAGGCCGCCTCTCATCGCTTCTAGCTTGTGCCGGTGCAGTTCAACCATGTTTCGCGCCGTGGCGCCCAGCCGCCCCATCAGGTCGTCTACAAACTGGGAGTCGGCCTCAAGTTTATTACGCATCTCCAGGCGCAGCTTGCGGGAGAGCTCGGCCACTTGCGCCTCCAGCGCCACCTTCTCCGGCGCCACGATCTCTGCTGCGGCAGTGGGAGTGGAGGCGCGCGCGTCCGCCACGAAATCAGCGATGGTGAAATCCACCTCGTGGCCCACAGCGCTGACCACCGGAATTTTCGACGCGGCGATGGCCCGGGCCACCACCTCTTCGTTAAACGCCCACAGGTCCTCCAGCGATCCTCCACCCCGCCCAGCTATGATCACGTCCACCTGGCCATATTCGTTCAGCTCCTCTATGGCCCTGGCGATTTTGGCCGCGGCGCCCTCACCCTGCACAGGGGATGGATTCAGGATGATACGCAGACCGGGAAAACGGCGGTTGAGGGTGCGGATCATGTCTCGCACTGCGGCGCCTTTCGGGCTGGTGACTATGCCCACGGACCAGGCGATGGCGGGTAGCGGCTTCTTGCGCGACTGGTCGAACAGGCCCTCGGCGGCCAGTTTTTTCTTGAGTTCCTCGAAGGCCGCTTGTAGCGCTCCCAATCCCTTCGGTTCCATCGAATCGGCCACCAGTTGATATTCACCCCGTTTGTTGTACACCGATATGCGGCCGGTAATGATCACCTTGTCGCCATCTTTCGGGGTGAAGCGGAGGGTCTTGCGGCTTCCCTTCCACATGACGCCGCGTATCTGGGAGTCGGCGTCCTTCAAGGTGAAGTAGATATGCCCGGAGGTGTATATCTTGAAGTTGGAAATCTCCCCCTCCACCCATATGGCGGGGAAGGCGCCCTCCAGGATATCCTTGATGATTCCGTTGAGCGCGGTGACCGTCAGCACGGGGCGGCCTGTTGTTTCTTCCTTATTCTCGTTCATTTCTTCCTGTTACTGTCCGGAGGAGCCGGACCCCGGCGCGCCAGGTACCAGGTTGATGGATGATACCCACTCAAAACCGAGCCAGCCGGATTTTGTGGTTACGATCATCTTATTCTTGAATGGGGTCACCCTGTCGTAGATATCCTTTCCCACGGCCAATTTTTCCCTGTGGCCGGTCGCCCTCCAGGAGCTGACGTATATCGTATGCCTCTCGCCGAGCAATGTCGACCAGGTTTGGTTGTCGATTTCCTTCTCCATCACCATGGTGGGCAGCATGTTGGGAGGGGATCTATCCAGCGCTCCATTGGCGGCGATGATCGAGCCCAGGGCGGAGGCCGGGATGCCGCATAGAGAGACTGCAATGAAGATACCCTTGATTTTTCTCCCATCGCCCCTTTGTCGCAGAAGATACGCCCCTATGGCTATGTACACCGCCGCCACGGCGCCACCATAAATCAGCGCCATGCGCAACACCGGCGATAAGTCCAGTGGTGGATAGGTGGATATGCCGATTATAAGAAGACAAACCCCTGCCGTGATCAGCGTGGCGGGTAGCCCGATCAGCGCCATGACTGTTTCATCCTGCGGGGGCCTGGCTTGTGTGTCGTTATTTTTCTTTTCCATATCTTTGCCAACTTTGAACAGAAAAACATAAGCGCATGGCAGTGTCAACCACAGGCTGCGCGAAAGCCTGCTCCGTCGCTTTATGGTGAAAAATAACCGTGGATGAATTAAATTACCGGTTATGCGACTGGGCGTGGAGTCGGCTCCACCAGTGGGAAAGAAAGTGGAATCTTCAGGAGGGGGAATGCAGAGGGGTTCTAAGGTATTTATCATCCCGTTGTTGGCGGCGTTATTGCTGTCGGGCGCCGCCACGCCGCTGGCCGCTGCTGGCCGGGACCCTGTGGCCGGGGAGCGGGACTATGCTCTCACCATCAGCGGTGGCATAAGCCTGGGGGCGTACCAGGCGGGATTCAACTGGGGATTCGTTTCCATACTTAAACAGCTCCACGCCGCCCACCCTGCCGGTGACCTATACAACCTGAGAGCCGTTTCCGGAGCGTCCGCCGGGAATATAAACGCTTTTCTGACAGCCATCACCTGGATGGAAAATGAGGGCGCCCAGCTGCGTGGAAGCGGGCAGAACATCATCAACAACTGGTTCTACAACACCTGGATCCCGGTGGGGCTGGACACTCTCTTCCCTGGCGGCAAAAGCTGCGGCAGCTATTACCGGGACGTGTATCTGGCGAATTTCCCGGGTCCAGAGGACCTGGACAGCTTCATCACTTCACAATGCTTTGCGCTGGATTTTGATGTGGCGCGACTAAAGGAAGGTGAAAGGCTGGTGAAGGAAAACAGACTGGGGCAGGAGAACGACTGGACGGCTTATCGCCAGGAGGACGGGCTATTCACCCGCCGCTCCTTCGACTATATCATCGGCCAGATCAAGCTGGCGGCGGCTCAGCCGGAGCGGTTCGCGCCGGGACGAGAGCCTTTGCTGGTGGGAGTGACGGTGACCAGCGCCACGCCGGCGGAGGTGAAAATGGGGAGCGCGCAAAACAGCATAGAAATAATGACCCAGCACCATGTGCTGCCGATGGAGGCGGAAGTGGAGCCTGACGGGCTGAAGTTTTACATGCAGCAGGCGGCCTTTGACGGCAGAAGAAAACTCACCGTCCGGCTGAACACCGTGGCGGGTCAGGTGCTACATCTGGAGGACCCGGCCACCGCCGCTTCATTGAACATGGACAACATTGTGGGCGCCATAAAAGCCTCCAGCGCCTTCCCCGGCGCTTTTTCGCCGGTGACGCTGACACATTATATCTGCGAATCGCAGAACGAGGACAAGACCTGCGGGAAAGGAAACTTTACCCCTGTGCGGGGGCAGTTCACCGATGGAGGTATTTTCGACAATGTGCCGCTGGGCCTGGCGGTGCACCAGGTCTCGATGGAATATCCGGAAAAGCGGGACGTGAAAATGTCCTATGTCTATATAGATCCAGACACCAGGAGCCAGACGCCAAAGGATAGGTGCGATGGGCAGACCACAAATACCCGGGGGCTCGATTTTTACCTGGGGCTGGGAAGATCTCTGGTGGTAAGCGCTCGGCAGCGGGAGCTTCTGGCGGTGACCCATCATTTCCGGCTGGTGGAGGGGGGGGATGGCCCTGGCGCCGGAATGGAGCTTTTGCTATCCAGGAGGTTTTCGCCGGTGGCGGGAACGTTCATGGGCTCTTTCGGGGCTTTTATGGACAGGCCCCTGAGGGAATATGACTACTACGCCGGGGTATACGACTCGATCGCCTTTTTCGTCAAGTCCGCCGACAGCCCGGCTCCCGGCGTGAAGAAAGACCATACGCGCCTCTTTTTGAATTACACCCTCAGAAGCGCCAGTCTGGAGCCCGCCTCCATCGGCGATGTGGCCCAGGTGGTGGATGATCTTCTGGCTCCCGCGGCGGATGGCAGGGATGTGGCCGCATATCTGAAAGGGGTGGACAAGAGGGCGCTGTACGTTCTGCTTAATCTGGCTGAGAGAGACAACTCGATGGTAGTGTCGTCTATCGATCGGATAAGGGAAAAGCTGCTGGGCGCCGAGGTGTCGAGGATCGGCAGGGACAAGCTGGCAGTGGTGATGGAGATACTATTGAGCATGGAGCAAAACAGGGAGCCTTGCAAGCCGGAGGATCTGGAGGCTTTGGTGACCAGGTTGCGGATAAGTGGCTACAAAAACGCTCCGGAGGACTATATCCATTCGTCCAACATTCTCTCCTCCCCAGGCAAAGCGGCCTCTGCGGTTTTCGGCGGATTGGCGCCTTCGGAAAACATGTCTGGCGCCCTGGATAACTATGACCGGTGGCAGACCATGTCTCTTCGCAACGCTTTCATCAGGCTGGGGCAGGTGGAGGAGATCGACAAGAACAAGATCGGGCTCGGCTTTATGCGGCTGGGGGATTACATGCTGCGCACCTCACCATATCTGAACAGCTTTTTGGAGCTGGACCCTAGCACTATCCCAAACAAGGAGCCCATGGTGGAACCGGGTGTCTCTTATGGGAAGATGGCGTTGCATGCCTTCCCGTATACGATAGGATTGACTCTATACCCCGGCGCCGGGTGGTATTTTGGCTATGAACCAAGGATATACGTTTCGGAGAAAACGGAGGGATTCCACATGACGCTTCGCCTTCCGGTGACATTGTACAAGGAGAACCAGGCTCCCGATCCACGGGCTTATGTGGGGGCGCATGTCTCGCTGGAGAGGCTCTACTGGCCCCTGGTTTCTTCATTGCGCTTCGGCCCGGAGTACTACCACGAGGTGGCCCTGGGCGGCGGCGGGACCAGGAAGGAACTGGCCGCGGACCAGGGCTTTGCCGGCAGTGTCCAGTTGGGGCTGCTGGGGGACAAGGTGGCTTTGGGGATTCGCCTGCACGATGACGGGAAGGCGCAGCAGTTCATAAGCGTCAATGACATCAACGGCACGTTGTACTGGGCCATCCATGTGGCCCTGAATTCACTGGATTGATCCGGGTGGGGCTCAGCCGGAGACCTTGCGTCCCTGGTTATCCTGCATGCTGACGATCAGGTCGTGTTGCAGCTTGAAGGCCAGTATCGTATTGGAGAGGAGCATGGCGATGGTCATGGGGCCAACGCCGAAGGGAACGGGGGTGATGAATCCTGCCACTTCCTTCACTTGCTCAAAATCCACATCGCCATAAAGCTTGTTATCCACCTTGCTGATCCCCACGTCCAGCACCACCGCGCCCGGCTTCACCATGTCGGCTGTTATCATCTTTGGCCTGCCTATGGCGGCCACCAGAATATCCGCCTGTCGGGTGATAGATATCAGGTCGCGAGTGCGGGAATGGCAAATGGTCACGGTGGCGTTGCGATGGAGCAGCATGGCGGCCAGCGGCTTGCCCACTATATTGGAGCGGCCCACCACCACGGCATGAGCGCCCTCTATCGGTATGTTATATCGGTCCAGCATCTCCATGCACCCGGCGGGGGTGCAGGGCATTAGGGTGGCCAGGTTCTGGGATAGCAGCCCCACGTTGATGGGATGAAAGCCGTCCACGTCCTTGCCCGGATCCACCCGATCCAGCGCGGCATTGGAGTCCAGGTGGGGATATAGCGGCAGTTGGATCAATATTCCGCTGACGGCGCTGTCGCCATTGAGCCTGTCGATAAGCGCTAGCAACTCCTCCTGGGTGACGGATGAGGGGAGGTTGTGCTGGAAGGACGCCATCCCCACTTCGGCGCAAGCCTTCTCCTTTAGGCGCACATAGACGGCGGAGGCCGGATCGTCGCCAGCCAGGATCACCGCCAGGCCAGGCTTCAGGTTGCGTTCCGCCAGAATGTGATCAGTCTCCGCCTTGATCTCGGCCCTGATGAAGGCGGCCAATGTCTTGCCATCTATGATTGTCGTCAATGGATAAGCCTCAATTACTTGATATCTAGGAAGCGGTAAAAGTACCGCAAAATACATTTGTTTTCAAGACTCTTGTTAAATGTCCTGGGATTTGTGAAGGTTCGTGTATACATGGATATAAAGGTTTCATCCCTGACTTGTGATCTAGAAGACGAAATATATGAATTCAGTGGATTTTCCCATAAAAATGATAAGTAAAAGGAGTGCTGTCAGCATTATAAGTGATCGGGCAATGATTCCTCTTTCAAAGAGGAAATTGTACTGATATCCACTGTTCTTGACCAGCATCAGCCAATAGAACAGACCCATAAGCAAAATCCACGTCGGATTGGCGCCACCGCCAGAAAAGGGGTGGAGAAATATTCTACCGAGCATAGTCCACGTGACCTTCCCCCGTTGATCGAACAGTTCGCAGAGTGAATTTTCCAATAAAATAATGTTTAAGGAGAGTTCACATGAAGAAGCGTTTTTCAGAAGAGCAGATCATCAGGATCCTCAAGGAGGTCGAATCCGGCAGGAAGGTCAAGGACGTGTGCAGGGACGAAAGTATCACAGAGCAGACCTATTACCGCTGGAAAAGCAAGTTTGGC
>JAOUMU010000164.1 GCA_029881335.1 Nitrospinota bacterium | reverse complement strand
ATAACATAGGTGTCGAATCGGGATCCTAAAAACGCAGCCATAAAAAATACCTCCAAACGACAAAAAGTCTCGGCTTTCTCTGATGGCCCCAACCATAGCGCATTGAAAATCCCGGAAGCGCTTGTTCAATATGATGACAAATCATCACCCTTATTGCAAGAAAAATAGATTGGAAAGTCATGGTGGAATCAGGGGATTTCACGTTTCAGGGTAAAACTAGACCTCGGCAGGGTGCATGTAACATAATGAAGCAATACGGTTGCGCAAGAAATGGGAGTTTGCGCTCTGCGCCGATCTGGGGCTAGTTTGATATGCCTATAGGGCTTTATTTCTTTCTTATCACTGATGCGAAGAAACCGTCTATGTCATGTATCCCCGGCAATATGAGCATCTCCCCGGTATCGGTTTCGAAATCCAGGAGCCTGGTGTTCCGGGCGCCGACACGTTCACGGACAAGGGTCTTATCGCTCCGCAAAAGCTTTTCCACATTATCCCTTCCCTCCTCAGGCTCCACAGAGCATATTGCATACACAAGCATTCCCCCTGGCGCCAGGTATTCCGCCGCCCGTGCCAAAATCCCGCTTTGGATACGGCCCATCTTTTCTATCAGCTCCACGCTTTTGCGCCATTTCCCCTCCGGGTGCCGCCGCGCCAGTCCGGAGCCGGAACAGGGCGCGTCCACGAATATCCTGGAAAATGGCCCTCGCACGGGCCAGGGGCGTGTCATGTCCGCAAGTACCGGAAAAACGTTACCTATCCGCTGCCGAGCCATATTGTTTTTTAACGACACTAGCAAGGAGTAATTGGAATCGAAGGCAACCACTCTGGCGGCGGAGTGGGCGAACAGCCCGCTTTTTATCCCTTTGCCACAACATACATCGGCAATGGTCTCTTCCGGGGCTGGCGCCAGCAGGCGGGAAGCCAGGTAGGATGATGCGTCTTGCGGTTGGATCACGCCATCCACTATCAGGGGGGAGTCGGGCGGCAGAATCCCATCGGTGACCTGGAACAAACCCTCGTCCCATGGAACGGGTTTAACCCGGATATTATTATCGCGTAAACGCTCCTCCACCTGCATAGCTGTATTAGAAGACATGTTTGGTCTAATAAACAGAGGCGACTTGGATTGGCACCGGGCAAGGATTTTCTCCGTAACCTCCTCCCCGAAATTCGCCACCCACCTGGCGACCCAATAGTCCGGGAACGAATACTCTTCGCCCAGCCTCCTGGCAGGCGCCAGGCCCACTGGCTGGAGCAGCTTCACCACTTCCCATATGGCCAATTCCGTTCCCCCCGCCCGGTCTATGGCGCGCAAGCTTTGGCGCAGGGCGGCGTTAACAAATCCGGCGGCCCGAACAGTCTTTTTCCACGACTTGGCCAACTCCACGGATTCGTTGACCGCGGCGAACCTGGCCCTGTCCATCTCCAGGGCCTGATACATCCCCATGCGCAGGATGGACAGAACCGGCGGATCCATAGACTGCGCTGGTCTACCTGAGCCATGGGATAGTATGTAATCAAGCGCTCGCATATGGCGTAGCGCGCCGTGGCACAGCTCGGAAACGAAAGCTCTGTCTCTTCCATGCAGGCCATTTTCGGAGCAGAGGCGCGAAATAACCACATCCGGCCGGGAGTGGTTATCCTCCAGCGCCAGCAGAGCGCGTAAGGCTGTCTGCCTGGGTATGTCCACCATAGGATGGATACTACAGGGTGGAAATGGCCGCCGGTATCAGCCGGGGGGCCAGAGCATGATTCTTCCACCAAGAAGGTGGAAATGGATATGAAACACCGCCTGGCCGGCGTCGGAGCCGTTGTTCACCACCACTCGAAAGCCGGATTTGTCTATACCCTGCTTCACAGCCAGTTCGTTGGCCAGAAGAAATATCTCCCCGATGGTCTGATTATCCTCCGGAGTCAGCGACAAGTTGTTCTCAATATGCCTTTTCGGGATTATCAGGATGTGGGTGGACGCTACCGGGTTTATGTCCTGGAAGGCGTACAGGGTATCGGTCTCCGCCACTTTTTGCGACGGGATGATCCCCTTGGCTATTTTGCAGAAGACGCAGTCACTCATGGTGGTTATCTTATCATTTTCCGGATCAGGCGTGGGTCGTCAAGTGAGAATCTTTAGATGTCGCTAAGCGAAAAACTGAGAAGGTCGCTCAATTGCTGGTCGGATATCTCCTCGCCGGTTTTTATGAATACTCTGTCATGGTATATGCTCCCCCATCCTTTCAGCTCCTCGAAGCATTGAATGAACCGGGGCGTGACTGCTTCCATGACGATATCCACTGCGGTTAGGGGGGATACTTGTGGCGGAGTAACCAGCTTGAAAAGATGGTGGCTCTCCTCGAAAACTGCGGAGAGGAGGTATACATTCATCGCGGTCAGTTCCCCTCGCAGTATTTCGGTGAACTTCTCCTGCATCTCGGTGGTCATTTCCTGCTCCAGCTTTGGCGCCAATACCAACAAGATGCTGATGTCGGATACGATCTGATAATTTCTCATAACCACCTTTCCATGCCATTCTACACGGGAGCACCGGGTGGGTCCACCCTTTCCGGCAAGATATTCGGCTCTGTTTTTGTGGGCCAATTATCCAGCGGAGATGAGCGCCCATTTATCGCGGGTTGTCATGCCAATAGTCCCCATCCACGAACACCGCCACCCTGGCGGAAACGAACACAATATCCGGTTGCCCGGCAGCAGCTGGCGCCCCCCCCCCAGCCTGTATCGTAGCCCCAGGCCGAACAAAGCCCTGCGCAGGGCCATCTCCAGGACAGTGTCCCGGCTTTTCACGACGGCCATAACAGCGCTCACAGTCTTTTCATTTCTGGGCATGTTATGAGGCTAGCATATTTATATATAACATGAATCGAACAGGCAGCTCATGCCGCAAAAGCGAAAAAGGGATAGCGGCGACCAGGAATACCTTGCTGGCTATCTCCTTTTTCTGATAGAGCCGGGAGTGATTCCAAATCTGCGCTTGTAGGCAGCGATAAAAGCGGGCGAATTCGCATATCCACATTTATGCGCCACCTCCGATACCGTCAAGTCGGTTTCAGCAAGTGTCTTCTTGGCGTGATCGAGCAAAGCTCCCATGGCGAACTGGCTTATGGTCATTTGAAAATATTTCATAAAACCACGGTTGAGCGTCTTATAGCTCACTCCCACCAAGAAGCTCAACTCCATTGCCGATGGCGGGTTCTCCGGATTGCTCAGCAATATATCCCTGGCGTCAAACACTTTGCCGCTGTGCGCCTGCCGCAATACGTTGCGGCCATTTCCACGATCGGATTCAGCGGCGGCGATCTCCGCCAATAATTCCAGAATCTTTCCCTGCAGATAAAGCTTCTCAATCACTCCTCGGTATGGATTTGAAACCATTTCCAATGACAGTTTTTGAGCCATTGAAGTCACGTTTATCTTAGAAAGATTCGGTGTTGAAAACTGCCCGCTGGCCAGGATTTTCCTAAATGGCCTTGGCGCCGTATCAGGTTCAAGCGCCCTGAGCAGAAATCCACCCGAAAGACTTAAGGTGATAGTTTCAAACGAGGAGCAAGGCAGGAGGAATCCATTCATTATCTGCTCTCCTCCTGTAAACATCAGGGCCTGGCCTGAATAAACATTATGTGAGCCCTTAACTCCCTCCACACTGGCCACTGCTCCGCCCGCCAGTTGCATCGCCATATGAAATGCCCCATCGTTATCAACAACCTTGCTTTTGATCTCCACATTGGTGCAGATCTCACCCTCAGGCTTGAAATGAGTAACCAACCCCACATGGCCCGCCTCCTTGACCACGCTTGTCATTCTCATGGGGCTACCAGGAGTTTCAGATACATTATTTCCGCAGGTTATCGGGAAAAGCTGTTCGCGGAATTCGGAAGGAACCTTGGGGCCAAAGACGTTAAAATGCATCTGTAGACGATCGGACATGAATCCCCCTTGAAAATGGAAATCCCAAACTAGCGTTAGCCACAAAAAGGCGTTAACAGATCCTTCGCCTGCCTTCTCAATCACATATTCTTGTTTTTCAAGAAACAATTGTCGATATTGTCCATTATTCGTAATCAATTGTCCACAATTCGTAATACGGCCTGAAATACAATTTCTGATATTTTATTTGGCTTCAACATACTTTTCCAAGTGAATGAAGCGGTTTACTTCAACGGGTTTATTTTATAGCGGATATTACATATGAAACAGATCGTTGGATACTTTATCGGGTTGTTTTTTCTTGTTTTTATGTCTCCAGGCGCATGGGCGGCCACATATGTGGTGGACACCACCGTGGACAACGGCGCGCTCTCCGCATGCACGGCGGCGGCGGGGGACTGCTCCTTGCGCGGGGCCGTCAACGCCGTCAACGCCGGAGCTGGCGGCGATATCATCAGCCTTCAAACGGGGACGTATACCCTCACTGGCGCGGTTG
>JAOUMU010000060.1 GCA_029881335.1 Nitrospinota bacterium | reverse complement strand
GGTGACATCGGGGGCCGGGGAATGAGCTTACTGGACGTTTCAATCGTGGGCGTCTACCTGGCCTGTGTCACCGCCATGGGATTCTTCTTTTATAAAAGGGCCTCCACATCACGGGGATTCGTGGCGGCAGAGGGGAAACTTAAGGGATGGGTGGTGGGCTTCTCTATCTTCGGCACCTATCTTTCTTCCATCTCGTTTATCGCCCTGCCTGGGGCGGCATACTCCGGCGGGTGGAACAGGTTCGCCTTCTCCCTGTCGCTTCCTTTCGCCGCGTGGGTGGCGGTCCGCTGGTTCACCCGATTTTACAGGGAGTCGGGCCAGCTCTCCGCGTACGCCAGCCTGGAAACCAGGTTTGGTGTTTGGGCCAGGCTATACGCCATGACATTCTACCTGCTCACCCAGTTCGCGCGGGTGGGGACCATCACCTTTCTGGTGGCGCTGACCCTGGAGAGCGCCGTGGGGTGGGATATCCGCATGGTGATAGTGGTGGTGGGGGTGTTGGTGACCATATACACGATGGTGGGAGGCATCGAGGCTGTGATATGGACAGACGTGGTGCAAAGCATAGTCCTGATAATCGGGGCCCTTGCTTGCGCTGGTATACTGATGTTCGGTGTCCCCGGCGGCCCGGGCCAAATCTTCAGGATCGGTTGGGATAGCGGCAAATTCTCCATGGGCCCCTACGGCCTGTCGCTCTTCACAACCACCTTCTGGGTGACATTCATATATGGAGTCTTTATCAACTTGCAGAATTTCGGCATCGACCAGAACTATGTACAAAGATACCTGGCGGCGAAATCGCAGAAGGAAGCGGATCGCTCCGTATGGTTCGGAGCACTGTTGTATATACCGATCAGCGCCCTGTTTTTCTTTATCGGCACGGAGCTATACGTCTATTACTCCCTCCAGCCAGGATTGCTTCCCGCAGGGCTGGCAGGCGACAAGGTTTTTCCCCATTTCATGATGACCCACCTTCCGGATGGTGTTAAAGGGTTGTTAATAGCGGCTTTGTTGGCTGCGGCGATGAGCACGGTATCCAGTTCATTAAACTCCTCGTCAACGATATTGATGACAGATGTATATGCAAGGTTTGTCGCCCCGAATGCTGACGATCGACATAAAACCATCTTCTTGAGGCTATCTTCCCTGGCGCTGGGCGCTTTTGGGGTAGTGGCGGCGTTGCTTATGATCGAAAACAAAGGCGCTCTGGATCAGTGGTGGAGGCTGGCTGGTATTTTCAGTGGTGGAATGTTGGGCCTGTTCCTGCTAGGGATCATGACCCGCGCCGTCAAAAGCGCCCATGCGGCCATGGGGGTGACAGCGGGGCTGATGGTGATACTGTGGGCCTCCCTGGATGGATATTGGGGCTTGCCTCTGAACCCGTTCCACCCATTCATGACCATCGTTTTTGGCACCTGCGCCATATTCCTGGTTGGAATGGCGGCAGCCATGGCCCTCGGAGGACGGGGCGCCGTGGATAGGCGATAGTGCCCATGGACAGGAAAAGGTTGATCACCCTGGATGATTTCCACTCACCGGAGGGGATCCTTCTGCCGAAAAGGAGCTATGTATGGCTCTGGAGCATACTGCCGGATGGAACAATGAAAGTGGAGAACAAGGACCATTTTTTCATCATACCAGCGCAAATGGCCACTGCGACCCCTGTTCCACCAGCGCCCATCGGGGAGCTGAAGAAAAAAGATCCATGCTTTGGCGGCAAGATGGCCATCTTCGAGCTTATCCATAAAGACGATGATCTGTTGTTCGCAATTTACCGGTGCAGGGAGCATGGCGCCTGGTTTATGGAGGATGTGCGGACGGGTTTGGGATGGTATTCCCGATTCATTTACCTTGATGGCCCACCTGGGGATAGCCCGAAGGAATATCGAAGGATATGGCGCCACTACAACCAGCGCAGCAACGACGAGCTGAATCTTGAGGGATTGATCGGGCCAATGCCTGGCTAGGAAACCTGGTCTCCCAGAGAGGAGCCCTCCTTCATATCCCGCTCACCCGTGAGGGGCCATGACTGATCCAGGTTGCGGACCTGTCGAAGCTTCAAGGCGGCTATCCTTCCATTAATCGCAATGTCCCTTATATGGGACAGGTTTTCATCGGAGGCGTCCAGGACCTTGTCAAATGCCCAGAGGGCCAGCAGGATATTTGCGGCGCCCACTCCGCCATCTTCGATTCTGGCGATTCTCAGGTACGCATTGCCCATTCCCATTTGAGTCATCCCCCATTGCTGAGGCCATTTCTCCCTGGTCCTTACTGTAAGGGCTGCCCGGAAAAACTCTACAGCTTCCTCCTGCAATGCCCGGCCTGTCTTGCCACCGAGGCGGGCTCCAAGGAGGGAGAGAGCGCTGCCCAGGCAGGAACGCGACTGCGCCCACATCACTGGATAGGAATCCTTCTTGAATTCATTGGCTGAGTTATTCAACAGGGCAATGGATTCCCGTAGCCTGATAACCCCCTCATCACCCTCGCAAATCTCCCCCAGTCGGCATAGGGCCAAACCAAGGTTCATGGATATTTTAGCGCATTTTACAGGATTCTCCCCGGCGCTGAAATGAGCAAGCGCCTCTTCCAGCGTTTTTCTGGCTTCTGTAATGTAGTGATATGCTTCTTCCCCATCTGTGCGCACCCCCAGCGATAGCAGAGCCGCCCCCAGGTTCTGATGCGTATCGACCCACTCCTGCGGATTCTCCACCCGGTTATATTCCTTCTGGGCTTCGGTGGACAGAGCCACGGATTCCCTCAGATGGCGCGTACCCTCCAGGCCGGTTACCCTTTCGCCCAGGCTTTGCAGGCAAGCGCCCAGATTCGCGCATACCTTCGCCCACAGAAGAGGCGACGACTTCCGTGGAAAGCAGTTAAGAGCCTCTTTGTAAGAGGCCACAGCGTCCAGCAGAAGATGGATCGCATCCCCTTCGTTGCTACTTTCACCAAGGGCCGCCAGGCAATTGCCCAGGCCGTTATGGATTTTCACCGCCAAAATTATATCCATGCTGTCGGGCGTCGACTTGAGCAGACGATTGAATTCACTAATCGCTTTGCTGTAGAGAACGGCGGAATGGGCGGAGTTGCCCGCCTTGACAGCATGCCCCAAGGCCCACAAGTAAGATCGTGTTGGCTCACTAATCGGCTGTAAAAACTCCATAGCCCTGCCTAAATCCCCATGACCAAGCCATGGGAGTGAGGCGATGTCGACTACAAGCTTTTCAAGCTCTTGAAGTTCCAGGGTAGTGATTTCCAGAAATGAGGAATCGCCCTGGGCCACACGGCTGGCCGTGGTTGGGTTTTGCAGTACTTTTGGGTCGAACTCGAGCTTGGTCAATCCAGGGTCGTTTATCATGGCGGCGCCCTCCATCCCGGTGGTTACACAAATCCACTACAGCATGGGCAAGCTCGCCTTGCTCCAGAATGACACCAGACCCCATGACCTACGCAGACCAAATCCCAGGTCATCCCCAACCTGTAAAGACTTACCGATCTCTCCTCTTCGCGCTTACGAAAAAAGTACCAGCTTCATGCAAACACTCTAAATCCCATGTGTGCCAGTCATAACTAACTTACGCCATGACACCATCGTTGGCAAGGGAAATCTTGTGTTTATATTACACCATCATACATATTATCCATGACCGGCATAAAGAAAATATACATTAGACCATGGATAGTTGTGATAATCGGCTACAGCGCATCCACCACTATGTGCCGCCTGCCCTCATGATCCGGAAGACCGAAAATAATTGTGGCCTATTTCCCAACGACCTTCAGGATAAATGCCACGGAATAGAGCCCGTACGCCACGAATATGCCCCCTATCAGGGTCCAGGATACCGATCCGCCGGTTATACCCTGGAGTGTGAAATAGCCACCCAGGGCTGCCAGGGACAAACCCAGAACGAGGGTCATCACAGACGCGGCCACGCTTCTGCCGGTGGGGGCATGACCACGGCGCATTTTGTAGCGCCATTTCATCCTTTCGACGGCTTTCCTGATCCTGGAGGAGACACCGGGAGAGCTGGAGAGGTTTTTTGCGCAGAAAGAGCAAAGATTGTCTGTGGGCCTGTTGGGGCACCCACAATGAGGACAGTCGATAAAATCGCCCATCACTCTCGGAAAATCTTTAGGAGATTGATCACCCGCCATCGGCTTGCCTCACTGCTTCTTTTATCAAAGGTATACTAATTTTTTTCCCCTTTGTCAAGGAGAGCCGGTCGATCCGGGCCAGAGCCTGCATCTGGCTTGAAGGATCCCGTGGCAGGCGAGTGACCAGCCAGAGAGCCGCTTCGGCCGGCAAGGTCATACGCATGTCCGCGGCCATTTTCATCAGCACTTGCGGCCTGGTGTCATCCCCCACGGGCCGCAGTTCGGCAACGCTCCCCCACAAAAGCCGGGTGGATAACCACTCCGGAAAGCTCCAATCAGACGGCCCCACTGACAATGCGGCGGCAAACCGGCCATCGGCTCTGGCGGTGACCTCATTGTAGAGATGAAACACCAGGCTGGCCAACTCCTCGTTTTTCTGGGCTATCTCCAGCCGGTCTACGGTCAAGAAGAGCGACTGGTCCAGGGCGGAGACATATTCCTTCAGCCGGCCGAATATGTCAGATTCTCCCCTTCCACCTGTCAGCGTAGCGCAATCTATGTATACAGCCGCCCCGGCCCCCACCCTCCAGCCCGCCACTTTCCCCATGGCAGCCAGCAGATGGGTCTTCCCGCTAAAGGGAGGACCATGGATCACCAGGCTTTTCGGATCCTTATCTTGCAGGGAAGCGAACCTGCGGCATAATTCAGCGCAAGTCTGGTTTGATGGGCCCAGAATGAAGTTCTGGAAGGAATCGTTCCTATCCTGGGGAAAATCCAGCTTCATCTGAAAGTCAATCATTTTTCTCGTTAATCTTTTGCTTGTTGATAAAGATTAACAGAATACAAACAGGAACGCCAGAGCGACCGATTGGCGTAGGCAAACAAGCATAACGATATATATATCAATGAGATATCCATGCCCAGGTTTGCGTCAATTTGCGATAACCCTTTAATTATTAACCAGTTTACAGGCCTAACCCACAGGCTTTGGAACAGGTTATCCACAGCTTCTGTGGAAAGTGGTTGGAGCGGGATAAAAGGCTATTCGATGGAAAAAACTCCAAAATATATTTTCTTGAGCACGGCTTGCCCAGTGAAAGCTTTTTACTCAATAAGTTATGACTTAAGGTAGTTTTCCGGGGTGTTGACAAAATAATTCCGGCGTTATATAATAACTACCATGGTAGACAATAATAGCCCCGTAAAGCTTCTTGCCTCTCTCGGCCTTTCCGAGTACGAGGCAAGGGCATACACAGCCCTCATCGCCGCCCAACCCGCTTCCGCGTATGAACTGGCAAAAAGGGCGGGCATGCCCACCTCCAGGATTTACCAGATTTTGGCCCAGTTGGAGGAGAAGGGAATGGCCATACCGTTGGCTGGAAAGGAGGAGCGGGGCCGCAAGTTCGCCGCTTCTGATCCTGATGAATATCTGGCTGCAAAAAAAGAGGAGATGGCTCGGACCACGGCCTCGCTGGCGCCACTACTCCGCCAACTGGCGCCTTCCGGGGAGATCGGGCATGTGTGGCCCATGGCTACTTCGGATGTGGTGATCGCCCGCGCCAGGAAAATGCTGACGACTGCCAGCGACCGAGCGTTGGTTTCACTCTGGCCGGATGAATATGAGCATCTGCAAAAGGAGCTGGAATCCGCTCTCGATCGGGGGTTAAAGGTGGCAGTTGTTCATTTCGGCAAGCCCCAGACAAGCATCGGCGCCACTTTCCACCACCCTGTGGAGAGGGCCATTTACAGGGAAAAGGGAGGGCGGGAACTGATCCTGGTGGTGGATGGCGCGGAAGCGATGATGGCTACATTTATGGAATCGGGCCAGGTGGAGGGAGCATGGAGCCGCAACAGGGCCTTCGTATCCGCCACGGAGGATTTCATCCGTCATGATGTCTATATAACAAAGGTGACCGCGATTATGGGCGACCTGATGCGGGAGAAGTTTGGCGATAATTACGAAAGACTGCGGGACGTTTTCCTGGCGGCGGAGGAGGTGTGACATGGAGTTATGCTGGATAAACGGCGCCGTAATTCCGGCGAGCGATGGTGAACGTACTGGATCATGGGCTGCTGTATGGGGACGGAGTCTTTGAAGGAATGCGGTTTCGCCACGGAAGGGTTTTTCGGCTCGATTCCATGCTGGCCCGGCTCTTCCGGTCGGCTGCGGCAATTGGGCTGCGTCCACCGCTGAGCCGCGATAAAATGGCGCAAGCAGTGGAGGAATTGATTAGTGCATATACAGTTTCCACGGGGAGAGCAGCTGGATATATCCGCCTGGTGGTGACCAGGGGTGTGGGTAAGCTCGGTATCGATCCGGGCAGTTGCTTTCAAGCAGGTATATACATGATTGCCGGGGAGCTAACGATGGTCGGCGAAAAGGTGCGGGCCGAGGGCGCCTCCCTGATAACTGCGTCCACCAGGAAGCCAGGGCCTGCCAGCCTGGACCCCAGAATCAAATCGCTAAATTACCTGACCAATATCATGGCCCGCATGGAGGCGGCAGCCGCCGGAGCGGATGAAGCTGTGATGCTGAATCCGGCTGGCTATGTGGCCGAGGGGACGGCACAGAACATTTTCGCCGCCCGCGCCGGTGTGTTAATCACCCCTCCACCTTCGGATGGCGCTCTGGAAGGTATCACCCGTGGCGCCGTGCTGGAAGTGGCCAGGGAGCTGGGGATAGAGGCATTTGAGCGCCGTCTGGCCCTCTATGACCTCTACACAGCGGATGAGATTTTCCTCACTGGAACAGGCGCCGGGCTGATCCCCATCCTCCGGGTCGATGGACGGGACACCATCATTCCCCCGCCTGGTCCTATATTCCTCTCTGTTTCAGCCGCATATGAGGAACTGGTGGATCGGGAAACCATGGCGGAAGCGGCGAGGAATGGTTCCAAAGCCGCCGCCGTTCTAAAGCTATAACCTACGGGCAGACCAGATCCTTCAGAAATCTTGCCTCAGCGCGGGCCGCCACCCGGTTGCCGTGGATCAGCCAGTGGGTTTCTCTCTCCCGGTATAACGGCTTTTCCGACGCCGAGGCGGCGGCCAGAAGGGGCGCGGTGACATCGAAGCAGTCCAACCCACGGCTCTGGCAGAACCGGCTGAGCATGAGGTTCGGGTGGTCCGTTTTGATAAACTCCCGGCGGATGGACTTGAACCTCTCCGCATCTTCGGGGCTGTGCAGGTCGTCGATAAACTTATCCACCTCCCCAATACCCTCAATGAACTCATCGATACGCCGGGGATATATCTGAAAAGAGGAGGGGTACATGACCAGAGCGAATTTGCGTCCGGATTGCTCCACCTGGTTTGCGATCTGACCGAGGATTTCAAATGCCGGTTCCCACTGTTTTTCAGCCTCAGCAGTATCATGTATATACATAACACCGATTTCGATAATGGATATATAGAAAATCCACCTGGTGGGCACGAAATAGGGGCTCTTCAGTTCAGGCGAATCGTCGGTGACCACCTGCCCTGGAGTGACCGGGCAGCCTCCGCACGCTTTTTCTACTCTCTTCTGTTGCCCGAATTCGGACCATTCACTCAGCAGCCGTTCGGTTTCCACGCTCCTGGCCACCGTGAGCATGTTCCCCAGGTACTTTAGCAGGTAGGAGACTGGCGCCTTCGGGTGCTTCTGCTTTTCCGGAAGCTGGATGGAGTTGTAATAGATATTCGGGCCGTCGTTGCCCATGTAGAAGTGGAGGACCACCATGTCCGGCTGATACCTCCTCTCCGCCAGCTCGTAAATGGTTTTGTAGTCCCACAGATCGCCACCGGTCAGGCCGAAATTGAGCAGGTCCAGGTCCTTTCCGCCACACGATTGCTTTAGCTCCTTCTCCACCAGGGTCATCACGCTCTCCGGATATGGGACCATTCCATAGGTGAAGGAGTCCCCCAGGGCCATGATTCTGTATCGTCCATCGGGTTTGGGAGTTTCAAACTCTGTATCGCGCATCCCCAGGGAGTTGTCGTAGTAGTTGAGCAGCGGCATGAACGGCTTTATATCCGGCTTGGAGGCCAGGTATGTCTCCAGGTCGGGAAAGATAACGTCACGGTTTTCCTCCCCCACGAATACCATGTATCGAACACCGGGCAAAGACCCTGTGGCTATTCGGACGGCGATCTCCGCGGTGGCAAAACCAAGGGCCAGGGTCAGCCCCGCCAGCGCCATGTGAAATCTCCAGCCCCACATAATGTCCATCACCCGCAGGCGGGCCGGGACGGAGAGGGCGATGAAAGCCGCCGACATGCCAAGGAGGGTGAACGCGCCAGGCTTCAGGCAATTATCTATTGGAATCTGCCCCACGGGTGTGGAGAGGATGATTTTTCCAACGACCCCATATGTCAGAAAAGCCAAAGCATGTGCCACTGCCGCAATGGCCAGCAATAGGGCTATCGCCGTTCGCGCGACACCGGGGAGAAAGTACAGCCGGTCGCGTTGGGCCCATCGGCGAATCATCCCGGCGGGGGAGAGGGCCAGGAAGAGGGTGGTCAGGGCTAAAAGCCACAAAAAAGGCTTTTCCGCTCCAGCCACATACACTTCCACGCCGTGTGGGCGCAGGTCGAACGGTCCAACGAAGATGTAGTAGAGCGTCACCGCAAGATATAGTACGCCCCCCGCGGCGGCTGCGTAACGCAGAGTGTTTTTAACGGTATGCATTCAACTCAGTCCCATTACTGGCCCAGGGGCAGCCCACCGGGTCTCCGGCGAGCGCGATCGCGCCTCAGTAGGATTTGCCGTACCGCGCCGTGCTGGTGTTGTGTTCCTTCTTCTTCCAATGGGTCGTGGCGCTCTTGTCGATCTTCAGGTCCAGCAGATCCTTGCCCAGGATCCTGGACAGCAGTCCCACAGGAGTTATAATCAGAAAATAAATCATTCCCAGGAGCAATCTTGTGTTGAACCAGGCCAGCTTCATGGCGAACTTCACCCATAGCCGATACAACGGGAGAAGGGCCATCGGCGCCGCGACTGCGAAGAGGGCGAACATAGCAGATATCGAATATAGATAGGGGTACGCCGCCCCTCCCTTGTACAGGGAGATGGAACCAAACAGAGCGAATATGCCGGTGAAGCCGTACCAGGTGATCCTGACTTCTCTTAAACTTTCTCCAATAGCCATTAGTCCAACACGAATTCCTTTCTCCAGTCTTTATCCTCGGCGAACTTGGGCTGGTCCCTCTTGTCCACCAGTATCGGCCCCAGGGCAAGATAGTCCATGTCCGTGCGCATGAAGCAGGTGTAGGCCTCCTCCGGGCTTTGTACGATAGGCTCCCCCCGCACGTTGAACGAAGTGTTTATTACCACAGGGCAGCCGGATAGCTGCTCGAATTTTTTCATCATGGCATAAAACAAAGGATTGCTCTCCCCATCCACTGTCTGCAGCCGGGCTGAGTAGTCCACGTGGGTGATGGCGGGAACATCGGAGCGGGGGACGTTCAGCTTTTCTATGCCGAAGAGGGCCTTTTGCTCCTCGGTCATGGGTATGCGGCGATCCTCCCGCACAGGAGCCACCATCAGCATATATGGGCTCTCCTGCTCGAACTCGAAATAATCCGCCACTCTCTCCCGCAGAACCGCCGGGGCAAATGGGCGGAAAGACTCCCGAAACTTGATCTTCAGGTTCATCACGGACTGCATTTTGGGGGAGCGGGCGTCGCCGATGATGGAGCGGGAGCCGAGGGCTCTGGGGCCGAACTCCATCCCCCCCTGGAACCAGCCGACAATCTTCTCCTGGGCCAGCTGCGCGGCCACCTCTTCGGCCAATTCCTTGTCGCTGTCAAATCTTTTGTAAGGGTATCCCTTGGAATCCAGATACCCGGCGATCTGCTCCGGCGAATAATCGGGCCCCAGATATGAGCCCTTTTGCGAATCCCTGGTCCCATGAGCGGTCCGTGGCTGCTCCAGTACATGATGCCATGCCACCAGCGCCGCGCCCAGCGCTCCGCCGGAATCTCCCGCCGCCGGCTGAACCCATATGCTATCGAACACTTTCGCCCGGGCCAGCTTGCCGTTGGCCACGCAATTGAGGGCCACGCCGCCGGCTAACACCAGCTTTTTCATCCCGGTGGTTTTGGCCACATGTCGGCCTATGCGCAACACAGCTTCCTCCGTCACTTCCTGGACGGAACGGGCCAGATCCATCTCCTTCTGGGTGACCTCTGTCTCCTGCTGCCTGGGTGGCCCGCCGAACAGGTCGTGAAATTTGTCGTTGGTCATGGTCAGCCCTGCGCAGTAATTGAAGTAGCTCATGTCCATCTTGAAGGAGCCATCCTCCTTCAGGTCCAGGATATGGTCATATATCTTCTGGACATATTTCGGCTCGCCATAGGGCGCCAGGCCCATCACCTTGTACTCGCCGGAATTTACCTTGAATCCCGTGTAATAGGTGAAGGCGGAGTATAAAAGCCCCAGGGAGTGGGGGAAGCGAATTTCGTATTGAAGGTCTATCTTGTTCCCCTTGCCCACACCGAAGGATGTGGTGGTCCATTCCCCCACGCCGTCAATTGTCAATATCGCCGCCTCCTCGTATGGTGACGGGAAGAAGGCGGACGCCGCGTGGGACTCGTGGTGCTCCGGAAAGACCAGCCTTCCCTTGAACTCAGGCATCTTCTGGCGAAGAAGCTTCTTGATCCAGAACTTTTCCTTTATCCACACCGGCATGGCGGCGAAAAAGGACTTTATCCCCCATGGGGCGTATGCGACATATGTCTCCAGCAGACGCTCGAACTTGATCCATGGCTTATCATAGAACGCCACGGCGTGCAGGTCCTTCTCCTGGATGCCAGCCCTCTCCAGACAAAACCGCATGGCATTGGAGGGGAAATCCGGATCGTGCTTGATCCTGGTAAACCGCTCCTCCTGGGCGGCAGCTATAATCTGGCCATCCTTTAGCAGGGCCGCCGCGGAGTCATGATAGAAGGCGGAAACGCCAAGGATGTAACGGGGCTTATTATTCATCAGGGTAATAAATAGAGCGATTTAATGGTGATAACCAAGAAACAACGATCTCCATTCTACAAGATTCGGGGTTGTTTTCAATCTCTTTCCGCTCCGGCGCGCGGTTTGTTATCTAGGAAATCCCCGCCACGATCTCCTCGGATCTTGCCCACAGCCGGGCGGCCAGCTCCATATCCCAGCCGATAACGCGCGATTTGGCGGGGTTGCAGTCCGCGAAATATTCCCCGTTATATCTGGAGGCCTCCGGATGGGCGGCAAGATAGCACTGGGTGGCGGCGCCTTGGGGGATGTTTTTCAAAAACAAGGGGCCGGCCAGCGCCATGGCGGTCCTGGCTATAGGGCTCATATGCCGACCCAGGTTGGTGGTGATTACGCCTGGATGCAGGGCGTTGGCGCTCCTCCCTGTTCCATCGAAACGGCGGCCCAGCTCCCTGGCGAAAAGCAGGTTTGCCAGTTTGGATTGGCCATAGCGCCCCCATGGTGAGTAATTCTTTTTCGCGCCCAGATCGTCAAACTCTATCCCCCAGGCAGGCGCCATGTTGTGGGCGCTGCTGCTGACCATCACCACCCGCCCGTCCGCTGATAGCGAATCCAAAAGACCAGCCACCAGAATAAAGTGGCCGATATGGTTTATGAAAAACTGCGCCTCTATACCGTGGATGCGCTGGACGCTGGCGATGGCCATCACTCCCGCGTTGCAGATGATCGCGTCCAGTGGCCTCCCCAAGGATTGAACCGCTTCAACGGTGGCTCTCACAGAGGCAGGATCGGAAAGGTCGCAAGCGGCTGGGGTGGCGTTGGCTCCGGTGCGGGCGATAGCCTCCTGGGCGGAGCCCACACTCCTGGCGGCAGCGATCATATGGGCGCCCCTTTTAGAGAGCGCTTGCAACGTCTCTTCGCCCAAACCTGATGAACACCCGGTCAAAAGAAATGATTTGCCGGAAAGATCCATTTCATTGACGACTTCCTCGGCGGAGCTATTGTATCCGAAGCCGGTAGTCCCCTTTCCCTTGAATAATCCTATCAGTGACATAAGCCATTTTCCTGTAAAAACCGGGCCCAAAGGCCAATCATGCGCAGTCGCTGGCGTATCTGTTACAATAGACCCACAAGCGACCGCCGAACCCCGGTGATATCCATAGAGCCTGTTTAAAACTTGCTGCAATGAAGAAATCATTTTACGAACTCTGGACCAGTCAAGTATACCCCGGTCTGGACTTGGCCGTCGAGCTTTTGGAGAACGCTAACCAGGCCCATGTTCTGGCCGCCATCGGGCGGCCCCCCGTCTCTTTCGGCGGTTTCCTGGCGCTCATATCGGAGGCCACTGGAAATATGGAGGAGAGGATTCAGGCCACAGCCAGAAGTCTGACGGAGCAGCGATTCGGCAGAACGGTGAACATGTACATACCGCTATACCTCTCCAACGCCTGCGTGAACGACTGCGCCTATTGCTGGTTTGGCAGGAGCAATCTGGCGCCCCGAAAGACCCTTGCCCTGGAAGAAGTGGAGAGCGAGGCCGCTATCTTGCGCGAGGATGGGTATAGAAGCATTTTGCTGGTGTCAGGAGAGGGGGGAGGCAAGGGGGAGGTTGAATATCTGGAGAGCAGTATCCGGCTGGTTAAGAGGCTCGGATTTGTCCAGGTGGGGCTGGAGGCCAGGGCGCTGGATGTGGCCGAATACAGGATTCTGGCCAACGCCGGGTTAGACTCCGTGACCATATACCAGGAGACCTACGACCCGGATATATACGCCAGGGTGCATCCCACAGGGCCAAAGCGGGATTATAGGGGCCGGATGGAGGCGCCCCAACGGGCCGCAATGGCGGGCATCCGGGCGGTAGGGATGGGAGTTCTGCTCGGTTTGGGAGATTATTGGCGGGACGCGGTGGCCCTGGCCGCCCATGTGAAGCATATGCAGAAATATCACTGGCAGACTTCCATATCGATAAGTTTCCCGCGGATCCATGCCGCCCCAGGTGGATTCGCCGCACCCCATCCTGTATCCGACCAAAGATTTGTCCGCCTGATAGCCGCCATGCGGCTGGCGTTTCCCGATTCGATATTGACCTTGTCCACCAGGGAGGCTCCAGAACTGCGCGACAGACTGTTCGGCATGGGGATCAACCAGGTGAGCGCTGGTTCCAAGACCAGCCCTGGAGCCTACACCCTGGAGGAGAAGAGCGAGGAGCAGTTTCCAGTGGTGGATGGGAGGACTCCCGCCCAGGTGGTGGAAGCTATCAGAGGCAAAGGGCTGGAGTGGGTTTTCAAGGATTGGGACGTGAACTTGAGGCCTGCGCCCATGGCCAGCGGAGCGGAAGATGAAGATAATACTTAATGGGGAAATGAGCGAAGTTTCCGATGGTGTCCACCTGTCCGAGCTGATAGAAAAGCTGGGACTGGATGGCCCGGTGGCCGCCATGGTTAACGATGTGGTCATCCAACGGGAAAAACTGGCCTCCCGCAGGCTGCAGCCTGGTGATAGAGTGGAGCTTTTGCGGATGATGGGTGGAGGCTGAGCAGGCGTTGGATGGTAATAAATTCTCGGAAGTGGTAGATATATATCCTGTTACAGGCAGGAAGTTGTTTTTGGGAAGGGCCAGCGATGCAGAGGCTATAGCGCAATTGGCCGCTGGAGGAGCCCGGATAGTGCAATTGCGGGAGAAGGGGCTTTGCGACCTGGAGTTCTATCGGCTGGCCGTCTTATACAGGGAAGAGACCAGGAAACATGGGATGATGCTGATTATCAATGACCGGGTGGATATTGCGCTGGCCTGTGGCGCCGACGGGGTCCACCTGGGCCTGGGTGATATGCCAATCCCTGAGGCAAGGAGTATACTGGGTCCTGACGCGGTGATCGGAGGATCCTCGCACACGGTGGAACAGGCGATGGAGGCGGAGGCCCAGGGCGCCAGCTATGTGAACATCGGCCCCCTTTTCGCCACGGCCACCAAGCCGGGAGTGCCGGGCATCGGGCTAGAACCGCTTTGCCTGGTGATGGAGCGGGTGAAGATACCGGTCACCTGCATGGGCGGCATAACGGAGCGTAATATCTGCCAGGTCGTGCTGGCGGGCGCCAGGTATGTTGGCGTGGTGGGGGCTATATTCGGCGCCCGGGATATGGCCGGAGTAACGGCCAGGTTTGCCAGCGTAATCCGTGGAGCCGGGAAAATAATGAAATGATTATGTTATGATTGAAAAACAGGAGGTAATTGAAAAATGAATTTCCAGCCGAAAGAGATCGCGATTTACGCGGTGGTAGGATTAACTATGGCAGTGGTTGTCAACAATGTGGCCGATTTGAATATTCCCTTTTTAAATTCAATCGAGAGATCCATACTACCCGATTCCAGCCGCGGATTGAAAGGCGAGAAGGGCAGGTATGATTACTCCAACACTGAGGATTCCGCTTTTGAAATTAAGGCGGATTGCAAACGGTTAAAGACCAGCGGCGACCGCAAAATAATGATTCGGGAAAAAATTAAAGAGGCCAAGCGAGCCAAGGACTCCTATTTAGTGGAGGAATGGGAGGCGAGGTTGAGGGAGGTTGAGGACGAGGTGCGCCAGGCATGCGATTGATTCCGGGGCTATTCTCGCCGCGGTCCCGCGTGGCCATGCAGGCATTTGGATGAGCCTGCAGAGCTGGCGATGTTCCTAAAGCTTTTTCTTCTGTTCACCATCACCCCGATGGTGGAGCTTTTTCTTCTGATCAAGATCGGCCAGATATTCGGGGCCATGGAGACGGTCTTGATGGTGATTATCATGGGTCTGGCGGGCGCCGCTCTCGCCAAATCGCAAGGTATGGCGGTGGTGCGGCAGTTCCAGGAAGCGATCCAGAAGGGGGAAATGCCTACAGAACAGATCATCGATGGGCTGTTGGTGGTGGTTGGCGGGGCCATGCTGGTGACTCCGGGAGTGGTTACCGATGTGCTGGGCCTGGCGCTGGTGGCGCCTCCCACCAGGATCTATTTCAGAACTTTCATAAAGGCTCGGATCACTATGTCGCTCCAAGCCAGCGAGGGCGCTTTCTATTACGGAGGTCCAATTCCTGGTGACTCACAGCGTCCAGGCCCCGGCGGGCGGAACCATCAGGAAAAGGATAACGATGTCATCGACATCTGACAACGTCGCCACCCAGACCTGGCCAGAGAATGAACCGGGAACATCGGGGATCATTCTTCTGTATCATGGGAGCGGGCAGCCGCAATGGATGGAATCCACAAAAGAGCTACAGCTAGCCATAAGCCTGGCCGAGCCTTCGGTCCTGACGCGGATAGCGTGTCTGAAGGATTATCAGCCCACCGCGGCCCAGGCCGCCGAAGAGCTTACCGCCGCAGGCGCCACAAGGATTCTGATTGTTCCCATGTTCATGGCGCCAGGTGGCCATGTGGCAAAGGATTTTCCAATGCTTGCCAATGAGCTTTCAGCCCGCTGGCCCTCCATAGAATTTCTTTGGGCGGATGTGGTGGGTGGATGGGATGAGGTGGCGGTTGCCGTGGCCTCCGGCATAAAAACCCGACTGACCAGGGAGAGGGAAGGAAACTAGGTCAAAGACTCCACCGGCCTGCTCTCCACGTTAAAATGGAGAGTGACCTCGTTTCCCTGATTGTTGAACTCCAGCCGGGAGGAGAGAGCCTGCATCAGGACCAGCCCCCGCCCATGGGGCAGATCATTGGATTCCGGTGAGGAGGTCATCAGGCCTTTCCAGTCAAATCCTTCTCCCTCGTCGGTCACCCGCACCTTCAGCGAATCCTGGTCATGGTTAAAGCATATGGATACCATCCTCTCGCAATAAGGCATCTCTTCTTGCCTTGCCCGGGCCAGCTCGTAGAATTTATCGAAATCTTCAGTCTTTATCTGGGAGGGTACTTCCAGATTTCCGTGGTAGATTGCGTTACTCAGCGCCTCGTCCAAGGTAAGCTCCAATGATCCGGCCTTGGCAGGGCCAATTGTCCGCTCCACCAGGCCGGCGATGTACGCGGAAACCGCCGGTATAAGATTCGGATCGCTGGGGATGGTCATAACGCTTCTTTCCTCGTGTACATAGGGGAGGGCGCGGTTGACCATATTTTTCTTTTTCACCTCGTCCACAGCCGAGGTGAGCCTTCCCATGATTTCAGGGATCTCAGACTCCACATCCAGCCCCAGGCTGGAGGCTCTGCCGCGAACGAACTTTTCAATCTCCATGGCGCGGGATCGCTCCATGGAAATCACTTTTTCGCGCTCATCCCGCCGTTTGGATAGATCCACCGCCGCTTCCCGCACAACCTCCGCCATGATATTTATCTCATGCGTGTCCACTTCCGGGAGGGTGATGATGTAATTTTCGTTCTTGATTTCATTTATGGCGTCCGCGATTTTCATCACTGGCATGGTAAGGGTTCTGTCTATCACTATCAGGATGACCATCAGAAACAAAAAGCCACCCACGGTCATAACCGCCAGGATGTATAAGATCAGGGAACGCCCCTCCTCCCGTTCAGGG
>JAOUMU010000163.1 GCA_029881335.1 Nitrospinota bacterium | reverse complement strand
GTTCTGGTAAAGGCTTCACATGAGATAGATTTCATTCATGACGTGGCTTAGCGCAAGAAGCTTGGCCTTTATATCCGAGGGGAGGCCGCCACATTCGGCCTCGTAATATGGCATCCAGAGTGCGATGGCCGCCCTCAGCTTGTGCGAGCACATCTGGTCCGTGGCCAGCCATAGGGCCTTTAAGTGGATTATGACGACCTGGTCGTAAACTGGCTTTGGGCCTGGCTTGCGGGCTGGAGCCCTCTTCCTGGCGTTGAGGATCCGGATGGCGTATTTGCGGTCGCAGCCACAAACGGCGCAGAATTCGGCGAGGATGGCGCCTTTTTCCCTGCGTCAGGCTTTGCGATATCGGACCCTGATTTTGGCAAGGTATTCTTTTCGCGAGTTTTTCCCCATATTCCACGCTCCCTTCGGTTACATGAAACATGAGGCGCCGAATCATTTTCGCCCCTTACTTCGGTTACATTTAATTTGAGGCAATTCGCCTATGCCCGATGGAGACCCCTTTTCCCAGCAGGGTGGACTATAATATTCATGGCAAATTATGCTAGCATTGATCCAGAAGTATTTGGGCTCCAGGCGGCATGAGGGGCCGCGGCCGGATAGGGAAGGATCTGGGCCTTTCGCGGGGTTGCCTTTCCAGTCCGAAAGCGCCCCTCTTGGCCGGAGCCTCTCCAAAAGATAATCGCGTCACAATACATATACAGTCACTCCATTTATGATCACTGTTGAGCAAGCCCTGGAAATAATCGTAAACTCCGTGCAACGTACTTCCCGCCGGGAGGAGATACCGCTGGCGCAGGCTCCAGGGGCTGTGCTGGGCCGGGACGCTCTGGCCGACACCGATTCCCCACCATTCCACCGCGCCACCATGGACGGTTATGCGGTGATCCACACCGATGGGCCTGGGGATTATGAAGTGGTGGAAGATATTCCCGCTGGATACTTCCCCAGGACACGTCTTGTTCCGGGCAAGGTTTCCAAAATCATGACCGGCGCCCCCTTGCCGGAGGGGGCGGACGCCGTCGTGCCTGTGGAGCAAACCGGCGGTTTTGTGGATTTGGGGCAATTGGCGATGATCAAAGGAGAATCGAGGCCTGGTAAAAACATCGCTCCAAGGGGGGAAGATATGAAAGTGGGGGATGTGGCTCTGCCCGCTGGTACTCTGATCCGTCCGGCGGAGGTGGCGGTTTTGGCCTCCGTGGGGTGCGACCCCTGCCATGTATATAGCCGCCCCACTCTGGCGGCTCTGGCTACGGGGGATGAATTGATCCCTCCAGACCAGAAACCGGCTCCTGGACAGATTCGCAACAGCAACGGCCCCTCCATCATTGCGCTGGCGGCTGAAATGGGGCTCGCCTGCCGCAGCCTCGGCCCGGCGGGGGACAACCCTGCGGCTCTGGAGGAAAATATCCGCCGGGGGATGGATAACGATTTTTTGATTATCTCCGGCGGTGTCTCGGCAGGTGACAGGGATCTGGTACCGGATATCCTGAAGAAGGTCGGATACAAGACGTTATTCCACAAAGTTAGCGTAAAGCCGGGAAAGCCGACACTTTTCGGTATGTCGGCTTCCGGCCGTTTCGTTTTTGGCCTTCCCGGCAATCCCGTTTCCTCCATGGTGATCTTCGAGCTCTTCGTCCGCCCGGCGCTCTGTCGATTCATGGGCGCGCCCTATGACGCTATGGAGGTGGCGGCGCGGATGACATCCGGATTCCACCGGATAAATGCTGAGCGGGAGGAGTATCTGCCGGCGCGATTGGAGTGGAACGGGGATCGTTTTTCCGCGGGGCTGGTCGAGTACCACGGGTCTGGTCATTTCCGCGCGCTAACCAGGGCCAACGGGCTGGTCATTATCCCCGCCGGAGTGAAGAAAACGCCGGAGGGCAGCCAGGTTCGGGCCCGGTTCCTTGGAAATATAATAATGCCCGCCCCATAGATGTTTAGCTGTCTATCATTTATCCGAATCTTGATTTATACTTCATAGCTGGAAGATTTCGCAACCTTTCTAGAGGAAAATATGTCAGGACATTCCAAATGGTCCACGATCAAGCATAAGAAGGCCGCCATTGACTCCAAACGTGGCAGGGTCTTCACCAAGATTATCAAGGAAATAACCGTCGCGGCCAGGATGGGTGGAGGTGACGCGGACTCCAATCCCAGGCTTCGTACCGCCATTCTCACAGCCAAGTCTGTCAACATGCCTGGGGAAAATATAGACCGCGCCGTGAAGAAGGGGACCGGCGAGCTTCCTGGTGTTTCCTATGAGGAGATCACCTACGAGGGGTATGGAGTGGGTGGAGTGGCTGTATTGGTTGAAGTGATGACGGACAATCGCAACCGGACCGTTGCGGAGATCCGCACCATATTCACCAAAGCTGGCGGGTCCCTGGGGGAAAGTGGCTGTGTCAGCTGGATGTTTCACAAACAGGGTCTCATCATCGTCCCAGCCGAGGGGGTGGTGGAGGACGCCTTGATGGAGATCGTCCTGGACGCCGGAGCCGAGGATATGACCCAGGAGGGAAACACGTTCGAGATCAAGACGGCGCCCAACGACCTGGAAAAAGTAAAAGAGGCCATGGAGGCCAAGGGAGTGAAGATCGAAAGCGCCGAAGTAACCATGATCCCCCAGACCACCACCATGCTTGATGAGGGGAGCGCCCGCAAAATGCTCAAGCTTATGGACAACATGGACGACCAGGATGATGTGCAGAAAGTCTACGCCAACTTCGATATCACCGATGAAGTGCTGGAGAAGATCGGCGGCTGAGAGGTGATAATCCTTGGGGTGGATCCCGGCTCCAACATCACAGGATACGGCCTCGTTTCAGGCGATGTCTCCCGGCCGGTGTGTCTGGGCTTCGGAGCCATACACACCAATTCAAAAGCGCCTCTGGCTGAGCGTTTGAAGCAGATTTTCGACGGCCTTCGAAAAGTGATCGCCCAGGCCAGGCCGGACCACATGGCCCTGGAAGAGGCCTTCTTCGCCAAGAACGCCCAAAGCGCGCTGAAGCTGGGGATGGCCCGGGGTGTGATCATGTTGGCTGCCCAGGAGGAGGGTGTGGAGGTGTTCGAATACTCCCCCCTTCTGATCAAACAAACCGTGACAGGATATGGCAGGGCGGACAAGGAGCAGGTTCGCGACATGGTTAAAATGCAGCTTCGCATGGCCAAACCCCCGGAGCCAATCGACGCTTCCGACGCCTTGGCCACCGCCATTACCCACATGGCGCATCTTGTCGCCCTGGCCAGGGAGGTGGAGCATAAGCGATGATCGCATGGCTCTCGGGAGATGTCGTCTCCAGGAAACCTGGCTCTGTTGTCATACAAACGGGTGGAGTAGGTTATCTCGTTCATATATCCCTCCCAACCTTCTATACCCTCCCGGAGCAGGGGCAGAAGGTATCACTGCACATATACACCCATGTCCGCGAAGACGTTCTTCAACTGTTTGGCTTTCCGAGCCAGGCGGAGCAGGAAATTTTTCAGAAACTTATCGGCGTATCCAAAGTAGGGCCAAAGCTGGCCATAAACGTCCTCTCCGGCCTGCCAGCGGCGGAACTGGCGGAGACAGTGCGCCACAAGGATACAGCCAGGCTATCCTCCATCCCCGGTGTGGGCGCCAAGACGGCGGACCGTATTATCCTGGAGCTTTTCGACAAACTCAAAGATTTCGATGCGGGAGAAGAAATCTCCCCCAGGGCCCCCTCCAGCCTGGAGAACGATGCTGTGGAGGCGTTGCTATCCCTGGGCTACAAGGCCAGGGAGGCGCAAAAGGCTGTGAAAGCGGCCATGGCCTTGAAACAAGAAGGGGGACTGGAGGAACTGATCCGAAACGCCCTCGGGCAGGTGTCCTAAAAAAAACGCGCCCTGTTTCCAGGGCGCGCCATATTATCAATCAAGCCGGATTACCTCTTGTACAGGCTTCTCACGTATGCCGCCACGTCCTTGACCTCTTCGGAGGCCAAGGTGCCTTCCCATCCGGGCATGAACTCTCCTTTTCCCTTGGTGATGATCTTTATCAGCTCATCATCGCCAATGGAGGTCAGCGGCTTCTCCTTGTAGTTGATCATCTTGACTTTAAGCAGCTTGGCCAGCACTCCGCCGCCATCCCCCTGAGGGCCGTGACAGGCCACACAGGAAAGCCGGAAGATCTCCCGTCCCATTCTTTCGTCGCCGCGCAGCCGGACATCGGTCTGGGTCAAAGACAGGACATATTCCGACAATGCGCGCATATTCCCCTCGGGGATCACGTTCTCCCATTTTGGCATAGCCGAGTCCGTCCGGTTGTACCCCTGGATAATCTTAAGCAAGTCATCCACGCTCTTGCTTTGATACTTGTCGCCCGTCAGGTCGGCAGGCGGATTCTCCGTTTGCAGCTTGCCCGCCAGAGGCCCGGCGCCCTTGCCATCTGTCCCGTGACAGACAGCGCAGTAGGAGTTGAACAGCCGTTTGCCCATCAG
>JAOUMU010000059.1 GCA_029881335.1 Nitrospinota bacterium | reverse complement strand
TTAAATTAGTATCATGAGGTGTCAGGCTCTTTTGCGGCCGACCAAATAACCGGTGGTGGCAGCAGCCCCCGCCCGCGGAGATGTTCAAATGAAACGAATAGACAATGTAGCGGTGCTGGGAGCGGGAGTCATGGGCTCGGCCATCGCCGCCCATCTGGCCAACTCCGGCCTGGATGTGGTACTTCTGGACATGATCCCCCCAAAGCTTACCGATGAGGAAGCGGCCAAAGGGCTGACCCTGGATTCCCCCCAGGTGCGCAACAGGTTTGTCGACAAGGGTCTGGCCGCCTGCCTGAAGGCCTCCCCAGCTTCCTTTTATGCGAAGGACCTGGCGGGCCGGATAGAAACCGGCAACTTCGACGACGACATATCCAAAATCTCCAAATGCGGCTGGATCATCGAAGCGGTGGTGGAAAACAGCGATATAAAGAAAAAGCTATACACGGAGAGAGTGATTCCCCACGCCGCCGATGGCGCCATCCTCTCCACAAACACCTCCGGGCTCTCCGTCAATGAGCTGGCCTTGTCCCTGCCGGAGGACATGCGCAAAAGATACCTGGTCACCCATTTCTTCAATCCCCCTCGCTACATGAGGCTGATGGAGATTGTGGCCGCCAAAAGCACGGATCCGGCGGTGGTGGCCCATATGGCGGAGTTTATCAACCATCGGCTGGGCAAGGGAATCGTCTACGCCAAAGACACCCCAAACTTTATAGCAAACCGGATTGGCATCTTCGCCGTGTTCAACGCCATCCGCCACATGATGGAAATGGATATGAGTGTGGAAGAGGTGGACGCGGTGGCTGGACAGCCCTCTGGCAAACCGAAAAGCGCGGTCTTCCGCACGGCCGACCTGGTGGGGGTGGATCTGCTGGATCATGTGGGGAAAAACTCCTACGACCATCAGGCCAACGACCCGGACCGGGAGGAGTTCCGCACCCCGAAGGTTGTGGCGGACCTGATCGAAAAGGGGCTGCTGGGGCAGAAGAGCGGCGCCGGATTCTACAAAAAAGTTAAAGAGAACGGCAAGTCTGTTATTTTCCATTATGACTACAACACAGGGGACTACGCCCCCCCGGCCAAACCCCGTTTCGCCTCCGTGGGGCAGGTCCGCCAGATAGACGACCCGGCCGCCCGAGTGAAAGCCCTGCTCAACGGCAGGGACAAGGCCGCGCAGTTCGCCTGGGCCACCACCCGAGACACATTGTTATATACCTTTAAGCGGATTCCGGAAATCGCCGACGATGTTGTGAACATAGACAACGCCATGAAGTGGGGATACAACTGGGAAATCGGCCCCTTTGAGATGATGGACGCCATCGGTGTGGAGAATTTTGTCAAACACGCCCAGGAAGATGGTGTGGAAGTTCCGGAAGCGTTGAACAAAATAAAAAGTTTCTACCAGCATGAGGGCGACCGTAAAATATATTTCGACGTGAAAGCGGGGGACCGATACGCCGATGTCCCCGTGAATCCTGGCGCCATATATTTTGATATCCTCAAGCGCTCGGGAGCCGAGGTGGAGAGAAACTCCGCCGCGTCGATACTGGACCTGGGCGATGGCGTCTTCGGGCTGGAGTTCCACTCAAAGATGAACGCTGTGGGCGGCGACACTCTGAGCATGGCCCAAAAAGCCGTGAAGCGAGCGGAGGCGGACGGAGTGGCCCTGGTGGTGGGCAATCAGGGGACCATGTTCTCAGCCGGGGCGAACCTGATGACCCTTGCGGTGGCCATAGCCGAGGGCGTCTACGAGGATATCGACCTGATGATCCGTATGTTCCAGAAGTCCACCATGGGGATCAAGTACGCAAAAGTGCCCGTGGTGGTGGCGCCATACAACCTGACCCTGGGCGGCGGCGCGGAGTTCGCGCTGCATGCCGACTCGGTGTGCGCCCATGCGGAGACATATATGGGACTGGTGGAGATCGGCGTGGGGCTGCTGCCGGCGGGCGGCGGAACAAAGGAAGTGACCATGCGCTCCATCCGGCTGGCCCAGGAGAACAAAACAGATGTTCAGCCGTTCATCGCGAGATACTTCGAAAACATCGGTCTGGCCAAGGTCTCCCGCTCCGCGCTGGAGCTGTACGAATTAGGTTACCTGCGCCATGGCGACAGTGTGACCATGGACATCGCCCGGCTGATCCCGGACGCAAAACAGAGAGCCCTGGCCCTGGCGGCCAACTATCGTCCATCCGCTCCCGCCACGGACCTGAAGGCCCCCGGCCGTAGCGCGGCAGCCACCATAAAGAGCCTGCTGTGGAACATGCGGATGGGTGGATTCGCCACCGAATATGAGGAGTATATCGGCGGGATCATAGCCGACATCATGAGCGGAGGCGATGTGCCGGCGGGGACTATTATCTCGGAACAATATTTGCTGGACCTGGAGCGGGAAGGCTTCCTGAAGCTGTGTGGAAACAAAAAGACCCTGGAGCGCATCCAACATATGTTGAAGACAGGCAAAGCGCTTAGGAACTGAAAACCGGAGAATGACAATGAAACAGGCCTACATACTGGCTGCCAAAAGGACCGCCGGCTGCAAGGCGAACAAGGGTAAGTTTAGCGGAACCCGCCCCGATGATCTGGCCGCGGCCGCGATCAGGGGCGTCATAGACAGCGTGGGGATGGATCCTGCGGAGCTGGAGGATGTGATCCTGGGTTGCGCCTTTCCGGAGGCGGAACAGGGGATGAACGTGGCCAGAATCGCCGCCATGAAAGCGGGCGCGCCATACTCCGTCCCCGGCATGACGGTGAACCGTTTCTGTTCCTCCGGTCTGCAGTCCATAGCTATCGCCGCGGAGCGGATCATGGCCGGCTTCGCCGATGTGATATTGGCTGGCGGGGTGGAGTCCATGTCCATGACCCCCATGGGTGGGCTGAAGTATTCCGTCAACCCATCGCTGATGGGGGCTAATCCCGAATCCTATTCCACCATGGGGATCACCGCGGAGTTGGTGGCGGAGAAATATGGTATCGGCCGCGAGGCGCAGGACGAGTTCGCGTGTGAAAGCCACAAGAGGGCCGCCATAGCCATCGACGGGGGGAGGTTCACTGAAGAGATAATCCCGGTGGAGGTGGATCGCGCCTCTCTGCAAGGGAAGAAGATGGTGAAGGAACATGAGACCGTGTCCATCGACGATGGAGTGCGGCGGGATACCACCGTGGAGGCGCTGGCCAGGCTGAAACCTGCTTTCAAGATGGACGGTTCCGTGACCGCGGGAAACTCATCACAAATGACAGATGGGGCCGCCGCCGCCATCGTGGTTTCCGGGGAATTCTTGAAGCGAACCGGGCGCTCCCCCCTTGCCCGGTTCATCGGGTACGCCGTTCGAGGCGTGGCTCCGGAGATCATGGGCATTGGCCCGGTGGAGGCGGTTCCCGTGGTGTTGTCTCGGGCGGGGATGAAGATTGGCGACGTGGGATTAATAGAGCTCAACGAGGCGTTCGCGGCCCAGTCGCTGGCGGTGATCGGGCAATTGGGACTGGACAAAAGCATACTCAACGTCAACGGCGGCGCCATCGCCCTGGGCCATCCGCTCGGCTGCACCGGGGCCAAGCTGCTGGCCACATTATTGTCAGAGATGGGTCGGCGCAAAACCAGGATCGGGATGGTGACCATGTGTGTGGGAGGCGGCATGGGCGCCGCAGGGCTGTTCGAGCGTTTATAAAAAGAAGAAAGGTGATGACCATGGCAAGCGGTACAAAAGAAGCGGGAAAAGAAACACTCAAGGGCGGCGAGTTCCTGTTGAAGGAAACTCCCTGCGCTGACGTCTTCACTCCGGAGGACTTCACCGACGAACATAAACAGATAGCCGAAACTTGCGAGAGGTTTGTCCTGGACGAGGTGGCGCCGCGCATGGAGCAGGTGGAGAGTATGGATGTCGCCACCGTGAAGGAGCTGATGGCCAAAGCTGGCGAACTGGGTCTGTTGATGATAGACGCCCCGGAGGATTTCGGCGGATTGGCACTGGACAAGGCGACCAACATGCTGGCCAGCGAGAAGATGACCGGCGCCGGATCGTTCACTGTAGTCTACTCCGCCCACACCGGGCTGGGCACCCTGCCGCTGGTTTATTACGGCACGAAAGCGCAGAAAGAAAAGTACCTGGGAAAAATAATCTCGGGTGAATGGATCGGCGCATACGCCCTCACCGAGCCGGAGTCCGGCTCCGATGCGTTGGCCGCCAAAACCTCGGCGGTGCTTAGCGAGGACGGAAAACACTACATCCTGAATGGGACCAAGCAGTTCATCACCAATGCCGGGTTCGCAGAGTTGATTACCGTCTTCGCCAAGGTGGACAGGGAGCACTTCAGCGCGTTTCTCGTGGAGCGGGGCTATCCCGGTGTGACCCTGGGTCCGGAAGAGAAAAAGATGGGGATCAAGGGCTCCTCCACCCGCCAGGTTATTCTCGACAATGCCCAGGTTCCCGTGGAGAACCTGTTGGGCGAGATCGGCAAGGGGCACAAGATCGCCTTTAACATCCTGAACATGGGGCGTTTCAAGCTGGGCGCGGCGACCCTGGGAGCGGCCAAGCAGGTTATCGGCGTGACGGCGTATTACGCCTCCGAGCGAAAACAGTTTGGCAAGACCATCGGCTCTTTCGGCGCCATCAAGGAGAAGCTGGCGGACATGATCTCCGATACCTTCATGAGCGAATCGCTGGTATACCGCCTGGCGGGAATGGTGGATGAGCGTATCGCCACTTTGGATAGTTCGGCTGATGACTATTACGTCCACTACCAGAAATGCATCGAGGAGCACGCCATCGAATGCGGCGTGGCCAAAGTCTTTTGCTCCGAAGCGTTGGCGGATGCTGTGGACCAGGCGGTGCAGACTCATGGCGGTTATGGTTTCATCGCTGAATACGCCGTTGAAAAGGCCTACCGCGATGAGCGGATCAACCGCCTGTGGGAAGGGACCAACGAGATCAACCGGCTGCTGATTCCGGGGCTGATCCTTCGCCGATCGCTCAAAGGCGAGTTGCCGCTGCAGTCGGAGGCGATGAAGGCTTTTGAAGGACTCATGAGTCCCAGCATGGAGGAGATCGACGAGACCCAGCTTTACGCAAGGGAGAAATCGCTGATCGCCAACCTGAAGAGGGCCTTTTTAATCGTGGCGGGCGCCGCCGCCCAGAAGTATATGGAAAAGCTGGCGGACGAGCAGGAGATACTACTTGCGGCGGCGGATATGGCGATACAAACCTTCGCGCTGGAATCTGCTGTGCTGCGGGCGGAGAAAATTTACGCCAAGTCCTCCGATAATAAAAAGAAACTGCTGGACGCTGTGGTGAAGGCGGCCGCATTCTCCGCATCAGAGAAGCATGGCTCCGCCGCGCGCAAGGCCGCATTCTTCTCGGAGGAAGGCGATGTGCAGACGATGATGCTCTCTGGTATCCGGAGAAACACTCGCTACGACGCCACCGGGCTGTTGGAGGCCAAGCGGACTCTGGCTGATGCAACGCTGGAACAGGGAAAGTATATTTTCTGATCCGCAGGAAAGGTGAAATCCCTGTAAAAGAGCTTGGCCTTACAAATAATAATGGTGGCTCAAGAGTTGCCAATCAAATTATATTGGGCAGACTGTATCTTCTTGGCGCTGGTTATTTGGATACCTCACCGATTGGTGTGAAGACGCCAGCGGCTCTATTGACGAAGATCAACCAGTAGATCCAGATGAACAATATAAAGCCGCGTTGCTTCATACTTTACATGGAATATTTCCTGATGGTTTGGAAGGTTAAGTCAAAGGTTGAAGCGTGAATCAGGTTTTCATAACGTGGAAGTTACAGGCAAAACAAGTGATGGAGGTATAGATGGGCTAGGAATTATGCGGGTGCGATAGTCACTAGTTGCGTTTACAAAGGGCCTCCCGGTTGGTCCGTTTACGCCGCTTCCATATTACCCTCCTCTTCGTTTTCGTTGACGTATTTTTCATAAAGCTCCAGACCATCTTTAAAGGTCCTCATCGGAGTCCGGCCCTGGCAATATCGGCCCTGGTTGGTCCGCTCCGTGTTGTATTCCTCTATGAAGGAGTCTAGGTCAGCCTGGATTTCCTCTAACGAACTATAGACCCTCTTCCTGAACGCCACTGCGTAAAACTCATCTTTGATGGTCTGATTCAGCCGCTCTGCGCATCCGTTGGTCTCCGGACTCCGGGCCTTGGTCCGGCTCTGTTCGATGTCGTTGAGGTACAAGAAGAGCTGGAAGGCATGGTTCTCGCGCAAACCGCAATACTCGGTCCCGCGATCGGTGAGGATCCTCAGCAACCGTACGCCTTGAGAATCGAAGAAGGGCAGAACCTTGTCGTTCAAAAAGTCGGCGGCGGTGACGGCGGTCTTATCCAGGTACAGCTTGGCGAACCCGGTGTTGGAATAAGTGTCGATGCCGGTCTGCTGATAGATCTTGCCGATCCCCTTGATCCAGCCGACGTAAAACGTGTCCTGGCCAAGCAGGAAGCCGGGATGGAACGATTCGATCTGGCCATGAGTCTCCTTCTCTTCGCGGGCTTGCTCCAGAGCCTGGACTTGATTCTCCGTAAGGATATTGGCCTGCTCGGCAGACCACTTCTCCAGCCGTTTGAGACGAAGCGGTCGTATCTCAAGACCATGCCTCATCCAGATGCTGCGGACTCCACCGGGCTTAAAATGATACCTTCCTTCTTGAGTTCGTTGGACACCCGTTGCTGGCCGTGGGCCGGATATTCCGGAGAATAATCGAGCATGCGCTTTTCGATCTGTAAAGCTACACGGTTCCGGACACGTGGATTGGTCCTGGCTTTTTCCAGAAGGTCTTCGATTCCTTCTTCTTCCAAGGCGGACTTGATGTCGTAATAATGCTGACGGCTAATACCGAGCTTACGGCAGGCTGAGCTGATGTTGCCAAGCTGTTCGGCGAGCTGCACGATGTTCAGCTTGCGGTTGATGATATGCTGCTGTCGAGTCATGGTCTCTCTCCTTTGGTTAAAACAATTATGCAAAATCATTTTAACCGGAAGGCCATGACTCATCTTACCCAAAGACGAGTCACTTCCTGTAAACGCTTTTAGTGACTAGGGCAACTTTTAACCGTAGTGCAATACTACTCAGCTGCCACTCTCTCCCTTGACATTGTTGGTGGGCATGACAATTTTTAGTGAAGCTCTGTCCCCCTCTCATAAACCAAGACGCTTGATTTCCTCCTCCAGTTCGCCTTGCAACTCATCGAAAGCGGCCCGCAACAGGGTCACTTTCTCCGCATCGCTGGAGAAGCCGCCAAACCCGGCGGAATCCTCCAGTTCGCCAGCCAGTTTTGTCAACTTCCAGGCGCCTATCTGGGATGCGCTTCCCTTTATGTTGTGCGCCAAACGTCGAACCTCCTCCTGCGCGCCTTTCCCAGCCGCCATCTCCAGCCCATCCAGGGAGATGCGGGATGACTTTATCATCAGGCGCAAGAAAGTGGCCAGATTTGCTTTATCACCGCTAACCATGCGATTGACCTCTGAGATGTTGTATAAAGCCACGCCACTTTCGGCGTCACTCACATCATCCGGCGCCAGAGGCGTTATCGGGCTCTGAAGTCCCAGCGCCTTGGCGATCTTGTCGTGGAGAATATCGAGCTTCAGGGGCTTGCCCGCATAGTCATCCATTCCCACCGCAAGGCAATCCACCCGGTCCTGCTCCATAGCGCGGGCTGTCATGGCGATTATCGGCACGCGTGCGATTCCCCGCTCCCTTTCCAGTCGACGGATTTCCACCGTGGCCCGCAGGCCATCCATCATCGGCATCTGCACATCCATCAGTATCAGGTCTATCCCTCCTTCGGTATACCTCTCCACAGCTTCCTGGCCATTGCTGGCATACACTATGGAATAGCCTTCCCGGCTTAGCGCATACCTGGCCACTTCCCTGTTCACCTCATTATCTTCTGCCAGTAAAACCGTCAAATCGCTTCTATCCTGGCGGGCGCCCATATTGGCTCTTTGCGACCCCCACAGGGGCCCGTGGCCGCCGAATATGTTCAGAACGTGCTCCAATAAATCAGCGCGCCGGACGGGCTTGGTGATAGTCGCGCTGATGCCTGTCCCGGACACTCGCCCGCCCAAATCGGCGGTGATGGAGGATAACAGTATGGCCTTCACATCCACCGCGCGTGGACATTCCTCCCGCATCCGTCGGAAGGCCTCTATCCCATCCATGTCCGGCATCTTGAAATCAATCAATATGAGCTGCGGCAGAGGCGCCTCTTCCGGCAGGGCCTTGATATACGCCAGCATCTCGGGGCCGCTCTGGGCAGTTTCAGGTTTCATCCCCCAAGATTCCAATGTCTTCGTAAGCGCTATTCTGTTCGTCTCGTTGTCGTCCACTATCAACGCAAGCGCCCCTTTGAGGGTATCCAACGAGGCGGGGATGGTTCTCATCCCGGATTTGTCCAGGTCGAACTCCGCCGTAAAATTGAGCCGGCTCCCCTTTCCAAGTTCCGATTCCGCCCATATCTTCCCTCCCATCATGGTTACAAATTCCCGGGATATGGCGGCCCCCAAGCCCACACCACCATACTGGCGGGTGGAGCTTTCATCCACCTGAGTGAAACGCTGGAATATCGCCTCCAACTTTTCTTCGGGGATACCGATGCCAGTGTCCCGGACGAAAAAACGCAACATCGCTTTATCCTTCGTCACCGATTCGCAAAACACTCCCACCTGTATCTCCCCTTTATTGGTGAACTTGATGGCGTTACCGATAAGGTTCACCAGCACCTGGCGGAGCCGGTCCGGGTCTCCGATAAGTCTGGCGGGCGTCTTTTCATCCAGGGAGGCCACCAGCTCCAGGCCCTTGCCCTGGGCCTGGACGGCGTAAAGCTCCGAGGTGCTCTCCACCAGGTCCACCAGGTCGAAGGGAACCTGTTCCAGCTCGAAATGGCCAGACTCAATTCTCGCCAAGTCCAGGATGTCGTTAACAAGGGTCAGCAAGGCGTCACCGGAAGACCTTATCAGCTCCACCTGCTTTCGCTGGACATGGGCAAGGTTGGAATCGGCGAGGATATCGGAGATTCCTATGATGCCATTCAAGGGAGTTCGCAGTTCATGGCTCATGTTCGCCAAAAAGTCGCTTTTGGCGCGGCTGGCCATCTCCGCTTCCTGGCGCAGCTGCTCGGAGACCACCAGCGTCTGGTTGAGCATCTCCTCCACCTGGATTCTCTCCGTGATATCGTGCAGCGTACCCACAACGCGGACCGGCGCGCCATCCATCCCCCTGAAAACCTCCCCCTGGTCCTCCACGTTGCGCACCTGGCCTGAGGCCAACACGATCCGGTGGTCCACCTGGAAGGGCGCCCCAGAGGTAAAAGCCCCCTCCATCGCCACCCGCACCGATTCCTTATCCTCCTGGTGGACATGCCTTAGCAGTAGCTCGAAACTGGCGGTAGCGCCATCCGGGGTGAGTCCCAGTATATGATACATCTCCTCGCTCCACATCAGCTGGCCGCTGGGAATGTCCCACTCCCAGCTGCCCACATTAGCGATACGCTGGGCGGTGGTCAGAAGAGCCTCGCTGTTTTTCAGGGATTCCTCCTGCAGGCGCTTTTCCTTGACATTCTTAAAGTACCCAAAATGGCAGGGCCGCCCTTTATACTCGGTCAGATTCAAGGATATCTCCACCGGAACTATTTCACCGCTTTTCACACGGTGGGTGGTCTGCAGCACCATACCCGGATTTTTCCTGATCTTTTCCACGTGGGTTTCCAGATCCTCTTTCCGGAAATTGGGATCCCAGTCCGGGATGCTCCATTTTAATATCTCCTCCCTGGGGGCGCCGAAGTGCCGCACCGCCGCCTCGTTGACATACACCATCCTGCCGGTCAGGCTGTCTATCAGGAAAACCGGGTCTGAGGTCTTCTCAATCATCAGGCGGTAAAGCTCCAGATCCTCCCGGATTTTTTTCTTCTCGGTTGTGTCCTGGATGATCACCAGGCGAGCAGCCTTACCCATATATTCAATGGGGGCGCCGGTTTTCTCCCCTACAAACCGCTGGCCATTTGCTTTCAGAAACTCAACCTCGTAAGTTTGTCGGGATTCACTTTTACAATGCTCCTCGATTACAGTTCGGGCTTCCGGCGTGGCTAAATCCAGGATGTTGCGGCCAATAAATTCGGCGAAGTCATAACCGAAAATCTCCGCTGCGCGCCGGTTGGCGTCCTGCACCACTCCATCTATATGGACGATGATCCCCTCCTGGCTGGCGTTGGAGAGGAATTCGTATCGTTCCTGGCTCTGCTTCAAGTCCCCATCGCGCTTCTGTATCATCCCCGCCATGGTATCGAAAGCCTTCCCCACCTCGTACAGCTCACCGTGGCCTTCCATCGCCACCCGCACTGAATAATCCCCGATGGCCAATCCTTCGCTGGCTTTACGCAAGCGCCTGATCCGGGAGGATAGAAACAGGGCGAAGGCGCCCCACAACGCCACGATCACCACGCTGGTGAGCCCGGTGACGAGAATGAATTCACCAAACGCTTCCGCCTTGGCCAAATTCTTTCTGGGCGATAGATTCTTCTCCAGCAAGAGGGCGCCGAACATATTGGGGCGAAGCTGCCCTGGCGCACGGTTGAGCTGTACGGGGAATACGGCGCGCAACGCATATCCATCGGCCGACAGCTCGCTCTTCGCGGCGCGGTGAGTCCGCACAGACCTCAGCATTCTCTGCAGGCTCCCACCTTCCGCTTCCATGTCGGGTAGCTGCCCCACGGACATCATTTTGGCGCCCCGGTCATCGTACAATACCGCTCCCGTCATCGATTCGTCAGACATCTCGAAACTAAGCAGGCTTGAGATAATGTTCTCCTGGCCCGATTGCAGGAATTGCTCTATATCAAACGCCAGCCGGGTCCCTTCGTGCAACGTTTTTTCCCTCTCCATCCGCTCCACCTGAACTTGGGAAAGCTGGTTCTGCCGTATATAAAAAAGCCCCCCCTGCAAAAACAGGATAAGCGCCAGGATCATCAGAAGCGCCAGCCTGATGGAGACGGAAAATCTTTTCATGGTGTTAATTCACAAAACTCCCATCAGGCAGGCTTGCCGGATTCGTGTCTGATAGTAGGAGCTGTTTTTCGCGCATGATCCGCTCCAGAACCTTCAAGCGGGACACCAGCTCTTCGTTGGCAGGATCAAGCAGCCTGCTGTTTTCATCCTTGCCAATCAGGCGAATCCCCTCCAGGGATTTGGTGTAAGCATCCTTTGGGATATTTTCCATCCGAGCCATATAGCCAATAGACTCTCTCCGGTTGTTTTCCATGTAATCAAAAGCCTGGAAATACGCCCTGACCATCCGCCTCACCAAGGTAGGCCGTTTGGTCGCCACATCCTCCCGGACTGCCAGAACGTCGATTATTTCGCCGGGGATCTGGCCACTGTGAAACAGTATCCGGCCACCCGCCTCCAGCAGGCGCGAGCGCACAGGCTCGAAGGTCACCACCGCATCCACAGTTTTTTCGGTATACGCTTTCTCATGCTGGTTTAACTTCAGGGGAACAATGGTGATCCGGTCCAGGCTCATGCCGCTCTCCTCCAGCGCCCGGGTGAGCATATAAGCGCCCAATGCGGTGTTCTCCACGCCCACTTTTTTCATTTCCAGGTCCCTTATCGATTCGAGACCAGGGCGGCCGATAATAACGTCGCCACCGTTTGAAAAGTCGAATAATAGCACCAATCGTATTCGTTGCCCCTCACTTTGCAGCAACAAAGCCTCATCAAGGGTCACCGCCACTGCTTCTATCAATCCGTTACGAAAAGCGGTCATGGAGTCGGACGACGAGGGGTAGCGGATGACATCCAGGCTTTTCCCCTTGTATAGCCCCAGATGTTTGGCAAGATACAGCAGTTCATAACCGGGCCACGTATTGGTTCCCACTCGTAGCGGAGGCTCAGGCTTTCTCTCGCATCCGGTCAACGCCACTGCCAAGGCTATTGTCAACACAGCCAGACGCAATGGGCGCGATGGCGCGGGGCAGGCGCGCGCGGACCACTGCGACGGCAGGACGCTTATTACAGCCTTTTCGGAGAAACACATTTATCCATCCTGCGCCTGAAACGGGTTGGCGTTCCCACGATATCCAAAACAAGGTCGTATTTATTGCGAATATAACGTAGTGCTGGATTGTATCAAATAGATAGGCACGGAAGTAGAGATTTAAGCCAGGGGGCGGCCCGGGGGCTTAGGCGCCGGTTGGTTTGCTCCATTTCTTGACGGCGATCCGGATGCGCATCTTCAGCTTGTTGATCTTGCCGCGGTCTATCCCGGATTTTTCCCGCTCCCCCTCTGAGGTGATAGCTGTGCGAAAACCGACTATATCAGGTCCTGCGCGGACAACTTCATCAATATGCTCCATATCAAGACCTCCGGCTAGGGCGGTTCGCAGCCCCAGCTTCCTGGCTTCATCAAAAATGGACTTGATGATCTCCTCCGAGAGGCAGTCGAGGGAGCTTTGATCCGGGGCCTTGATGAAAGTGTCTATCATGATTCCATCCAGCCCCGCTTCCTTTGCGATAGCTGGCAGGTTGACCGGGGCAAAGAATCCGTTATCTTCCGCATCGGCATAGGCCACCGCCGCCACCTGGACATTCGCGGAAACCGCCTTTTTTAATTCCCCGAGAGTCTTGGCCGCCACATCCTCCGGGATGGTGGTCAGGCCAACCTTGAGCATGGTGGCGCCGGCGCCGGCCATCAGCCGACCAAGCTCCACGACAGCATGTGGGTTTTCCTGGTCGATATCCCCCATAGCCACAGAGAGAGGGCCCTGGGAGCCTATCGCCATCCTTATGTTATGCACGGTAACCTGGTCCGGCGCGCCCAGGGAGCCCTTGGAGGGATCCTTGACATCAATCAGATCCACCATGTCGGCGACCAGTTTCGCTTCGGCGCCGGAGACCACTGTGGCGAGTATCTTCATGGGGCCATTACTCCCCTTCGGGCTTCATGATGGCCGCATGGAATCCGCCATCCACAAAAATCACCTCGCCGGTGACAGCGGATGAAATATCTGACAGCAGGAACAGGCCAGCGCCTCCCACTTCTTCCTGGGTGACGTTTCGGCCCATGGGGGAGCCGGCGGCGCCCATCTTGTGCAGTTCCTTGAAGTTGGAGATCCCCGAGGAAGCCAGAGTCTTTATCGGTCCGGCGGAGATGGCGTTCACGCGGATATTCCTGGGCCCCAGATCCGCCGCCAGATATCGCACTGAAGCCTCCAGCGCGGCCTTGGCCACTCCCATGACGTTATAGTTTGGCACAGCCCTCTGGGCGCCATAGAACGAGAGTGTGAGCATGGCGCCCCCCGAGGGCATGATGGCCTGGGCCCGGCTGGCCAGCGCGGTGAAGGAGTAGGCCGATATGTCCAAAGACATTTTGAAATTGGCCCGGCTGGTATTGTAATAAAATCCCTTCAGCTCGGTTTTGTCGGAAAAAGCGGCGCCATGGACCAGAAAATCCATTTGACCATACCTGGCTTTATATTCCTCGAAGGCCCTGTCCATCCCTGCGTCGTCGGTCACATCCATTTCCATGACAAAGTCAGAGCCGATCGATTCCGCAAGAGGCTTTACCCTTTTTTCCAATATCTCACCGGCGTAGGTGAAGGCGATCTTGGCGCCATGCCGGGCCAACACCTGGGCGATTCCCCAGCAAAGGCTTTTTTCATTAGCCACCCCCACTATCAGTCCCTTTTTGCCTTCCATCAATCCTTTCAAATCCACACCCCGTTCTTATTTAATGTAATCCCATAACGTCCACAAGCTCGGCGATTCTCTCCTTGGCCACCATTTCGTGGTGGAGAAGGTAATCCTCCAGGTTGTTTACGTGTTGCTCCGCCAGCGCCCGACTCAGGACTTCAGGCTCGATTTTCTTTCGGAGGACAAGCCATTCGCCCAGCTTGAACAGGTCCATCCTGTTGGCGCATAGCCTGATGAAGTTCTCCCTGGTCATTATTTTACAGTTTTCCAGCGCGGCCACCACGTTGACTTTAGAGGCTTCATCCTTTATAACCGTGGCGTACTGCTCTTTGGAAAGGTATCCACCATCCACCATCTGGCCTAAAAGATCAAGATACAGCCTGTTATTTTCTGTGAAAAAATCATCCAGGGTTTCCCGGGTGATATGCCCCGCCTTTATCAGGATATCGCCTAGGTGCATCTTGCCCACTGTGTCCATCTTCTCCCTTTTTGCAAGGAAATCACGAAACTCGGCCGTTGTGATCGAGCCATCGTCCAGAAGTCGTCTGGCGATTTTCTTTTCCCGTTCGGTCAAGTACTCTATCTTCTCGATATCCATGTCTGGTCGTTAGATAATACCGCTTGATACCCGCGCCATAAGCTAATGAATTGTATTGCGTTTCTTTTTTTAAAACAAGCGCAAAGCATCCCCCCCCCATGGCCGTCTGGCGCCACGGGGCCTCGACTCCACCTCCAATAAGGTTGAAGATCAGCTACTGCAGGGGATACAATCAAGGAAAACATATGTGATGGGGGAAGAGGAAGTGACCGACCAGAAGAAACCTAAAAAAAGTGTCAATCTGTCTATCGACCTGCCGGAAGATATCGCCGCGATAATTGAGCATCACGCTGTCATGAGGGCCAAGGATCCGGCGGAGATTCTGCGCGAGGTGGTGCAGAAAATGATCGATGACAACGGCAAGGAGGTGGCTGAAGCGTTGAAGGGAGAATGACGCAACGGGTCAGAGTTTCCACACCAGGACAAATAACGCGCAGAAGCCGATTCCCAGGCGCATCTCGGAAAATCCTACCTTCATCGGGTCTGTGGGGGCGGCCAAGACAAGAGTATCCCAGGCGTTTTTCGCCGTAGCCGCCAGCAGGGGGATAATCATCGTCCATCCCCCCTCCCTGCCGGAAAAGACGATGACCAGGGCGGCAATCGCAATGCCGATAGCATGGGCGCCATACTCGAATGAAAAAAGCCGAAGCCTATCCCGGGCGCCGGAAGGCCACCCCTGCTTGCGCATCAACTCCAGAGTCTTGCGGGCGGTAAGGGTCCGGTCTGTGAACCAGACAAGGCAAAAGATATAGATCAACGCTCCGTCGGCCGGGACATAACCCTGCTGCAGGTATGCCGCCGCAGGGCCGGAGAGGGTCAATCCCGCCAGCCCTGCCAGCTCGAAAGGGAGCGATCGCTTGATTCCGGCGGAGGTGGACCAGAAATAGGCCGAGGTAAGGAGCGCGGCGGGGATGATGAACCATAGAAGGCCCCCCTTCCCTGCGCCCAGGACCAGCCAGGCAAACGGCCCCATGGAGAGGGCGGAGTATAGACAGGTCCATGTTACAAGTCGGCGCATGTTCGCCTTGGGGGGAGGGTTTAAGGCCATGCGTAAGGCGGAGACTGTCAGAAAACCGGAGACGGCGCTAATTATCAGAGCCGCCATCGCGCCGGGGCTAAAGGATGGATCGGGGGCCACCGCCAGGGATCCTGCGATCATGGGGACGATCAGCACCGGCCATGCGCCATGTTCCTTTGGAATAACGGGCTTGTTCAAATATAAATACATTATCTCGGCTAATTTTCGTAGATGAGAAAACAGGCTATACTGCCTTGGCCGGAATGCCGATGACAAAAGTCACCGGTCAGGCAGCATGTTTGGGATTTTATAGGAAATTATGATGGATAAATTGGATGAAGCCGGGTTCCTGGCGCGGGCGGCCAGGGTGGAGCTGGTGGTCATGGATGTGGACGGAGTGCTGACCGACGGGAGGATTGTACTCACCTCCGGCGGAGAGGAGGCCAAGTGCTTCAATGTAAAAGATGGCCACGGAATCGTTCTGGCCATGTTGGCGGGATTGAAAATAGCGTGGATCTCCGGCAGGTTTTCAGAGGTGACCCGCATCCGTGCCGAAGAACTGGGAATAACCGATGTTTCCCAGGGGGAGCGGGACAAGCTGCCGGTGCTGAAAAAGTTGGCCGCCTCCCATGGGGCCAGCCTGGAAAAGGTTATGTATATAGGCGACGACATTGTGGACACCGCTGCGATGGAGGCGGTGGGGCTGGCGGTGGCCGTGGCGGACGCATGCGGCTCAGTGATAAAAGTGGCGCACTGGGTCACCCGCCGCAATGGAGGCCATGGCGCGGTGCGGGAGGTATTGGACCTGGTTATGCGCGCCAGAGCGTAATGCAACCATGCATAATTACATTCGTTCCTGGCCGATCTTTGCCGATTATTCAATGTAACGAATTTCACGATGCATGAAGATCGACAAGGTTATTGTACAAGGTGAGTATTTAATATTTCCTTGGACAACCGTCGGCATTGTTATATGATATGTGACAGGCTGAATCAGGTTTTTACATAACCTTCGCCAGGAATGGTGGCGTTTTTTCAGGTATGCGATCCAAACCTGCCCCAATTCTTGGCCCTAGGGTGTAGCGTTTTGAGATAATACGTCACATCGGTTTCCTGGAGAAGGGATTGGTGGAGTTCCTGATTTGCAGTGTATATATAATTATTGTTTGGGATGCCTTTGCATATTACATCATTGCTTTTTGATAATGCAAACGAGTTGGCCAGGCATTTGAGGGTAAAACAATCCGAAGTTTTTATGAAAATGGGGCGGGTATGCATAACCGGAAGATAAGACTGTTGATCGTCGACGACGAAGACGCTTTTAGAGAACTTTTATTGCGCCGGTTTGACCGGTCAGAGTTTCTGGCAATGGGCGCCCGATCGGGAGAAGAAGCCCTGGAAGTTATGAAGGCCAACATGTTCGATGTTGGAGTCATAGACATCAGGATGCCG
>JAOUMU010000003.1 GCA_029881335.1 Nitrospinota bacterium | reverse complement strand
GTGTGCTGGTGACCCTGGCCGGAATGGGGCTGGTAAGTCACTTCGCGATAAGGCAAAGCATAGAGTCGTCGTTGCAGGGAAGGCTCGCCCTGGCCCAGGTGATCGCCGGTAGCATCGATTACGCGCTGCGAAAAGACCTCGCCATGCTGGAGGGGATGCCATTCGGCGACTTCATCGGCTCCGAACCTGAAAACCGTGGAGGGCTGGTTATGCTGGAGGGGATTCACCGGCTCTCCATTTTCTCCGGCGGTGTTTTCGTGGTCGGTCTGGATGGGCGCATGGTGGCCGAATACCCACCCGGCGCCTCCGGTGGAGTCGATCTGGCCGCCATTCCCGGCGCCGATTTCGCTTTCCGGGGGAGAGGCCCGTTCATATCGAACCTTTATTCCATAGTGGGCTCAGGAGATAAAAGCGTCTTCGCCATGGTCCCCTTGCTGGACAAAGGTGGCGCCCCGGTGGGAGTGGCCGCTGGCAGAATGGATCCAGCCCTGGGTCTTTTCGCCGGAGCGCTGGAGCCTGCGCAGAGCCCGGCGGGAACAAGAATAGAGATCATTGAGCAATCCGGGGTGATCATATATTCCAGCCAGTCGGAGAGGGTGCTGGCCCATGGTGACCATAACCGCTATATAGCGACGCTCATCTCCACCGGGAAGCCTGCGGTGGAGCAGTGCCACAATTGCCACGCGAAAAAAGGAGTGGCCGGGGACCGGAGCGACGAGATACTGGTATTCACTCCCTTGTCCGCGGCGCCGTGGGGAGTGGCGGTGATAGAAGCTAAAGATGCGGTGTATGCCCCCTCCACCGGAATGCGCGGCTCCTTCGCCGCCATGGGGCTGATAATCGCGTTCACCTCCGCGTTGCTGGCGATGGGACTTTCGGCGAGCATTGTGAAGCCGATCCATGCCCTCATAGAAGCCACCCGGTTACTGGCTCGGGAAAAGCTCTCCGAGCCGATCAGCTTCACCCGTGACGACGAGATCGGCACCCTGGCGCAAAGCTTTGAGTCCATGCGCGGCAAGCTGGCCGGGGCGATGGAAAACGTCCGCCGATACGGGGTGGACCTGGAGATGAGAGTGATGGACCGCACCATCGAGCTGGACGCTCAACGACGAAGGCTGGCCAAGACCCTGGACCAGGTTATCCGCGCTCAGGAGGAGGAGAGGATGCGCATCGCCAGGGAACTGCACGACGAGACCAGCCAGGCCATCACGGCATTGGGGATGAGCCTGGAAGTGGCGGCCATGGAACTTCGGGAAAATAAGCTGACCGAGAGCGCATTGATGGAAAACAGATCGAAGGCCAACCAGTTGCTGGGGGGGATAAAAAGAATCATCCGCGACCTGAGGCCACCAGCCCTGGATGACCTGGGGCTGGAGTCCTCCATCCGCTGGCTTCTGGACAGTCACCTGGAGGAAAAGGGGATAACATATTCTCTTCAGGCCCTGCCCTCGATCCCCAGGCTGGACAAGGCTGCGGAGCTGCGGCTGTTTAGAGTGGTTCAGGAAGCGGTGATAAACATTGCGAGGCACTCAAATGCAAAAGCTGTTACCGTGAGTTTACGCGCGGAGGAGGATACCCTGGTGATCCAGGTTAACGACGATGGGAAGGGGTTCGACAAGGAAGAGGTGTTCAAGACCATCGACACCGGTTGGGAGGCTGGCTTCGGCCTTGTGGGAATGAAGGAGCGGGTGGCCCAGATTTGCGGGACGCTGGAAATAGACACATCCCCCGGCCGGGGAACCCGGATAACGGTGACCATTCCGATAAGAAAGGAGGGTGGCTGCGATGAGCCGGATTCGCGTTTTGATAGCTGACGACCACGCCTTGGTACGTCAAGGAGTGGCGGCCATGCTGGCTTTCCACGATGATGTGGAGGTGGTGGGAGAGGCGGGCGATGGCGCCGAGGCGGTGGAGAAGACAGTAACCCTGGGGCCGGATGTGGCGCTGATGGATATCGCCATGCCGGGGCTGGGAGGGATGGAGGCGACCTTGCGAATTCGCCGCCAATGCCCCCGGACCAGAATCATCGTGATAAGTCAGTATGGCGACAGGGAATATGTGGAGCGGTTTTTAAAGGCGGGAGTCTCCGGATATATTCTAAAGACAGCTGGAAGCGATGAGTTAATATCCGCCATCCGCGCAGTGGCGGCGGGGGGCTCGTACCTGAGCTCGGCCATTGCGTCCACCGTTATCGAGGAATACAGAGGTTTGAGCCCGGCCACGGACGGCTATGATCGGCTTACCGACCGGGAGAAGGAAGTGCTGAAACTATTGGCGGAGGGGGCCAGCGCCAAGGAGATCGCCGTACATCTGGGGATAAGCGTGAAGACAGTGGGCGCCCACCAGACCAGCCTCCACGAAAAGCTGGCTATCCACACCCGCGCCGACCTGGTGAAATACGCCATAAAGATCGGCGTGATAAAGCTGGATTGAAGGGGGGCAATTCTAAAATCAACTATCTATAAAAGTAATTGTCAAAATCAGTTATCATTAGCTTGATACAACCAGTTTCGTTGTTCAGCGGTCGCTTTAAGCTCTTTAGATATTCTTCTAATTTGATTTTCTGCATGCCCTGTATAATCAATCACTGCATGTTCAGGAAATGGCGCTGGATCAGATTTTGCGGTTACTCTATTTGTTTTACATTCTCCCACAGTTACACCCATAACGCCGACCGAGGGGTAATTTTCTACGTGATGTTTCCATGCATCTTCCGCAGAGATTTTATCTCCGTCATAAACAGAAAGAAGTTTTTCATCTTTAGGTGTGGGGCGAAATACCTGTGAAGTCACACGGCCTTCTTGCACCCAAGTTGGATTTACTTGTCTTAGAAGCAGTGTGTCGTTTGTCATCTTATGTTTTCGGGTTCAATTGTTTGATTCGCTCAACAATCCACTTCCAATCATCATCAATATCCATGCTTAGGTCTTTTATCTCTTCATAATCCGAGTTCAAATCCATGGCATGCCACGAACCTCTGCGCTCTTCAAGATCAATTTCCAATGTGATTTCAGTCGACTCCAAGGACCATTCCGCTTGTATCCCGCCCTCTGCTGTAGGATAAATATATGGCAAAGGCAGACCATCTGGGTATTTATTTTCGAACTCTCTAGCCAGCCAATCTAGTTCATCATGTCTAGGAGCTAGTCCTTTGCCATCAAGCCATCCAGCTTTCAAGGTGCGCAGTTCATCTAGACGAGCAGAAATATCCAAGGGATCAAGAGCGCTAACATGTTCAATAGATTCAAAACCCTTGAGTCTACCTTCTCTGGAATATTTACCTATCCCCTGTAGTTGCACTCTAGCACCGGTTTTGTATCCATTAAAGGCTTCAAGGATAACATCCTGGTGTTGTGTGGCCAAAGGCGCCTTTACTTTTCGTTTGTCATTCATCTGAATTTCAAAAGTCAGATTATCCTGATCAGCCTCTGGTATAGTTCCAATGATAGTCGTTTCATCCGTGAATTCTTTTAACTTTGTAGCAGAAAGTAGCGCATGTCGACTTTCTTTAGTAAGTCTTGCCGGTTTTGAAGGTACGTTAGTGTCAAACTCAATCGACTCACCATCTCGAAGGCTCCTACCTATGCGATCAAAATAACTCAAGGCGGATTCCGGCAAATCATTAATAATTGGTTTGTTTTGATCCGCCGCTTCGATAGCGGCGACTATGGAATCCTTCGCCTCAGTAAAGTATTGCTTGTTTTCAGGAGGTAGCAGCGTCATTGAAGAAACAAATAAGCTGATAACTACAATAGCGCTACCATCCTCCAGACCTTCAAGCTTCAACTCAATACCCTTTGTGAAACCTCGAGGTATACGCTTACGTTCCTGGTGTCGCTGTAAATATTTCCACTTTGCTACCTCAACGATCATTTCGTCAAGCACAGCCAAATCTCTTAAGAATTCCAACGGAATGGCATGCCCTTCAAATCGAGGACCCATAAGGCGAGGACGTAAAAATGGTTCTTGATTCATTGAGTAATCTCCACCATCATATCCACAATTGAAGTCGACACAAACCTACAACTGCTCCGCTTTGATGCCCGCTTTTATGATCTCGATAAAATCGTGAGCGTTCAGGCTGGCGCCGCCCACCAGTCCACCGTCCACATCGGGCAGGCTCAAAAGCTCCAATGCGTTGGAAGGCTTCATGGACCCGCCGTATAGAATGCGGACCTTGTCCGCCACCCCCTGGGGGAACATGGATGCCAACTTCGCCCTGATTTTCTCATGAGCTTCCTGGGCCTGGGCGGAGGTGGCGGTCTTCCCGGTGCCGATGGCCCACACCGGCTCATAGGCGATAGAGACCTTTGCCATATTCTCCCCTGTGAGATCTTTCAGCCCTCCCTCCAGTTGGCGGTTGAGCACTTCGAAGGTCTGCCCGGAGTCTCTCTCCTCCAATGTCTCGCCGATGCAGACTATCGGTTTGAGCCCAATCCGAAGGGCGGCAGTGGTACGTTTGTTCACAGTGTCATTGGTTTCGCCGAAGAGTTGGCGACGCTCTGAATGGCCGATGATCACCCATTTACATCCAGTCTCCTTGACCATCATGGGGGAAACCTCGCCAGTGTAGGCGCCAGACTCCTCCCAAAACAGGTTCTGGGCGGCAATGTGGACGCTGGACTGGCCCAGGATGTCGTACACGCTGCGAAGGGCGGTGAAGGGAGGCGCCACGATCACCTCCACCTTGTGCATGTCCCCGCCGTTTTTTATCAGGGCGGCCATCAGGTCCTGGGCCTGGCTTATGGTGTTGTTCATCTTCCAGTTGCCCGCGATTATGATCTTGCGCATTATGCTATCAGCTCCAGAGGTATGTTGTTTGCCTTGTCAGGCGTCGTCCAGCGCCGCCAGGCCTGGCAGAGTTTTTCCTTCCAGCAGTTCCAAAAACGCCCCGCCGCCGGTGGAGATAAAATCCATGGACTTCGTAGCCCCGGCCATGCTCACGGCCAGGGCGCTGTCTCCGCCACCCACCACGGTCAGCGCATCGCTGTTTGTAAGGGTTTTGATCATCCCCCGGGTGCCGACGGAGAATGTTTTTATCTCGAACACTCCCATCGGCCCGTTCCAAACTATGGTGCCCGCCCTGGCCAACGCAGTGTCGAACAAGGATATCGAGGCGGGGCCGATATCCGGAGCGATCTTCCCTTTGGGGAGTTCGTGGAAGGTCACCAGTTCCGTCTCGGCGCCCTCCTCGATTTTGTCCGCCACCACAAAGTCCACCGGCATGTAAAACTTAACTCCCTTCACCCTGGCTTTTTCCAGCACCTTTTTTGCCCCCTCCACCATGTCCGGCTCCAGAATGTTGTCTCCGATCTCCAGCCCCCTGGCCTTCAGGAAGGTGAAGGCCATCCCTCCGCCGATAATCATGATGTCGCATTTGTCTATCAGGTTCTCCAGAGCGTATATCTTGCTGGATACTTTGGCCCCCCCCAGTATGGCCGCCAACGGCCGCTTGGGCTCGGTAAGAGCGCGGGTGAAATACTCGATCTCCTTTTGCATCAGGAATCCGGCGGCGCAAGGCTTGACGAATCTCGTTATCCCCACGGTGGAGCCATGGGCCCGGTGGGCCGCTCCGAAAGCGTCATTCACATACACATCCGCCAGCGAGGCCAGTTCTTTTGCGAATTCCGGGTCGTTCTTTTCTTCTTCCTTGTGGAACCGCAGGTTTTCCAGCAGCAAGGCCTGGCCCTCCTGCAAAGCCGCCACCGCCGTTTGGGCTTTTTCCCCCACACAGTTCTCGGCGAAAGCCACCGGGCGGCCAAGCATTGACTTGAATACATCCAGCACCTGGCTCAGCGAGGCTTTCGGATCCGCCACCCCTTTGGGTCGGCCCATGTGGGAGGCGACTATTACCTTTGCCCCCGCATAGATAGCGTGACGGATGGTGGGCAGTGCCTGTTCTATCCTGGTGACGTCCGCCACCTTGCCGCTTTCCAGGGGAACGTTAAAGTCCACCCGGATAAAGACCTTCTTCCCCTTCAGATCCACATTTTCAATGGAAAGTTTTTTCATGCCGATCCCCCTTTGATCGACGGCCCCGGCGCGCTCCTCAGGCGCCGGAGCCAGGATCGATCCTAAGACCTGAGTTAGATTCCCTTGGAAGCGACGAACTTGATCAGGTCGCGCACCCTGCAGGAGTAGCCCCATTCATTGTCATACCAGCTCATGACCTTCACCATAGTTCCCCCCACCACGTAAGTTGTGCCTGCGTCGAAGATACTGGAGGCCGGATTGCCGTTGAAGTCCCTGGAGACCAGCGGTTTATCGCAGTATTCGAATATCCCCTTCAAGGGGCCGTCGCTGGCGGCCCTGGCGGCGGCATTCACTTCCTCCACGGTTGTGGATTTATCTGTGTTGATCACCAGATCCACTATGGAGACGTTGGGGGTGGGCACCCGTATGGAGAGCCCGTCCAGCTTCCCCTTCAGCTCCGGGATCACCAGGGCCAGGGCCTTTGCAGCGCCGGTGGTGGTGGGGATCATGGAAAGGGCAGCGGCCCTGGAGCGGCGCAGGTCCTTGTGAGGCAGATCCAGGATTCGCTGGTCATTTGTGTAGCTGTGGATGGTGGTCATCAGCCCGCTTTTAATGCCGAAATTGTCCATCATCACTTTGGCCAGGGGCGCCAGGCAGTTGGTGGTGCACGATGCGTTGGAGATCACATGGTGCGCCGCGGGGTCGTATTTGTCGTCGTTCACGCCCAGCACTATGGTAATGTCTTCTTCCTTTGCCGGGGCGGATATGATCACCTTTTTGGCTCCTGCCGCCAGGTGCTTTGCCGCGTCGGCGCGCTTGGTGAACAGCCCGGTGGATTCCACCACCACGTCCACTCCCATCTCCTTCCATGGCAGGTTGGCCGGGTCGCGCTCTGCGGTGATGCGGATCGATTTGCCGTTCACGATCACGGCGTTCTCCCCCGCCTCCACCTGGTCCGGCAGCACACCCATGGTGGAGTCGTGCTTCAGAAGGTGAGCCAGCGTCACCGCGTCGGTGATATCGTTGGCCAGGACGATTTCTATATCATCATGGCCCATGCAGGCCCGGAAAAAGTTTCGTCCTATACGACCGAACCCGTTGATGCCGACTTTTACCGCCATGTCCCCTCCTCGTTTGGATATGTTTTCTTAAGTTTGGCTTTTGGCTATAGTATATTCCCATCGAATGTCGATTGAAAGAGAAAGAACATTCGGGGAAAACTCCGAAATTGTAACACTATTCATGGAGGTTTTGATGGCTGAAGATATGCGAAGCGCGGGCAAATGGGCCAAGGAACTGGGTGTTCCGGAAGCTCAATTCAAAAAGGCGATCAAGGAAGCCGGTGTGCAGCCGGACGCCAAGAAGGGCGCTTGCGCCTACTATTCACGGCAGACAGCGGAAAAAATCGTCAAGAAGGTCGGGAAATAAACCGGGTCTTCCACACCTGCCACGGGCTGGTCCGTCAGCGCCCTGTCGTGTGCAAGGGTGATGCTCCTATAAAGGGCTCGTGGACCGCCGCATTCCGGGGTCCTCCCGCACCATATCTGTGTCCATCTGAACCCACCTGGGGGGGGGTGACAATTATTTATGCCCGCTTTCGCTGTCCATGCACGCTTGCGCTCGTTGCCCAGAAGTCAGGAGTGTCCGGTTCACCTATGTTTTCCTCGGCCGATGTGTGACATTAGCATCGCTGCGTATCTGATCCACACCCCAGTCGCCACCAACCAGTAGAGGGGGCCGCCTCCATGGAATTTTCTGTAGAAACGTGTCATCCCCTGGCTCTTGTACAGTTCCACCTGAAGTGGAATATCAATCCCGCAGGCGCCCTTGTGGTGTACCACATCCACAGAGGGGACGAACAGTATGGTGTAGCCTGCCTGGGTGAACCGAAGGCACCAGTCCAGATCCTCACAGTGGAGGAAATAGCCCTTGTCCAGAGGACCCACCTTTAACAGCGCGATCCGGCGGACCAGCATGAACGCTCCGGATATAGCCTCCACCGGGGCCGGCCCCTCCGGCAGCGGCGTGCCTGCCTGATTGAAATCCTTAACGCCAAATATCCGAGATAATCCGAAGGCCTTGAAGAAAGCGGTCTTTAAAGTGGGGATAGCCCTGCGGCATCCCACTTGCTCGGCCCCATCCTCATTTCTGATTACAGGGCCAGCCATCCCCGCCTCCGGATGGGCCGACAGGACATTGAGCATCTTCTCTATGGTGAAGGGCTCGATTATGCAGTCCGGATTAAGCAAGAGAATAAAATCCCCTTTGGTCCGGTCCAGGGCAATATTGTTAGCGGCGGCGAATCCCAGGTTCTCCTCATTCTCCACGATGACCAGCCGCCCGTCAGAGCCATGCAGGGAGCGCAGGCCCGCGACGCTACCATCCAAGGATGCGTTGTCCACCACAGTCACATCCACCCTGGCGGTGGAGGAGAGAACAGCGCCGACGCACTCCGCCAGAAGTTTTCCTGCGTTATAGTTGACTATGACCACGCTGGTCAAACTCGAGCCAGAGCTGGGAGACTCCTGGGCGTTTGCGGGGGTGGTCACTGGGATGTGGCGCCCATATCAGGCCGAAAGGGGCCGGGGCTGTATTCAAAGTCGATTTTGGCGGGCGATAAGTCGAAGACCATATCCACGGACATCCTGTCCGCCAGCGCCGGATTAAGGTGGCCAAATGGAGGGAGAAAGGAGAGGATTCGCAACCCACCTCTGGCCACCCACAGTGGCACACGGGCTATCCTTGGCTTCCTGCCGAGCCCTTCGAAAATCCTCTCAACCATCATCCTGTATGTCAAAGTCTCTCCACCGGAAATATCATAAGCCTTGTCCACGGCGTTTTCGCTCTCCAAGGCGGCCAGCGCCGCATGGGCGACTTCCCCGGCATGGACCGGCGCCCTTAACCCCAGGCCCTGCCCCACCAGGGGAAAAAACCGGAACCTGGTGATGAACCTGGCGATGGCGGCCACATTTCCGTCCAATCCCTGACCATGGATCATTGTCGGGCGAAGTATGGTCCATTCTATACCCTGGCGGGCGCACGATTCCATGACAGAGTTCTCAGCATCTCGCAGCTGGGCGGCCAGGGCCCTTTCCCCTGCGCTGGGGGAGGCGGCCTTTGTATGAACGCTGGTGGAGCCTAGAGCCACCAGCCGCCGCGCCGATGGAGGAAGGCTCTGGGCAAACGTGGCTGTGACCCATATCGGCGCCAGGCTGATAACCGTCTCGATATCCTCCTTTCCCATCGAGGAGAGGGGATCCGAAGAGAGATCCAGCCGGACCCACTTGATTGATGTCTCCTTGGTCAGGCCGCTGTGGGGTTGTACATCCCTGGAGACAGCCGTGATGGAGTAGCCCGCCCCGGCCATGCGAGGCAGAAGGAACTTGCCAACCAGGCTGGTGGCGCCCACAACAAGACAGTTATTACGTTTCATTGCAAATCAATCATTACTGTACATTATATGGTGAAAAGTGCTTGAATTTAATCAAATTGTGTATTGTTTACAGAAAAGTTTACGTCCAAAAATAAATCCGGCGAATATATACTGGACACCTCTGCTGTAGCCATAACATGCTCATATTCAAGTACATAAGCAGCCTCCAAAATTCCACTGTCCTAATGGAAGGACATTTTACACTGGTTAAATTCTGTCTAGTGGCGCATGCTGTTGATAAAACGAGAGTTTCGCTGGCCATAATCTTGGCATGCGTATTGCAGGGCAATATGGCTGTCAGGAAGTTATTTTTCTTTGCTACCTTGGTTTTCTCTAACTGCATTCGTAATGTTTAGACGCGACATAGATTTAGAAGTGGCTATCTTATTCGTGCCCGAGGGGTCCTTGCGGTGAGAGGATTGTGTTCCCCCATAATCATATTCTCCCGGGCACGAATAAGATAGTCATTGATTCTGTTATTATGGTGGAATTATAGCAAACTACTCGATCAGCGAATACTCATGTTCAAACTCTTGAGCGATGAACCAATGGATAGTCACATGAATGGCGGCAGGGGCGGCAATGTGGATTGCCCTCCGGAAATCGCCGGGGATTGTCCCTTTCGAGGGTGTGGAAAAAGGGCCGGTGGCCCCAAGAGAACGCTTGATATCCTGGGTTCATGCTATCAGGTGGACTGCCCAAAAGCAGAGGTGGAGGAAATTTTGAAATCCATGGACACCCTGTATGAAAGAGTGGGGGTCCAGGGGACATTCAAGCTGGCGTTCACCCTGCCTGAAGCCAAGGCGCGAATGGCTCTGGCGCTGGCTGTGGCCAGGCATTCGGTCATGAGCGGCCCAAGGCCGAAAAAAGAAAACTGACCTGCGCCGCCCACGACATCGCCTCTCTGCCGTAATGCCCCTTATGCCATTATCAGAGGTTTCGCACGACCATTTAGCTTCCAATCCCGACATACTCGCCCACCATGTATAAGCGAGCGCCACCCTCTGTTCATTTATAATAATCCGCCCTCATTGAGCGGTTGAGACTTAGGGAATAATCGCTTGATAATCAAACGCTCCTTTTGTTTTCGCCTTTATACAACCGATTTTCTTTGACCTTATTCTTAACTGTATGTTATATAGTGGGTTCGGGTTAGGTCCGTTCTTCTTTATCACTGACAGGAAATTATGAAGATACACGAGTACCAAGCTAAGGAAATATTGGAAAAATACAAGGTTCCCGTACCCAAAGGCAGGGTGGTGGCGGACGTGGCGGATGTAAAAGCCGTTGTGGACGAACTGGGGTTGCCGGTGGTGGTGAAAGCCCAAATCCATGCCGGCGGCCGCGGCAAGGGTGGAGGCGTAAAGGTCGCCAAAACCCTGGAAGAGGCCCAAGAGGCCTTCAAGAGCATCCATGGGATGACCTTGATCACCCACCAGACCGGCCCAGAGGGGCAGAAGGTGGGCACCGTGCTGGTGGAGGAGGGGATGAATATCGCCAAGGAATTGTATGTCGGCATCGTCCTGGACAGGGAAAAGGATCGTGTTTGCTTCATGGCCTCCGAAGAAGGCGGTATGGAGATAGAGGTAGTCGCCGAAAAATCTCCCGAGAAGATTACCAAAGAATGGGTGGACCCGGTGCTGGGGCTGATGCCTGCCCAGGCTCGAAAGCTGGCTTTCTTTCTGAACCTTCCCCCGGAAGCGATGCGAGAAGCGGTAGGTTTCCTGCTGAACCTGTACAAGGCTTTCGTGGCCAGGGACTGCTCCCTGGCGGAGATAAACCCCCTGGTGCTCACAGCGGATAACAAGATCCTGGCTCTAGACTGCAAGATGAACTTCGACGATAACGCGCTGTTCCGCCAGAAGGAAGTGGTGGAGTATCGCGACCTTAACGAGGAGGAGGAACTGGAGATCGAGGCGAGCAAGTTCAGCCTCAATTACATAAAGCTTGATGGTTCCATCGGCTGCATGGTGAACGGCGCCGGGCTGGCCATGGCCACCATGGATATCATAAAAATCTCCGGCGGCGAGCCGGCCAACTTTCTGGACGTGGGGGGTGGCGCTTCTGAGGAGCAGATAGAGAACGCGTTTAAGATCATCCTGGCCGATAGCGCTGTCAAAGGGATTTTCATCAACATATTTGGTGGAATTCTGCGATGCGACAGGCTTGCCAATGGCGTGGTGAACGCCGCCAGGAAGATCAACGTGACAATTCCAGTGGTCATCCGCATGGAGGGGACCAACGTCGCAGAGGGAAAGAAGATTCTAAAAGAGAGCGGATTCAACTTCATACTGGCCGACAACATGCGGGATGGCGCCGAAAAGGCGGTGGCCGCCGTGGGCGCGGCCGGCTAACAGCGGGAATATACAATGAGCGTTCTGGTCGACAAAAACACGAAGCTGATAGTACAGGGAATCACCGGCAAGGAGGGCTCCTTCCACGCCCTGGGATGCCGCGCCTATGGGACAAACGTGGTGGGCGGGGTCACCCCCGGCAAGGAGGGGCAGAACGTGGAGGGAATCCCCGTGTTCAACACGGTGCAGGCCGCGGTGGACGCCACCGGGGCCAACGCCACCATGATCTTTGTACCTCCCCCCTTCGCCGCCGACGCCATATTCGAGGCGAGTGAGGCGGGAATCGAGCTTATCGTCTGTATCACCGAGGGGATTCCGGTGCTGGACATGGTGAAGATAAAACGCTATATCAAAGGCCACGGCAGGGGCAGGCTTATCGGGCCCAACTGCCCCGGTATCATCACCCCCGGCGCGGCCAAGATCGGTATCATGCCGGGTCATATCCACATCCCCGGCCCCGTGGGAGTGGTCTCCCGCTCCGGGACCCTTACCTACGAAGTTGTGGGGCAGCTCACGGCGCTAGGCATTGGCCAGTCCACCTGCATCGGCATAGGCGGCGATCCTGTGAACGGTACTAATTTCATAGACGCGCTGAAGCTGTTTAATGAAGACAAGCAGACCAAAGCCATATGTATGATAGGGGAGATCGGAGGCAGCGCCGAGGAGGAGGCCGCGGAATATATAAAAGCCAACGTGAAAAAACCGGTGGTGGGTTTCATCGCCGGGCAGACTGCGCCTCCAGGCAGGCGCATGGGCCATGCCGGGGCCATAATCTCCGGTGGCAAGGGGACGGCGGACGAGAAGATGAAGGTGATGTCCGAGTGCGGGATCACCGTATGCAAGTCCCCGGCGGATCTGGGAAGCACCATAAAATCAGCCCTGGAAAAGGCGGCTGCCCGCGCCAAAGCGAAGGCAAAAAGAACCGCGGCCGCAAAAAAAGCATCGAAGACAAAAACGAAATCTGAAACGAAAGCAAGAGTCAAGGCGAAAGCCAAGGTGAAGCCGACGATAAAGGTCAAAGCAAGGCCAAAGGCCAAAGTAAACGCCAAAAAACCTTCATCGTTGAAAAAGGGTGGGCGCGCCAAATCGGCTCGCCGCGGAAGATAATATAATTTGCCGCGAGAACTGCGGTGGGTAATGTGAAAAACATTTTGTGAGGTGATTTTAAAGTGACCAAAGCTAACGATCTAATAATCCGAATCGGCGGCGAGGGGGGCGAGGGTATCATATCTTCGGGCGACATGATAACCCAGGCTGCGGCCCGGTCCGGCCTGGAGGTGCTCACCTTCAAGACATTCCCGGCCGAAATCAGGGGCGGCTACGCCATGTATCAGATCCGCTTTTCCCACGAGGTTATTCTCTCCGAAGGAAGCGGATTCAACGTCCTGTGCTGCTTTAACAAGGAGGCGCTGGATAACAACCGCTCGCAAATAGAAAAGGGGAGCGTGTTGATATATGACTTCCCCGGCGGCGATATCGCCGAGGAGCAGAATATCGAAGGGGTGCATTGCTACCCCGTCCCCATGAGCAAGATCGCCAAGGAGGAGCTGAGCACTTACCGCTCCAAAAACATGGTGGCCATGGGCGCCATTTCGGAGCTCTTCTCCATAGGGGCCATACCCTTGCGGGAACTGATCCAGGAGAAGTTCGGCAAGAAGGGGCAGGAAGTGGTGGAAATCAACTTCAAGGCTCTGGACGCCGGAGCCAAGCACGCTCGCGAACATCTGAAAAAGACCGATCCATTTCAGATGGATGAGGGGAAGCCGCAAAAGGATGTGATGATCATATCCGGCAACGAGGCGATCGGCCTGGGCGCCCTGCTTGCGGGAGTGAAATACTTCTCTGCATACCCCATCACGCCAGCCACTGAAGTGGCTATATTCCTTTCCAAACATCTGCCAAAGGTGAATGGAAACCTGGTCCAGGCCGAGGACGAAATCGCCTCGCTGGCCAACGTCATCGGCGCCAGCTATGGCGGGGTGAAATCGATGACCGCCACTTCCGGCCCTGGGCTTTCCCTGATGCAGGAGCTTATCGGCATGTCCTCCATGATGGAAGTGCCGGTGGTGATAGCCGATGTGCAGCGCGGCGGGCCATCCACCGGGTTGCCCACCAAGCACGAGCAGAGCGACCTGTTCCTGGCGGCGCTGGGCAGCCACGGGGACGCGTCGAAAGTGGTTCTCAGCCCGGAAGGAGTGGAGGACTGTATATACCTGACCACCGAAGCTTTCAACATCGCAGAGCAATACCAGGTTCCCGTCCTGATTCTCTCCGATGGATCGCTCGGCTTTAGGACCAGTTCCATAAAGAAACCCGATCCCTCCAAAATCAAACGGATCGAGCGGTTGAAATACGAGCCTGGCGCCAATGGTGATAAACCCTATGAACGTTACGAGCTGACCGAGTCCGGAATCTCCGCCATGAGCCACCCCGGCCAGCCTGGGGGCAACTATATCTCCACCGGTCTGGAGCATGCGCCCTCCTCGGCGCCGCGCTACTCCCCGGAGAACCGTGTTTCCATGACAGACAAGCGCTTCGGCAAACTAGACACCCTGGAGGATTTTGTCCAGGCCACCGAGGTGGACGACATGGATGGCGCCCAAGTGGGAGTAATCGCCTGGGGTTCCACCATCGGCACTGCCCGCGAGGCGGTGAAGCTGGCGCGCGCGGAGGGAGTGAAGGTGGCTGCGATCTACCCGAAGCTGGTATGGCCTCTGCCGCTGAAGGCGCTGAACGCCTTTGCGAAGAAGTATCCGAAAACTCTGGTGCCGGAAGTGAACAAACAGGGCCAGCTGGCCAGCCTTCTCCGGATGAAGACCGACATGAAACCCATCAGCTATAACATCTATTCCGGGATGCCTTTCACCCCGAAGATGATACTGGAAAAGATAAAGGAGGTGTCTAAATGACCACGGCCACAGAACCCATGAAGTCCAAAGATTACAAAAGCACTGTTCCGCCCACTTGGTGCCCAGGCTGCGGAGATTTCGGCGTTCTCAACGCCGTGCTAAAGGCTTTCGCCGACAAAACGATGAGCATCGACGATACGGTGCTGGTCTCAGGAATCGGCTGTTCCTCCCGCTTTCCCTATTTTGTCAAGACTTATGGCATGCACACCGCCCATGGCCGCGTTCTGCCGGTTGCCGCTGGTCTGAAAATGTCCCGGCCGGACCTCAACGTCATAGCCTTCGGAGGTGATGGAGATGGTTTCTCCATCGGCGGGGGGCATGTGCCCCATGTGGTGAGGAAAAACACCGACCTGACCTACATCCTGATGGACAACTCCATCTATGGATTGACCAAGGGGCAGGTCTCCCCCACTTCCCAGGTGGGGATGGTGACCACCACCACTCCTTATGGCGCCCCGGACAATCCGGTGAACCCGCTGGCTTTCTGTCTGACCTATGGCGCCACTTACGTAGCCCAGGCTTACAGCTCCAAAAGCAAGCAGGTGCAAGAGTTGGTCACCGGCGCCATGGAGCATAAAGGCTTCGCTTTCGTGAACATCATCTCGCCTTGCCCCACTTTCAACAAGATAAACACCTTCGACTCCTACAAGGAGTCGCTGGAAGAGGTGCCGGCGGACCATGACACCTCCGACCTGAACGCCGCGCTGAAAATCGCTCTGCGGGCAAAGGAGGGCAAAACCCCCATCGGCCTGTTATACAAGGTTGAGCGGCCCACCCTGGTGGAGCGGCTGACGGAGATTCGCCAGAAAGCCAAGGGAGACGATAATTTTGATCTGAACAAGGTCATCGACCAGTACATCCCATAACCATCAATCATGGCGCCGGATCGACAATCGTTCCGGCGCCTTTTTAATTTTGTAAAAAGGAAAAGACACAATGTCATCTCGCACATTCGCCATGATAAAGCCGGACGCCGTGTCCCGCGGCCTCAGTGGCAAGATCATAAGCAGGATAGAGACCAGCGGCATGAAAGTGATCGCCCTGCGCAGGATACTCATGACCCCCGCTCAGGCTCAGGGATTCTATATCGAGCACAAGGCGCGCCCGTTCTACACCTCCCTGACGGAGTACATGAGCTCCGGGCCCTGCTACATCGCCGTGCTGGAAGGAGATAACGCCCAGGTGAAATGGCGCGAAATCATGGGCGCCACAAACCCGGCCGATGCCGCCGAGGGAACCATCCGAAAAGAGATGGCCGTGGATCTGGAGAAAAACTCGGTTCACGGTTCCGACTCGGCGGAGTCCGCCGCCAGGGAGATATCATACTTTTTCGCAGAAGCCGATATCGCACCATAGCGCTCCATTCGAATCGCTAAAATCACCCGCCGGGGCGACACCGCCAGGCGGGCTTTTTTTCTCCCTCCGCGTGAGGCGCAAACTTGTTGACTACGTACAGCTCCTGGCCCTAGTATAGTCCTTGCGAGTTCATTTCGAGGCGGAAGATAATTTGTGAGATTATTAGTTTTTATCGCTTTGCTTGTGTCCTCGGGTTCACAGGTTGTCCATGCCTCGCCCCCCATAGTCATCACAGACACGGAAAATAGCCGTCTTATTGGCCTGCATGCTGATTTTCTGGAGGACCGGGAGGGTCAACTGACCTTCGATCAAGTGACCGAAGGCCCGGCCTCGGTCCTGTTTGCCCCGCTGGGGAAGAGCGTTCCGAATTTTTCTTTTTCCAGGTCTGCTTTCTGGCTCAGATTCTCTATCAGGAACGACTCCGGGAAAGCCCAGCCTTTGATCCTGCATCAGTTCACTCCATGGATAGATTCAATGGACCTGTACCTCACTTGGCCGGATGGGCGGACGGAGCTGCGCAAGGCCGGCGAAAAATATCCTTTTGCCCAAAGGGAAGTGGAGCACAACCGCTTTCTGTTCCGGTTGGATCTTGGGCCTGGGGACACCGTCAATATTCTGATGAGGGTGGAAAGCCTGGATCCCTTGCAACTCCCACTCACGCTGTGGAAGGAGGATGCGTTCCAGGCCTATTCCGGCAGGGTTCACATGTATTTCGGGCTGGTGTTCGGGTGCCTTACAGTGGTGTTTTTTTACAACATGCTTTTATACTTCTCCTTGCGGGATATCACCTACCTGCATTACATCCTGTATATTTTCAGCCTTTTGCTGATGATATTCACATATTCGGGATACGCTTATCAATACCTGTGGCCACTGAGCCCGCGGCTGCAGAACTGGATGGTGTTCCCCACGGGATACCTCTCAATGTTCATGGCCATATTTATCGCTAAAAGCTTTCTGGGTACGGCCAGAAACATGCCGATGGTCCATAAGGCCATAACCGCGTTTCAGGCCCTATGCGTTCTGCTGCCAGTTTATGGATTCCTCACCGACGACTACCTGTTCACCAGCCTTACATGCTCTTTGGTAGCGTTGGTATTCCCCTTCATAATGGGGGGCGCCGGAGGGTTGGCCTATGTCAGAAGGATTCCCGCCGCCAGGTTTTTTATCCTGGCCTGGATCTCCTCTCTGGTGGGACAACTTGTCTCCATGAGCACGGTGGTCAATCTGGCGCCACCCACGGAGATTATGCGGCGGATGATGGAGGTTGGGTTCATGGCGGACGCAGTGTTCCTCTCCTTCGCTTTGGCGGACAGGATCAGCATATTGCGGCGTGAGAAGGAAATCGCGGAAACCATGGTCATGGACGCGCTGGAATCGGCAAAAATGGAGCTGGAGGCGAAAGTGGCGCAACGAACCTCGCAGCTTTACCATGAAAAAGAGAGGGCCGAGGAGGCCACTCTGCTAAAAGATAAATTTGTGGCGCTGGTTTCCCACGACCTTCGCTCGCCCTTAGGCTCCATGATAAATATGCTCGAGCTTGTGAAGCCGGAGAGAGAGGACCCTGAAGGGGCGGAAACTAACCGGCGGCTGATATCGATGGCGACGCGCGCCGCCCACGGGCTGATGGATATGATCGACAACCTGCTGGATATAAGCAGGCTGCAGACCGGCTCTGTGACTGTGTCCATAAAACGGGTGAATGTCTTGTCGCTGACCGAATCCATCGTCCAAGTGGAACGATTCAGGGCGGATGAAAAGGGGGTGCAAATCATAAACCAGATACCCCCCGATTATGTCCTGTACGCCGATTATCACCTGCTGGGAGAGGTGATCCAAAACCTTCTGTCCAACGCAGTGAAGTTTTGCCGCCAGGGAGACAGCGTCACCATTTATCGGCCAGAAGGGGAGAATGGCGCTTTGGCTGTCCGGGACACGGGAACCGGAATCCCTGAGAATATCATCGGCCACCTTTTCGACAACACCATGAAAACGACGAGCCTGGGAACAGCGGGGGAGCGGGGCAGTGGTCTGGGACTTCCCTACTGTCGAGACATCATGGAGGCCCACGGGGGCTCTATTCGTGTTGAATCCTCCCCTGGCGCGGGGAGCATGTTCACTATTACGGCGCCGGAGATGGAAAAAGAAGACCAAGTGGGGACACTAAGATAGTTGATCCAATTGGCCCCCCCCTTCGGTCTCGGGCAGGGCTCCAGCCCTATACGAAGCATCTTCTTTCAGGATTTTGGAATCAGGAAGCCCAAGTGATGGGCAGCATGTTTTAAATGCAGAATCTTCCACTGCTCCACCGACAGGGCGCCGAATAAGCCGGAGGGATGAAGCCGCTCGGCGGTGGCCAGGCGGCGCAGGCTGTTCTTTATGTCAGCGATCGATTTCTTAGCGTCAATAGTTTCCATAGGGACCGACTGAGGCACCGTGGGATTTCCTTCCTTGTCTCCCACGCGCAAGTACCACCACAGCGCCAGCTTTCCAAACAGGGCTCGGACTACCCATGGGAACATATGGTCGAATCCATCCAACGAACCCTTATAATAGTAATCAAGGTGAGCGCAGGCCTGGCCCAAACTCCATTTCCCCTTTATCTCGTATCCCGATTGCTCCAGGCTCTCAATCTCCTGGACCACTTCGCCGTAAGACTCGAAAGACAACTTACGCTTTTCCATGAGGGCTCCTTGTATATTCTGCGAAGATAATAGCGCGGATAGGGGATAAAAGTCATCCATCGAAAACGCCGAATATCTTCTGACTTAACTGCAAATAACGCCACAGTATCGCCTTGTGCGGAAGTATGAGTTAGAATGAGCGAGGCACTGATGCCGCGGTCGGCAATTCGCAGTGGCGATTATTTGTTAATGGTGGCTATCAATGGAGTGAGGATGAGCCAGAGTACACCATGCAGGAGCGCCGCCTCCGTCCCACATATCCCGGTTTTCATCAGCCAGGCGCCCCGCGTCCGACATATTCCGCTGGTGTTCGCCATGATTGCGCTCTCGTGGTTATGCTTGTACCCGATACCTGCCGCCCATGGCAGGGGGGGCTTCGATCATGATCATGCTATTTTCAACAAACTACTGGGGGAATTCGTGGAGGATGGGCGTGTGGATTACCCAGGATTGGCTAATAACCGGAAGCGGTTGGATCAATACCTGGCCATCCTGGCCACCGTGCCAGAAAATCAATTCACAGCATGGGACGAGCCGGACCGGATCGCCTTTCTGATAAACCTGTACAACGCCGCCACGTTAAAGCTGATACTGGATCACTACCCTGTGGAGAGCATCAAGGATATTGGCGGATGGTTCTCGACCCCCTGGGAGGCGCCGGTGGCCCAGCTTTGGGGCATTACGGTGACCCTGGATATGATCGAGCATCAGATTCTCCGCAAAAGGTATGATGAGCCGAGAATCCATGCGGCCCTGGTATGCGCCGCCATGGGATGCCCTCAGTTGCGCTATGAGGCGTTCGTGGGCCGACGGCTGGAGGAACAACTCAACAACCAGATGCGCCTCTTTTTGTCCGTCGCTACAAAGAACCGAGTGGACCGGGCCGCGGGTGTGATCCATCTCTCCCCCATCTTCAAGTGGTACAGTGCCGACTTTGAAAAAGGGAAGAGGAGCTTGCTCGGGTTTTTGCGCCCATTCTGGCCCGACATGGATAGGGGAGATTTTGACAACCAGCGCGACTGGCGAATAAAGTATACCTTCTACAACTGGTCTTTGAACAAGATGGGAAGGAAGAAGATTGAGTAACGAGATTGATAACAGCAGCCAGGAGCGCCCCCTTTTCGCCTGGCTCAAGTCCGCCGGGATTATTCTTCTTATTGCCGGCGCCATAGCCTCATGGATATACCTGGACCTTGCGACACACCTGAAAAGCCTCCTGGCCTGGATCGACCAGTTGGGATGGATTGGCATTTTGATGTACGCCCTCTTGTACACTTTGTCTTGTGTTTTATTCATCCCGGGATCAATTCTCACGTTGGGCGCAGGGATCATATTCGGCGTGGCAAAAGGGACTGTTATAGCCCTCATCTCCGCCACTATGGGCGCCACGGCGGCGTTTTTGGTGGGGCGCTACCTGGCCGGCGAGTGGGTGGCCAGGTGGATTGCGGAAAAGCCGATGTTCCGCGCCATGGATCAGGCCATCGCCGAGGATGGATGGAAGATCGTGGGGCTCACCCGTCTTTCACCTGTGTTTCCCTTCAACCTGCTCAACTACGCATATGGGCTCACCCGGATTTCGCTGAAGCATTATTTCTGGGCTTCGCTCGTGGGCATGGCGCCAGGCTGCCTGATGTACGTCTATATCGGCTCTTTGGCCGGATCGCTGGCCATGCTGGGGGAGGACACGGCCGAGCGACAGAGAACTAACGCGGAGTGGGCCATGTATGTTCTGGGCCTGGTGGCCACCATCGCCGTCACCGTATACATAACCAGGATGGCGCGGCGCGCCCTGGCGGATCGTATGGAGTAAAAGGAAAACAGTGATGGGTAATTCCTGGCGTTTCCCCCTCGAGCCGATGGATGAAAGCAACCGGTCCCTGCTTTCCAACGTCCGCCCAGGGGAGTGGAAAAATCCGGAACCTGCCCCGGTCTATAATCTGGTGGTGGTGGGAGCGGGTACGGCGGGGCTGGTGAGCGCCATCGGCGCGGCGGGGCTGGGCGCCAAGGTGGCACTGGTGGAGCGCCATATGATGGGGGGGGACTGCCTGAACGTAGGATGCGTCCCCTCCAAGAGCTTGATCCGTCCGGCCAGATTGGCCCACGAGATGAAACACGCCGCCAGACTGGGATTGACCGGAGCCGAAACCAGGCCCGAGGATTTTCACAAAATCCAGGAGCGGCTAAGAAAAATAAGAGCCAGCATCAGCCCCCACGATTCCGCCCGGCGCTTCACCGAGGCGGGAGTGGATGTCTTTTTCGGGGAGGCCAGGTTCGATGGACCGGACAGTGTGGAAGTGGAGGGGAAGAGGCTGCGTTTCATAAAGGCGGTAATAGCCACAGGCGCCCGGGCGGTTCACCCGGACATTGTAGGGCTGGCGGAGGTCGGTTTTGTGACAAACGAAACCGTGTTCAACCTGACAAAACTCCCCGGCTCGTTGATGGTGATCGGTGGCGGGCCTATCGGCTGTGAGCTGGCCCAGGCGTTCCACCGGCTCGGCTCCAGAGTGGTTATTGTTTCACGAGGCGCTTTCCTGCCCAGGGAGGACCAGGACGCTTCAGAGCTGCTGGGCAAAGTATTCCGGAGGGAGGGGATGGAGGTGCGGATAAACGCGGAGCCTCTCCGGGTGACCTCGAAAAATGGAAGAAAGATGGTTACCATTCTGACTGAAAGCGGCGAGGAGACCCTGGAGTGTGATGAAATACTGATTGGCGCTGGACGAAAGCCTAACACGGAGGGATTGAACCTGGAGGCGGCGGGCGTGACTTATGATCCATTGAAGGGAGTGGCGGTGGATGATCACCTGCGGACCGCAAACCCGAATATATTCGCGGCCGGTGACATATGCATGGCGCACAAATTTACCCACGCGGCGGACGCAGCGGCGCGCATAGTGCTCAAGAACGCGCTCTTCATGGGGCGGGCCCGGCTCTCCTCGCAGAACATGCCATGGTGCACTTACACCGAGCCTGAGATCGCCCATGTGGGGATGTATGAGCATGAAGCGCGCAAGCATGGGATCAAGACCTCCGTCTACAAAGTGGAAATGAGTGGGAATGACCGGGCCATCGTCGATGGAGAGGATGAGGGATTTGTGAAGGTCCTGGTGAAAAATGGCTCCGATAAAATACTTGGGGCCACCATCGTGGCGGCTCACGCCGGGGAGATGATCAGCGAAATATCGGTGGCCATGTCCGCCGGAATGGGCCTGGGCGGCCTGGCAAACGTGATACACCCATACCCCACCCAGGCGGAGGCGATCAAACGCGTGGCGGACGCATACAACAAGACCCGCCTGACACCATTCTTGAAAAAGGCTTTTGGATGGTGGCTCTCATGGAGCCGACGCTGATACACTGCGCGGAAATTGCGCCAGCCTTGCATCCGCCGGTTGGAACGAAAGGGGAAAGGTGGGGTGAGAAAATCAATCTCCATGTTTCATTAGTCATGGCCAATTCTATGCCGCAGGAGGTATCCCAAAAAGGAAAGAAAGGAGCGTACTTTCACAGTATATTTACAAATCCTATCTTAGTGACCTTCCCCCGTTGATCGAACAGTTCGCAGAGTGAATTTTCCAATAAAATTATGTCGAGGGAGAGTTCACATGAAGAAGCGTTTTTCAGAAGAGCAGATCATCAGAATCCTCAAGGAGGTCGAATCCGGCAGGAAGGTCAAGGACGTGTGCAGGGACGAAAGCATATCGGAACAGACCTATTACCGCTGGAAAAGCAAGTTCGGCGGAATGGATATCAGCGATGCGAAGAAGCTTAAGGCACTGGAGGAGGAGAACCGCAAGCTGAAAAGGAAGGACTTGTCGCTGAAGGAGCGGATGAAAGAGTTGGCCGCCAGGTATCCGAGTTATGGTTCACCGAGGCTTCACGCGATGCTGAAGGCCGAAGGGCTGGTGGTCAACCACACAAGCGCACGGAGCGCGTGTACTGCGGGCTGAAGCTGGCTCTGCGCACCAAGCGCCGCAAGCGCAAGGCTCCGGCGTTGCGGATCACGCGCCCTGAGCCCACATGTTCCAACCAGGTGTGGGCCATGGATTTTGTGTCGGACGCGCTGTACTGTCATCGGCGCTTCCGGGCGCTGACGATCGTGGATTGCCATTCAAAGGAGAGCCCGGGAGAAGATCGAGGCGTGGCGCGTGGAGTATAACGAAGTGCGGCCCCACAGTTCGCTGGGCTATCTGGCCCCAGCGGAGTTTGCCAGACAGGAGAAAATCAGGCAAAATGAGGCGAATTTCTCACTCTGCAGGCTGTCCAGTTTTTAGGGGGAAGGTCAATTATTGCGCGCAATATGCAATTCATCGTACCCCCAGTTATATCAAGAAGATTCACGGTATGTATGGAAAAGCAACTATGCCCATAGTATCTGACAGAGCGTAGTGGGTCAATAATATTTCCGGCGTAGGGCGCAGAATAAGTCACCCCCTTGACCCATCCCCTCCTAATAGTTACTCTGGACATGTAAACAGAGGCTTTGCTCAATGGAGGATGAGATGACAGATCCCGTAGCTCTATCACCCGAGTGGGTGGACCAGGTATACACCCGCATTGAGCAAACCTTGTCCGTTGTCCGCAACAGGCTCAACAGGCCCATGACTTTGGCGGAAAAAATCACACTAGGCCACCTGCACGACCCGGAACACCAGGACATGATACCGGGAAAAAGTTATCTGCAGCTGCGGCCCGACCGGGTGATCATGCAGGACGCCACAGCCCAGATGGCACTGCTCCAGTTCATGAGCGCGGGCATAGACAGAACAGCGGTTCCCTCCACGGTCCATTGCGACCACTTGATCCGCGCCCACCAGGGCTCTGGCCCGGATCTGAAGGTCGCCAACAAGGAAAATGAAGAGGTATACAACTTTCTGCGCGATATCTCCGCCAGATACGGCATAGGATTCTGGCAGCCTGGCGCAGGCATCATCCACCAGGTGGCGCTGGAGAACTACGCCTTTCCCGGCCAGATGATCATCGGCACAGACAGCCACACCCCGAACGCCGGTGGTCTGGGCGTGATCGCCGTGGGAGTGGGGGGCGCCGACGCCGTGGATGTGATGGCCGGTATGCCGTGGGAAGTGCTCTTCCCGAAAGTGGTGGGTGTGCGGCTAATTGGTGATCTTGGCGGATGGACTTCACCCAAGGATGTGATCCTGAAACTGGCCGGTACGCTCACCGCGAAGGGGGGTACCAACCGGATAATAGAATACTTCGGCCCAGGATGCGCCACAATCTCCGCCACTGGCAAGGCCACCATCACCAATATGGGCGCGGAGCTGGGCGCCACCACATCCATCTTCCCTTACGATGGGAAGATGAAAACATACCTAGACGCCACAAACCGGGGCTTCTGCTCCGATGCGGCGGATCAGGTGGCCCATATGCTGGCCGCCGACGAGGAGGCGGTGGCAAACCCTGAGAGCTTTTACGATCTGGTGGTGGAGATAGACCTCTCCTCGCTGGAGCCGCATGTGGTGGGGCCCCACACACCGGACTTGGCCCGTCCCGTTTCACGGATGGCCGACGACGCGCGAAAGGGAGAGTTCCCCGCCAAGCTTTCCGCCGCGCTTATCGGCTCCTGCACAAACTCTTCCTACGAGGACCTGACGCGCGCCGCGGATATCGCCAGACAGGCCACCGCCAAAGGGGCCAAGATAAAGATCCCATTTATGGTGACTCCCGGCTCGCGCCAGATCGCATCCACCATAGAGAGGGATGGCCAGATGAAAGCTTTACAGGAACTGGGTGGCTCCGTGCTGGCCAACGCCTGCGGCCCCTGCATCGGCCAGTGGCGCCGCGACGAAGTGACCAAGGGCTCCCCCAACTCCATCATCACCAGCTATAACCGCAACTTCCCAAAAAGAAACGATGGGAACCCGGCCACTTTCACCTTCATCGCCAGCCCGGAAATAGTGATAGCATTCGGACTGGCAGGATCACTCGATTTTGACCCGCTGTCGGACACTCTCGAAGGCAAGGACGGCCCCTTCCATCTTCTCCCCCCGGCCGAGGCGCCGGAGATTCCGCCGGAAGGATTCATCTTTGATATGGAAGGATACGCTCCTCCATCCGGGGCGCCATCGACAGGGACGGTGGCGATAGATTCTAAAAGTCAAAGATTGCAGAAGCTGGAGCCTTTCGCCCCATGGGACGGGAAGGATTTCACGGAGCTGCCCCTATTGCTCAAGGCCAGGGGGAAGTGTACAACAGACCATATCTCCCCCGCAGGCCCGTGGCTCAAGTTCCGCGGACATCTGGATAATATCTCCGACAATATGTTCACCGGCGCCATCAACGCCTTCACTGGCCAGCCTGGGGCCGGGTTGAACCAGCTGACCGGGGAAAAGGATTCCCCATTCAACGAAATCGCTCGCGCCTACAAAACCCGGGGGCTGCGTTGGGTGGCGGTGGGTGATGAAAACTATGGCGAAGGCTCCAGCCGTGAACATGCCGCCATGAGTCCCAGGTTCCTGGGGGTTGCGGCGATCATCGCCCGATCATTTGCCCGCATCCACGAGACAAACCTGAAGAAACAGGGAGTTCTGGCGCTGACATTCAGCGATCAGAAGGACTATGAGAAGATTCACCAGACAGACAAGGTATCCATCCTGGGGATGGAGGAGATGGCCCCTGGCAGGCCCTTGACTGTCAAGCTGTCGCGGCCGGGCGGCTCCACTGTGTCGTTCCAGGTGGCTCATACATTGAGCGAGGAACAGATCGAATGGTTCCGCGCAGGGTCTGCGCTCAACAAGATCAGGGACACGCAAAAGTGAATCCGCGTCTTGTTTGAACGTTAATGGTGGTTGATTGCGCTGGCGGGCAAGAGGTTTCAGCCTGGGGCCGCTGGCGGTCAGTCGCGCTATTCGGGCCTGCCTTTACCTTCCCTGTGTTTTTTCACTTCATCGGTCAGGTCGCCTGTGTCTATCTCGTGGATCGGCCTGATATGCTCCACCTGGGTGTCCTGTAGCTTCAGCACCCGCGCCATGCAAAAGGCGGAAAGCGATATGATCAGCGTCCAGCTGAACAGGAACATTACCCACCCGGCGATAGTCATTTCGCATTCTCCCTTCTGCGCCAGGCGATCTCCACCAGCGCGATAAGCAGCAGCATGAAAAGCCCCATCCCCGCCATGGCCCCGATGGCGTAGGCCCGGTCATCTCCACTGAACATTTTCACAAGGAACAGCTCGTTATAAGTGTCGTCGTCCGGCGCCAGGAAGATCATCAGGATGTTCTGGTAAAACCAGGAGCCGAGGATGATCAGCAGAAACGAAGGAGTCACATACTTGATGACAAATTTCACAAAAGAGGGGACTCTGATATCCGCCCCATGCATCATTTGGTCATAACCTTTATCAACGCCGTATATCCAGGCGAAAAGGATCACCTCGCCCGTAGCGAAAACCACTATAAGCACCGTCCCCGCCCAGAAGTCGAGCATATCCAGCACTCCGTTGGCCAGGAAGAAAACCGTAGGCTGGCAGGCTATGAATGACACTACGGCCAGGATACCCACCGACTGATGACGGTTGAGGTTGAACTCATCCTCCAGAAACGCGATCGCCGGCTGGAGCATCGACACGCTGGATGTCACTCCCGCCAGAAACAGCAGAAAAAACCACATGAAACCGAAGAGGGCGGTGAAAGCCATCTGGTCGAAAACATATGGCATGGTGACGAACACCAGATTGAATCCCCCGCTTTTGGCCACCTCCTCCGCCCCGGGCCGCCGAAAAAGATGAAGGCCGCCGGGATGGCGATGGACCCGCCGATGACAACCTCCACGAACTCATTGATGGAGATGGCCGTCAATCCAGAGAGCGCCACGTCGTCATTCTGCTTCAGGTAGCTTGCATATGTGATGATCAGCCCCAGGCCCACCGATGTGGTGAAAAATATCTGCCCAGCCGCCGCCAGCCACACCTTGGAGTCTGTCAGCGCGCTAAAATCTGGATTCCAGAAAAATCCGAATCCGTTGAATACGTTCCAGTCTGGTTGGGCCGGATTCGGCGCGCCCAGGGTCAGCACGCGGAACATGATGAACGCTCCCAACAGGACCAGCACCGGCATGGCGATTTTCGATATCCACTCAATGCCTCGGGCCACGCCGAAGTATATGACAAAGAAGTTGAGGAAAAAAACGATTAGGAAGAAGACGTATCCAGCGCTGACACCAGAAAACCATTTGTTGTCCGCCACTCCCTGGAAGCCTGAGAGAAACTCCTTCAGCTGCCCCTCGGAGGCGGCCATCCCCAGCGAACCGGAGAGCGCATGCCACGCGTATCCCAGGCACCACGCCTCTATGAGCACATAGTAGAAGTAGATAACAAGGGGAATGAAAATACCCAAGGCGCCGAACCAGCGAGACAGGCGGCTGTTCCAGAAGACGTTGAATATACCCGGCCCGGAGCCGTGACCATGCCCCCCCGCGGCTCGGCCCATTGTCCACTCCACCCAGCAAAGGGGGATACCCAACAGCAGTAACGCCACGATGTATGGGATCATGAAGGCGCCACCACCATTCTCCACCGCCTGGACAGGAAACCGCATGAAATTGCCCAGCCCCACGGCGGAGCCGGCCACGGCCAGGATTATTCCCAGGCGTGAGGCCCAGTTTTCCCTTTTCACGATGTTGTTCCTTTTCCCGATTATGCGGATATGACAGTACCTTAAGATACATGGCTAATCCTAAGATGGCAAGAGTGAGAACATCTAAATTATTTTCTGTATTACTATGGATTGCGCATTTGTGCTCCCGCGATATTCGCTTGCCGGTACCTTTAGATCAGTTGTGTAAACTTGTAAACCTCCCTTTTTAGCGCCACTCTAAATTGAAGTATCCTGCTGTTTTTCCGCCGCCAGATATTCAGCCGGCGGCAGGTTGCCCAGCGACTCATGGGGCCGCTCCTCGTTATATTCGATCAGCCTAGTTGGCCGTTATATCCCGCACATCAGACAGTAGGGTAAAAACATATGAGCTGAAAACCTTACTGCAACAACTCCTGGCATCACACCAAACAGATGAGATTCTCCTCTTTGGTGGCAGATTCATGCCTACACAAACTCACCTGTGGCTGCTTCTTGATCATTATCAAAATAAAGGCTGTTTTCGCTTGTTATTCGTCTTCTGTGGCGGTACAATACGAACATATAGCGAAATAGTGTGATGTTATGGCGCCTCGCGAATACAATTTTCGTAGCGCTAATCGGTTCGGTCTGGCTTGGTCATAGGTGTCGGGAAATGTTCAGTGCATATCCTTATGGCGGTTTCTCTTCTGGTGTCGCGATTCTGGGGCAAGCGGCGCCAGGCATAACGATGCGAATACACTGGTCCCGACTCATCATGCCGCGTCCTGCCGCACTCTCACCATTTGGCGACCCACTCTTTTTCCCCTTTTCTCCGCAATTGGAGGATGCACCATGAATCCGCCAATCTTCGTCCATCTCAATTGCCACTCCTGTTATTCCATGGCTTCTGGCGCGGATAGCCTGGACTCGCTCTTCGCCCAGGCGTCAACGCTGGGTATGGAAACCATCGCGCTAACAGATACCAACGGAATGTACGGGGCGGTCCCGGCCCAAAAGAGGGCGGACAAGCAGGGCATCCGCTTGATCATTGGGGCGGTGGTTGATAGACCGGAGCCCGATATCCGGAGCGGCGCAAGAATCGGCGACTTTCCAGTCGGCCCCGGTGGAACGGGTCATGCGGTTCTTCTGGCGCGGGATCTGGATGGCTATTCAGAAATCAGCCGACTGATAACGGCGCGCCATCTGGACCCTGATTTCGATCTGGCCATGGCCACTGCCGCGCTTGGGGGGAAGGTGATTGTAATTTCATCGGACTTGCCTGTGCTGGAGGCGGGGCGTTTTGCCGGTCGCGAACAGAGCATGTATGTACAGCTTATAAACAATGGCGATACGGCATCCCGCCATCAGATTTCCTATCTGCTCCGGCTGGCAAAGCGCCTGGACTTGCCTGTGGCGGCCACAAACAATGTCCACTTCACCACGCCTGAAAAATACCAGACACACCGATTGCTCTCCGCCATCAGGACCAATGCCACTATCCACCGCCTCCCCCCCGGCGCCGTGGCTAGCCCACAGGCCTGGTTGAAACCAGCTTCCTTGATGGACCGGTTATTTGCGGAGCTACCACATGCCAATCATAATACAACTGTAATCTCTGATCAGTGCCACTGCCGACTGGAGCTGGGCAAGGTGAAGTTTCCGGCCTATTCCCTCCCTGCCGGGGTGGCGCCGGAGGAGCATTTAAGGGCGCTGGCTTATCGTGGCGCCAGTGAGCGATACCCCTCCCTGCCACCGGCCGTCATGGCCCGGCTGGAGCATGAGTTGGCCATCATCAGCAAGCTTGCGTACGCAGAGTACTTTATGATTGTCAACGACATCGCTGCCGAAGCCCGCCGGCGTGGCATCCCCACCGTGGGCCGAGGCTCCGCGGCAAACTCCCTGGTCTGCTATGCCCTGCGGATCACTGATGTCTGCCCGCTAAGATATAACCTTTATTTTGAAAGGTTTCTTAACCTGGAGCGGGGGGACTGCCCAGATATCGACCTGGATTTCCCATGGAACCGGCGGGATGAGATCCTTGAATATGTATATGGAACTTTTGGAAACGATCGTGTCGCCATGATCTCCACCCACGCCACATTCCGTGGCCGTTCAATCATCCGGGAGGTGGGCAAGGCTATGGGCCTGCCGAAGGAGGAGATCGACCCATTCGCCGAGCGGGTCCCCGGCTTCACCCGGCTTTCCGACCTGGCCGCCGCCCGAGACACCGTGCCCGAATGCCGGGGCCTGCCGATGGAGGACGAGCCATACCGCTCCATCATCAGCGCAGGACTGGCCATAGAGGGATTCCCCCGCCATTTATCGATCCACTGTGGCGGGATAGTGGTGGCGCCCTGCCCAATCACAGATCTGGTCCCCTTGCAGCGCTCCACCAACGGGCTGGTGATCACCCAGTTCGATATGTACCCGATAGAGGATATGGGTCTGGTGAAGATAGATCTGCTGGGACAGCGAGCGCTGGCGGTGGTGGTGGATACGATGGAGGAGGTCCGCCGGGACCATGGCCTGGCCCTGGACTGGGAGCGGATCGACCCATTGGAGGATGAGGCCACCCGCGCCCTGATGCGCTCCGGCCAAACCATCGGATGCTTCTATATAGAGTCACCGGGAATGCGCGCCCTGCTGAAAAAACTGGCGGTGGACGATTTCGAGACTCTGGTGGCGGCCAGCTCCATCATCCGCCCCGGCGTGTCCGACTCTGGAATGATGAAAGCCTACATAGACCGCAGGCTGGGCCGGGAGGAGCCAGTGTATCCACTGCCTGCCATGCGCGAGGTGCTGGGAGACACTTTCGGCGTGATGGTGTACCAGGAGGATGTGATAAAAGTGGCAAACCGGGTGGCCGGGCTGAGCCTGGGGCAGGCGGACGGATTGCGCCGATGCATGAGCAAAAAGCGGGACTGGGAGGCCTTCGACAAGTACAAAAAAATGTTCATGGAGGGCGCCGTGGGGCGGGGCGCGCCCATGCCGGTGGCCCAGGAGATATGGCGGCAGATGGAGTCGTTCGGCGGATACGCTTTCTGCAAGGCGCACAGCGCGTCCTTCGCCGTCATCAGCTACCGCACGGCGTATTTGAAGGCCCATTACCCGGCCCAGTTCATGGCTGCGGTGATCGCAAACCGGGGCGGCTTTTACAACGCGGTGGAATATGTGGAGGAAGCCCGGCGGATGGGACTTGTTATATTAGGCCCGGATGTGAACCAAAGTGCGGAGGAGACGGAAGGGGCCATGGCTCACAGGCTGCAATCGCCCGAGGCCGCGCAATTGGAAGGGTCGGCGGGCATGGGGTGGGAGGAGAGCCGGGATTGCGCTCTGGTAACCACGGAGAATAGGTAAGTGGACATTCCTGGCTCGATCCGGAATCTCAAATGTCAAACTTGACAGGAAACAAGGGGCCGGATCAAAGCCGCGCCATTCCCCTCAGGTCTTCAGGTACCCCATGGTCCTATAGGTGAAGGGGATGGGGGTGATATCGAAAACGTCCATATAGTCGAGCCGGGCGCAGATGTTTCCCTGGCGCAGCATCAGAAGTTGGTCTGACGTGATGGGGAAAAAGGGAAAGCCCTCCATGGCCCTCGCCACAGGCAGTACCAGCCAGAAGGGAACACTGATGGTCCTGGTGCGCGGCTTCCCCATGGCCTTGCCGATGGTCTGGGCGATCTCCGAAAACCGCGTGGGATTCCCACCCCCCAGGCAGTATGCCCGGCCGACGGTCCTCTGATTCTCCAGCGCCGCCACAAAACAGCGCGCCACATCCTCCACGGCTATCGGGTCCATCCTGTACTTTCCCCCGCCGAAGATGGGGAGCCATGGCGCATGCCGGATCACGTCCGCCAGTTGGCTGGTGAATTCGGGCAAGCCGTGCGAATCGCCGAAGATCATCGAGGGGCGGAATACTGTCCACTTCAGCCGGGAGTTCATGACCAGTTCCTCTGCGCGCCACTTGGTGATCTGGTAATCGGAAACGCCCTGGGGTCCGGCTCCATTGGCGCTCATATGGATGAATCGCCGCACGCCGGAGTCGATGGCCGCGCGGGTGATATTGCGCGTGGCCTGGTAATGCATAATGTCAAAGGTGATCCCCCGGGAGGCAAACTCACGGATGATCCCCACCAGGTGGATGACGGCGTCCACTTCCGACAGAGCGCGGATGTATTGGTCCGGCTGGTTCACATCTCCAGGAACCAGCTTCACCCCCTCCAGGTTGGGGAGCTTCGCTTCGGAGCCGGGACGGACCAGGAGCACGGGGGTGTGGCCGCGGGCTTTCAACTCCGCCACCACATACCGGCCCACGAACCCAGTGGACCCGGTGACAAACACCTTCATTTCGCCTCCCCTATAATCTTGGTCCCCTGTATTATATGCGCCTGGAAGAGGAGGGGGAGAGTTAAAACCGCTGAAAAAATCCCCCCGGCTGGGAGGAATGTGTGGAACAAGGAGGGCCCGCCGGGGGATGGAGGCTGTGGACGCGGCGCGGACCCTGGAGGACCTGGCGCCTGGCCAAGCAGAAAAAAAAAGCCGAAAGGCGCGCCCCCGGGCAAGGCGCCGGTCCATGGGGCCAAGAGCGTTTCCGCCCGGATAGACGAGGCAGCTATCAAGGCGATGAGGGTGAAGTGAGAGCCTGGATCACGCAGAATTCCCGTTTGCCCGGCTTACCCCGCAATACCTGCCCGGAGGGATGAGGATGACACTCACGCAGGCCTCCATGAAAGCGGCCGATCATCAGCAGTTCGGGTTAAAAGGATTAACCTCGCATGGATTCGGTGGAGGTGGCTCCACCAGGGTCACGCTCACATTCGCCGAAGCCTGGTTGCCATGCTGGTCCTGGATGGTGTAGCCGAAAACGTATTTCCCCGCCGGGCCGAAAATGGAAAGAGAGCTCCCTGACGATGCGACTATGGCGCCACCCGGCTGGCTGAACCCAATGATCGTCAGTGGCCCTCCGTCGTAGGTCGTATCGTTGTTCAGCACCGGCAGATTCACGTTCAATCCGGCCTGGCCTGCCAGGGTGTCGTCATTGGCCTCAAGGGCATCAACCACATCCACCACCAGCTTTGAATACTGCGGATTATGTCCTCTTGCGAGTATTTTGAACACCGCCGTGTATTGACCGGGCGGAAGACCCGAATCTACCAAAGCATAGCCTTCCAAGCCACGCTCATCCAGGATCTTGTGAAACATAAGGCCGCCGTCATCCACAATTCTGGCGCCCACGATTTCCAGTGGAGTTGACGTCTGCGCCTTATCGGGGAGATAGTCGTTGGCCCCAAGGTTCAACACCACTTTGGCTGTTACTCCTTTTACCATCTGCGCATAATCGTCCACCGCCACAAAATCCGGAACCTTGATTTCCACAGTCAGCCTTTCGTACTGCGGATTATATTGGGGATGGGTGACGCGCAAAAGCACGGTGTGCGCACCGGCGTCCGTTTCAGGATACATATGGACTCTTATAGCCTCATTACCTCCCGATTGGGAGACCTTCCATAGAAACAAGCCCGCGTTGTCTACAACGTCTAATCTGGGGTTAGTTAGCGGCTCTTTTAATATCCCTTCAGCCGTGGTTATTGGTATGTAATCATTTGCCAGCACATCTACAATGGCTCTCTCATTAACTCCCCTCTCCAGCATCACATAATCATCCACAACGACGAAGTCATCGCCAATGACATCCACATACAGATATTCGGTCTGGGAATTGTAACCCGCCTTTTGTACACTTAGTGTTATCCTGTGCTGGCCCGCCTCGGTCTCCTGGTTAATTATGACAACAAAGGCCATCTCTTGAGTCTGGGTAAGAAATTTATGCAGAATCAATCCGGCTGAATCAACTACAGTGACTATCGCGTCGGTCAATGGCTGTCCGGACAGATCATAGTCGTTGGCGAGCACATTCACCGGGTCGCTGCCACCTCTATTCCTGTCCACGGTCACGTAGTCGTCCACGGCGATGAAGTCCAGCGGGGCGCCCTGGATAACCAGGGTGTCTGTATACATCACCTGATTGTTGAGTATCGTCTCCAGTGTGATCTTCAGCCTTAGGGCCTGAGAGTGGCTGATATTCGCTGTCTGGATGGCATTCCCCTGAGGAGCGCCAAATGTGGCTTCACCCAGGGCCGCGCCTGTTTTTGTGTCCGTCACGGTGATCTTGTATGAATCCGCTGGCTCCGAATCCTCCGGCACATGCCAGGAGACCGACACGGAGCGGGCAGCGCCGGAGCCGGAATCCGACGCGCTGTCCAGAAACGCCTGGTATTGGGCGCCGCAAGGGGGTGATCCGTCGGGGGCGGGGATAGTCTCCGTAAAATGGACCTCCACCTCGGCTTCCGACGTCAAATCGAGTCCCCACGCTTTTGAGACCCCGCGCACGAAGTATTTGAACTTGTAAGTCCCCCTGGCCACGCCGGAGGAGCGGTCGAACCAGAAAGCGAGGGCTCCGTCTACCACTGCAGAGGACACGGAGCCGCAGGAGGGCTGGGTCACCACATCGTGCCAATAACTGCCGGCGTCCACGATTTCCACATCGGCGTAAATGAGTACGTCCCTCTCTTCTCCCTCAATGGTTTCCTTGGAGTTATGCGCTATGACAACAAGGCATGCCTGCAGGAACAACATCGCCACAACCACCACCGCCAGCGTGTATTTTCGTCTTCGCATCACACGCCTCCCTGGCTCGGCGTGGCGGTGAATCCGGAAACGTGGCTGCATCTCAGGCCGGGAGCCGTCTCCCAGGCGGATTTCGACTCGCCGGAAAGGGTTTTGCCATCGGCCTGCCCATCCATGTTCACAACGATCTTCAATCCTTGCGCCTCCAGGGCGCCGGACATGTGGAATTTGCCTGTCTTGTCAATATCGCCCCGGCCAATTGTCTGGCCATCGCGCCTGGCTTCCAAAAAATCCCCGTTCTGGATAATCTCCGCCAAGAAGTTGAATCCCTGCCGCGGATGGGACCCATCGGAGCAGTTTGCGGTGGCCACATCCACTTTGAACTCATAGACGCCTGATAAATAGGGGGAGCCTGTCTCCGCGGTCTGGGATACGCCGGAATTGTCTCCGGAGCCGGAGGAGCAGCCATGCGCCAGGGCCGCCATGCAAAGAATCGCCAGAGGATAAATAAACCGATTCAAATAAACCATATGCTTATCAGGGCTGGCAGATTATTGGGCTTGGTAACTATTATCCGATATTTCCCGGATGATACCCGTTGTTACCGTAAATCTACCATGATCTCTCGGTTTTATCCAAACTTTTAGCAATCCTGATAGGTGGTTGGTTGAATGCCAGCATGACCTTGCTTCCAGGGATTGATTTTCAGCTAAAACGCTGTTTTTATACCCACCATCCCCCGATTTTACTCATTCCATCTCCCCGGCCTACGCCGGGCTGGTCACCGCGCTGATTATCAGGATTAAGCAATCGATGGTGTAAACCCAAATGCTTTTCAGATAAATTCTGCTGGCTTCATGCTTAATTCGCATGTAGCATGTGTGAAGCGAAGGCCGCCACCGCGCAAACGGTGGACAGCCCGGCCAACGCGTTCAACAGGAATAGAGGCAAATTTTTATTTACTAATTTTAAATTGAACTTCCTTGTCACCAATTCAACTATTTCGATTAATATTACTGCAAACGAGGCGCCATCATTGTTCTGCCATGTTATTCAACATGTTAGCCAATCTACAAGGATCTAGACGGTGACAATTGTCCTGAAACCGGACGGGGCGGATGGTTGGGAAACGGGACACTTGTCCGCTTTAGAGGGACGTGATGGCGATTATCGGCCTACCCGCGACTTTTTGAAATTGCGGCACTGGGCTACGAATGCCTTAAAGAGCTTGGCGCTTTCCGGGGTTTTCCCCAATAATTGTTCCGGATGCCACTGCACACCCAGCAGGAAGCCGGGGCCCTTTCCCTCTATCGCTTCGGCCACCCCATCGGAGGAGAAAGCGCAAGCTGTCAGGTTCCGTCCCACTTTCCAGATCGCCTGGTGGTGGGTGGAGTTTACCATGATCGTCTCGGCCTTCATGATCCTGGCCAGGCGGCTGGCGGGGGCCAACTGGACGGCGTGGCTCGGTTTATTGGCAGGCATGGGCTTTTGTTCGTGCCGCAGTGCGCCGCTGACTTGCGAGAATATATCCTGATATAGGCCGCCACCGTATGCCACGTTTATCGCCTGCATTCCCCCGCAAACGCCCATGGTGGGCATGCTCAGGCGGACGGCCTTTCTTATCAGCCGGATTTCCGTCAGGGTGCGCTCGGGCTTGACCTTGTCGATCCTGAAACGTTTCTTCTCACCATAGAAATTTGGGTCGATATCAAAATAGCCGCCGGTGATAATCAACCCGTCTATCATGGAAAGATAGATATCGGTATGGCGTGGTTTCTCATAGGCCGGGATAAGCAGAGGCACTCCACCGGAGGCGATAACGGCGTCGAAGTAGGCCCTTTTCAGGAGGAACCTCTCCTGCGTATATCCCTTCTGGGCGACAACGGAATCCGTGTCGGCAGTCAGACCCACCACTGGGGCCCGTGACATATCAGCCACCTCCTCGCGGCCCCTGCTTCATGATCTGGAAAATTATGGACTTCCTATTTTGTCCAGCAATTCACCGTATTCGCGGCTGTTTGGATCTATCTTTCCGATCATCTTGGCGACCTCTTCCGCCCTTTTCTTCTGTCCAAGTTTCAGATATGAATCGGCCGCCTGGTAGAACCAATGCAGGGCTTCCGAGCGGCTCTGGGTGGCGCCCATGCCCTGGGCATACATATCGCCCAGGTACTTCTGGGCGTAAGGATTGCCGGCATTGGCGGCGGACTTGAACAGCTTGAGCGCCTGAGCGTAGTCCTGGGGCACGCCGTCCGCCTTCATATACATCATGGCAAGGCTTGTTTGCGCGCGCACATTGCCACTGTCGGAGGCCATGCCAAAATATCTGGCGGCAGTGACTTTGTCCTTCTCCACTCCGTCCCCCTTGTAATAGAGGATAGCCAGGTTGATTTGTGAATCGATCACTTTCTGTTTAGCCGCCATGCCATACCAGCGGGCAGCCTCAGCTGTGCTCTTTTGCACACCTCGGCCATTTTGGTGGATAAGCCCCAGGTTATGCTGGGCCATTGCATGTCCGCCATTACCGGCCTTGGTGAGCCAATCCACCGCCTGAGTCTGATCCTTCTTCACACCCTTGCCGTTGGAATACATATAACCCACCCGGAACTGGGCTTCTGGATCGCCTCTCTCAGCCTCCCCCATATAAAGGTTGAAAGCGGATACGTAGTCCCGCCTTTTAAAGGCTTCCTCCGCCTTGAGCACGGAGTCACTCTTTTTCGCCGCCCCGGTGCAAGAAGCCACGGCGACAATCAAAGCGATGGAAATGAATCGAAGCAGGTTTAGTTTCATGTTTTTCCCCTCCTGGATTATTCCGAAATTATATTGTATTTTAATGCTCGCGTATCAGGAAATATCCTGGTCCCCTCTCCGGGGGCCATTCCACGGCCAAACGCGGTCGGCTCTCGCTTCACACTTCGCCGCTATCAACAATCTTGGCCGCCCTTTCCACCGCCACCAGGTACTCACTATATATGGTCTCCAGTTCCTCTCTGGGGGGCGATTGGTTTTTCACTGCCACCACTCGGGCCAGGGTGGACGAGGAGATGCCATGTTTTTCCGCGGCCTCATAGGTCTGATCCCTGGTGAGGATGGCTTCCTGCCCCAGGGAGAGAGCCACTCGCAGATTTTCCAGAAAACCGGTGACGCTGCCGGAGATCTTTTCCTCCAGGTTCCACCCGCCATGATAGATATAGTACCTTCGTAGCCGAAGCAGAAGGTTCATGATTTCCTGCTCGCACCGCAGCCGCAAATGCTCCCGCTCGATGACAAGCCCGGAGAGAGGATCCTCCCCCCACAGGGTGTAGTGGCTCTCCTTCATCGAAAGAAACTTAACAGGGAAGATATCCGTGGAGGAGTGAAGATCACCATCGGTCATCAACAAAGGATGAATGCCCACCCGCAATCCCCTGGACACAGGGTCCAGCAGCGTCTGCATGGCGGGAAAACTCAATGTGGAGGTCAACACCAGAATATTGATATCACTGCGCCCAGGATGGTAGTCATTCCGGGCGGCGCTGCCATACAACGTGATCGACAACAGTTTCTCCCCCAGTCCCTCTCGCGCTTCCCAGCAAAACCTTTCCACCGCCTTCCTCTCCGCCGCTGAAAGTTTCGTCTTATCCAGATTCTCAAACTCGTTCATGGCTGTCTCACAAATAAGTGTTCATTTCTTTTTGAGAGCTCGCCCCGGCCAACGGGCATCCAGGATCCGCCAAAAACGGATCCCCCAATGCCGCATGGGACATACATTTCAGGCCTCCCCTGCAGAACCGTCGATACAGGCATCTCTCGCACCCTTGGCTTATCTTGTTCTCGTCCCGTAAACTTTTAAACAGCTCCGCGCCGTGGTAAAGCTCCACCAGGGGTGTCTCCATCACGTTGCCCACGGCTTCCGGCATCCTGCGGCAAGGGTACAGGCTCCCATCCGGCATGATGGTGATCAATCCCTCCCCAGCCTGGCAGCGGTACGGTCTGCCTCCTTCGGCCAGAAACTGCAGCGCCCGATCCCCCCCCACCTGAGTTCCCTGGAAAAAACTCCTGGACGCCTTGCGCCTTTCCATATCAATTATCTGAAGATACTCACGGGTCTGATCCATATCCAGCGGCTTGACATCCTGATTACTTGTAGCCGCGCCTCCACAAGGGACCATCCGGTCTGTCCACACCTTCCCCACGCCCAGCAGCCTGCCCCGTGCAGCCACATCGGGAAACTGCCGATAGTTTTTCGAGTGGGCGGTAAAAGAGATCATTGTCTGCAATCCGCCCCGAATCATCACCTTCAATGCTTTCACCACACGATCATAATCTCCTTCGCCCCGGATACGGTCGTGAATTTCCTGCGTCCCCTCCAAGCTAACCTGTGCAAACCTGGGCCCCAGCCGGGCCAAACGCCTGGCCATGGCGATGTCCATGTCATAACCATTGGTCAGGATGGCAAATCCGAACAAGTCCCGATGCGCCACCAGCGCATCTAAAAGCTCCCAGATATCCTCCCTGGCGAAGGGCTCCCCACCGGTGATAGTGACATGGCCGCGATTCCCCAAGAGGCCGCGACGGCCGGAGTGGCTATGCCCTCCAAGCGAGCCGAGCAGAGCCTTGTATTGCTCAAGAATCCCCATCAGGTCGTCAAGGCCAAGTTCGCCGCCACCATATTCATCCTGGTAGCAGTGTGCGCATCGTAGCTGACACCGGTTAGTGATATGCCATTGGAGAAGCAGCCCCCGCTTGTACCTGGGGAACTTTCGTCGCCACGGAAATAATCCGCTATCCCAGGGAAACCTCATCCACACCCTCCACATCCACCGCCACATCCACCACCGCACCCACTACACCCGCTACATCCACTGCTGCTTCCCCCCTGGTTCAAGGGCTGCGCCGCCTTGTTATACAGGTCGTACAGCGGTCCTCCGGCTAGCGCTCCAGAGCCGAACACCGCCAGGGCGAAAGCCACATTCATGTTGTCCGTCTCCTTCTCCTTCGAAAGGGAATCCTTCACCCAGCCAAAGTGGCTTTTGAGGGAGGAGATGTGTTTGTGGCCCAGGGCGCTGATCCTGCCCAACGGATCGGCGGCGAACCAGAGAGCGACAGGGGTTATGAGAAGGAGCAGAGCCAGAAAAAGAACCGGTTTGCTGTTCACCACTCCCAAATACATCTTGGCGCCTCCGATGCCCTCCAGAAGAAGAACCCCGACGATGAACGCCATCCAAGCGGCGGACTGCATATCTTCATCGCGCATCAGATGTTTGCGTTTCAGATCGTCGTAGTGGGAGGAAAGATGACTCTCCACCTTGCTTATGAACGCGCTATCGGCGAACATCTGGCGAGGGGAATCGTTGCCGGAAATATAATCGAGGGTTTCCGCGGCGACTATGTTCAGTGGACGGCTGGGGTCCGCCTCGGCGCTCATCCTGATTTCCGCTCCTTCCCCGGAAAGCTTTATCAACCCTTGCTGCTCCAGGTCGTATATGGCCACCTTCACAGTTTCCGCGGCGCCCCCGCGCAGGGCGGCGATGGAGTAAGGATCCACCCTGGTCATCTGGGGGGGCATGTGATCCAGCGAGCCGTCGTTATAGGCCCAGCGCCGGACAAGGAACCAGGTGACAACCAGCGCACCCAGGAAATACCAGAGAAAGTCCGGGCCAGGAATGGCTCGCAAAGGTTCCAGCATGGGCCCTCTTTCTGGCTTGGCGCCGGTTTGAATACGTTCCCCAGTAATATCCTTTGATTCTGGCGCCACAATGGCCGATGTGTCAACCGGGGCCGAGACATTCGCCCCGATCGCCAGCGCCCCAATGGTCGGCTAAAAATAGTATCGCGCTTCCACGCTGGCGGCCCTGGGTCTGGCGCCCATCTCGCTTTTTAATATAAATCCCTTGGGCGCGTCGCCCGCAGGGAGGGAAAGACCCATAAACATCTCCCCCTCGTCGGAGAGGGAGTAGACAGCGTTCACGCTGAGGGTGGATGAACCATCCACCAGGTTCATCAGCGCCAGGGCTGTCCCGGTCCATAGCGGTGTGAACTCATACGACGCTCCCATCCCCGCATACCAACGCGCGATGTATGGGCTCTCAAGTCCCTCGGAAAGCAGGTATTTGGTGTATTCATCCACATACTCCACGCCAGCGCCATGGTGGTAGACGGCCAGACGCAGATCCAGCGAACTGGGGAATCTTCGCTCCAGCTCCAGCGTCCACTCAAGCTTCGCTTCTTTATTATCCATCCGCTCTGCCCAGTGCCCCTCCGCCCGGACTCCAAGCCAGTCGAAAAACGTCCCTTGAAATGATCCGCCGTACACCATCATCCTGCGGACTTTTCCTCCCAGAGCCATGAACTCGTAGTCGAACGCCACAGTGGATATCCGACAAAGATATGAAGTGCGATCCTTGTCCGGAGTGTTTTCGAATCCGCTTATGGTGTCCTGGTCATGACCATATCCAGCCACTGTCAGAAGTGTCAGCTGGGTCAAGGCGCCCAGCCCCGCTTCCAGCCGGACAGCGTCCACCCCCGCCTTGTACACCCGATAGAACACATCGGCGGCGAAGGGGGCGAAAAAATCGTTGGGGGTGAAGTATAGTGTGCTGGCCAGGTTTACAGGCTGGCGACCGATTGAAAGATCCGCTCCGCCAAGGGTTGCTGTCAGGTTGGCCCAGTCCAACGCCATTTCGCCTTTGGAGTCGATGGATTTAAATAGTCCAATCTCCGGAGCGCCGCTGCGATCCGCCGATTGTAGTTTCACAAAGGAGGATCCCTGGGCGCCCGCGGAGTTGTAATACCCCAGGGCGTACGCGTTGAGTTCCATGGAGAGCCAGCCACCCCAGGCGCCGGAAAATTCCAGCCTGGTCATTCCTCCCGCTACGTAGTCGTTCTGGCTTTTGAACAGCTGCGGGGCTTCCGGGTTTTCCGTCATCACCCCCAATGCGCGGATGGATGCGCGCAAGGAGAGGTGTGTCTCATCTTCCTGGCTTTCATAGAACCCAAAGCAGGGAGTGGCAAAAAGAAGAATGACTATTCCCGCAGCCAGCAGAGTCCAGCTTGCGCTAAAATGACTTGGTAATGTCATCAAACACTTTCCCGTCACGCATGGTGATGATCCTGCGAGCCCGTTCCATCACCTGAGGATCATGGGTAGAGAAAAGGAAAGTGATCCCATCCGTCTGGTTAAGCTGCTGCATCAGAGTCAGAATCGATTCCGCAGTGTGAGAGTCCACATTGGCGGTGGGCTCGTCCGCCAGCACGATGGCCGGCCTGGGGCAGATGGCCCGGGCGATGGCCACTCTTTGCTGTTGCCCGCCAGACATTTCGTCCGGCCGTCGGTCCTCCAGCCCATTTAGCCCTACTTCGTCGAGAACCTTCATGGTCCGCTCCCTGCGCCGGGCGGCGGGAACGCCCTGAAGGGCCAGCACAAACTCGGCGTTTTCATATGCCGTCAGCACGGGCGCCAGGTTGTAGGCTTGGAAAACGAAACCAATCCTGTCACGGCGCAACTCGGAAAGCTGGGTCCGTGACAGGGTTCCCAGGTTTCTACCTTCCAGTTCCACTGTCCCGGAATTGGGGATATCCAGAGCGCCGATCATGTTCAAGGTGGTGGTCTTGCCACTTCCGGAAGGGCCGCTGATCACCGTGAACTCTCCTTTATTTATAATCAGGGAAAGATCGTCCACCGCTTTCACTTCCACTTTCCCCTGTTGGTACACCCGGGACACTTTCTCCAGCCGAACGATTGCGCCGCCAATTTGCACAGGCTCCCTAAGCTTATTCTCCTTCCCTGTATGACCTTGACTCATCGTATTATTCGCCCACCCGTTGTAACCCGAGTTTTGATTCGGCGATAAATCTAGCGTCCAGATGGTCGGTGAGGGGCAGGTTAATGGCGCTTCTGTATTCCTTGGCCGCAGCTTCGTCATCGCCCATGACCTCGTGGGTTTTACCAAGTTCGAACCAAGCGCGAATCGACGTCGGATCCAGCTCCAACGCCTTGTTCAGCTCCAGGATCGCGTCTTCATTTGTCCCCTTTGGCAGACCGCCGAAAAATGTGTTGGCGAACATTTTCAGCGCCCAGTTCAGGTTCGCTATCTCCCTGTAGTAAACGCCCATCAGAATGTGCCCACGGGAGTGTTTTGGGTCCAGTCCCAGCGCCTTCACGCCGCTTTGTTCCACTTCCCGGGAGAGCCTCACCTTTTCCTTTCCACCGCGGAACAGCGCCAGCTTGCCGGTGGCCAGCGCCAGCAGGTAGTGCCCCTCGCCCAAGGATGGATTGCCCTCCACCACCTGTTTTGCCACGTTCATGGCCTCGGTATAGTACTTTTCCGACTCTTTCGAATCCAGATCCTCGCCATTATCCACCAGGGCCTGGCTCAGTCTGGTTTGCGCCACCACACTTTCGGGATTCTGCTCTAGCGCCTTGCGATACTGCTCCAACGCTCCTTTGTTGTCGAATTTAGCGCGCAGGTTATCCCCCGCCTGGATATACACAATCGCCGTCTGGGCCAGAGCGGGCTGGACGCAAAGAGCCAACGCCAACGCCGAGATAAATATCGCTGATCTCACTTCCATTCTCCTTGGCTATGTAAATATGAGAGTATCGTAATACAAATCCTATCGCTCATTATATCGTGTGGTCGCAATGTTGGGGGCCATAATTGGATCATTGGGCCACCCCCGTGCCGAGCCTGGAGAACAGCGTCTGCGCGATCCATCCGGCAAGAAATGGGACAAAAAAGGTGGACCCTACCCGCGCCAGAGTCACCTGCCAACCCACAAATCCAACCTCCAATGGCAGCTTTGTGACACCCAACAACAGCCATCCGGAAAGAAAAGCCACCACGGGCCCGATGGAGGCGCCCGCTTTCACCAGTCCGGCGGCTATGGGAAAGCTGGTGAACGGCCCGCCAGGGGTGAAGGCGCCGGCCATGGCGCCCACGGCAATTCCGCGCAGTCCGGCGTCGGCCCCCAGCCATCGAACCACCACATCCTTTGGAATCAGCGCTTGCATCAATCCGGCCACAATAAACGCAGCCAGGATCAGCGGCAAGGTGGGCACAATCATACCAAGCCCGGATTGAAGCCCTTTTATATGCTGCCCGTCCCCTTTCAAGTAACCTATCGCCACCAGGACCAAGGCGATGCCTGCCATGATAGCGGTCTGAATGTAAAACTCCCCAAACTTCATATGTGACTACTTTCCTGTCATATACCTGCCATCGGCCTGCTTCCGCCGAACAGCGCGAATTCAAGATACTTGAAATAACAATCAACGTTTTCAAAGCCGATATCGCGCAACCACCCCAGCTGATCCTCCAATGGCGAACAGCAGGCAAGATCCTCTTTTCGTCGCGTCCACCATTCGCCAAATATCGCTTCCCGGTCCGCCGCCAGCCCCTTGTGGACTCTTTCGGAAACCAGCGCGTCCACAAAGTCTAGTTCAAAAAACCGGGCCAGCTTTTCGGTGGGGGAGGATACGTTATCCAGATTCAGGAACACCCCCCCCGTCGTCAGCAGACCGAACACCTCTTGGTAGACTTCCTCCTTCCGCCCTCCTGTCTGATGGTGGATGGAAAAACCGGACACCACCAGGTCGAACGAACCACGCCCGGACACCAGGCTTGGCCATGAAGGATCGGAATAGTCGAGATTGACCAGGTTCGCGTCCACTCCCGCCGCCTCCGCTCTTTGGCTGGCGGCTGTCAACATTGTATCTGAAAAGTCGGCCAGGGTTAAAGTGGCGCCGGGCCATCTTTCCACCATGGCCATGCCCATCACGCCATCACCGCACCCCAGGTCCAGGATTCTCTCCACCTTCGTCGCCATGGTTTCCGCCAGGCCCACAGCCAGTCGCAGCTGCTCCGCGGCAAGGGGGATGGCCCCTCGGGCATGAGCCAGGTAACTTGCCGCCTGTCGCGGATCCTGCCACACCTTGCCCTGGCTTGCATTGCTCATATGGTTTTCAGGCTCTCCACAGGCGCCTGTCGGCCGGCTCTCCAGGCTGGGTACAATCCGGCCAAGATCGTCAAACCGAACACACCAATCAGGATGGCGATGGCACTCTCCTTGAACAAACGGATTTTCATAATTGGATCCACCACGGTCCCACCAACGGCGTATCCTTCCATGTTGTCCGCAAATTGCCGCAGATCCAGCCCTTGATAATAGAGGTAATAAAAGAATGGAGCGGTAAGGATGATCCCCATTATCAAGCCCACTATCGCGATAAAAAGCGATTCCAGAACCACCAGCCTGAACAGCGAGCCAGGCTTCAATCCTACAGCCAGCATCACCCCGAATTCCCGCTGGCGTTCCAGCACGCTCATGAAGATGGTGTTCAGGATCCCTGCCGCGATAAGGAGCCCCACCAGAAACTGGGACAGATAGTTTCCGCTCCGGTCCACCTTGATCATTCCGGAGACCTCTTTTTGGGTGGTCTTCCAGTTGAGCACCTCAAGGCTATCGTTTCCCAGGGCGGAGGCGATAAGGCCGCCCACCCCGTCCACTCTTCGTTGGTCATCGATAAACACCGCCACCATGGTGGCCTCGTCCGGCGCGTATTTGAGCACCTTGCGCATGCGGTTTATGGGTATGAGGGCAAACGCGCCATCCACCTCTTCGACGCCTGTTTTGAATATGCCCGATACGCGCCCCACTTCGCTGACGATTTCCCCATCCACATCGGTCATTGTGTAGACCAGTTTCTTGCCCAGGCCGATCTTAAGCTTTTCCGCCATTTTGGCCCCGATCACGATCTTGCGCCCATCGGCGTCTGGCGGCATCTCGCCTTCCACCATGGCGCGGACGAAGGTGTTTATCTTGGCGGTTTCATGGGCCGGATCCACCGCGAAGAAAATACCCCCCACGCTTTTTGCCGCGCTGGCGAACATGGCCATCCCCGTAATCCGCTCGGCGGCCGCCGTGACCCTGGGGATATTCAGCGCCGTTTCTCGGACCAAAGATGTGTTTTTCATCCTCTTCTGGAGTGTGGGGATGTCGTTGTACCCTTTCGGCTCCACCGTTATGTGCCCCAGGCCCATGGTGGCGCTGGTGTCTATGATCTGTGTGTAGGTGTAATCGCCGGAGCCGGTAAATACCACAGAGAGCAATATCCCGCCTGCGACGGTGAAGCAGGTGATGAACGTCCTGCGTTTGCGCCGCCAAAGACTTCGCCAGGCCAGCTTCACTAACATTTTACCTCCCGCTCCTGTCTCATATATGGTGGATCGCTTCCACAGGTCTGATCACCGCGGCCTTAATGCCGGGATATATCACCGCCAGGAGTACTATCACCACCAGGGTGACCAAGGGAGTGACAATGGCCCGAGTGGTGAGATGGCAGAAGATGGTCGGATCCCAGGTGACCCCTCCTAGGCTTACACCCTCTCCCAGGGCGGAGAAGTTGATTCCATGAGTTTCGAAATACATGGAGAGAGGGATCCCTGCCGCCATGGCCAGGGCGCATGCGATTGTCACCTGTATGGCCGCTTCCAGGACCACTACGGCCATGACCTGCAACGGTGACACGCCAAGGGCTTTCATTATTCCGAATTCCCGAATCCGCTCGAAGACGCTCATCAGCATGGCGTTTAGCGACACCATTCCCACGGCGGCGTACATGATCAGCACCATCACTATCAAGCTGGCGTCGGAAACTTCCATGAGGCTGGCCATTAGCGGCTGTAGCTGCTTCCAGCTTTTTGCCTCGTTTCCGCCCGCCACCTGAATTATCTGCTCCATCGCCTCGTCCAAAGGCTCATTCCTGTCATTGCGCAGGACTACGATCTCGTGGACCCCATCCGGGATGTACATGAAATCGCGCAGGGCCTGCTGCGTCATAAACAGGGAGCCCCTGTCCACCGCGTCTCCCACACCCTTTAGCACACCGCGGACCTGGTACAGGTCGTTGGCCATGGAGCCATCCGCCGCCTGGCTCACCAGCACCAGTTCATCTCCCTGTCGCACGTTCAGGATTTTGGCCAGTTTTCTGCCAAGGACCACTCCGTTGGGATCGCTGTCGTCCAGCCAGACGCCGGAGGAGAGGTGCTTGTATGTCTGGGTGACGGATTTCTCCCGCTCTATGTCAACTCCCATGATGGAGACACCGGCCGAATTTTGCTCGTGGGCCACCAGCCCGAAGCCGAACAGCCTGGGGGAGGCCTTGAAACCTAGGGCTTCGAGATCCTGGAGAATCTTTTCATATCCATCAATCCTTGTGTACAGGTCCGGGTCGCTACGGTAGCCTTCCTTGTGTATCTGCGCGTCCCCCATGTTCATAATGATAAGGTTTCGCTCCAGCGCCTCCAGCATCCCCAACATCAGCGAGGAGTAGAAGATCATGATAGCCCCGGCGAACGCCATCGCGCCTATAGTGGTGACCGCGCGCAGCTTGCGCCGCCAGATGTTGCGATAAGCCAGGGGCAGGATATTCATGGCGCTCTTTTATTTGCTTCTCTTCAGCGCGGCGATGGAAAAATCCGAATCGTCGATAGGGATGTCGAATTCCATCTCGTGGTACACCACCTCGGTGTACTCGTCCGGTTTGTCTTCCGGTGTCACCCGCAATGTGGCGGGGAACTTTCGCCCACCCATCGTCTTTATGTCGAAAAAATCCATGGTCCTCATCTTCTCCATATCCTCGTCGAAATATGTGGAGACTATCGGCATCAGGTCGTCCTGGCGCACCGCAATGGTTATCTTGCCCCACACCACGGCCGCGTCCGGCTTCGGGATCAGCTCGAACTCGTATACCATCTGGCCGTCCCGCTCCCCATCGAAGATGATGGAAACGTCGTAATCGTCTGACATGCGCGATTCCTTCACCAGATCGTCGTTGGTGAAATGGCTCCCCATCCAGGAGCCCATCATCATTCCGGATGTGAGCCGGATGGTCCGGTCGGTCTTTGGCAGGTATGTGTATATGCTGGTTCCGCTTTTCAAGGTGGCGGTTCCTTTCTCCTTCACCGGCGCCTTGATCACCACCAGTGACAAGTCTTTGCCCTTGCTCCACGCCTCCAGGGAGAGCTTCCTTTTATATCGCTTGGTTCTTACTTCCATGGAGAACACGCCCCGGGAGCTCTCTCCGCGCCACATGTCGTCCACTCGTTCCAGAATACGTACCGCTTTTTCCTGGTTTGTCTCGGCGTCAGCCATGGCCCCGGTGGACAGGATCACGGTGAGGATGACGGCGGACAGCCCCCTGGCCGCGTTTATGATATTTTTATTTGGCATCATACTCTCCCTTTGAAACATTATAGACCTATGCCCGTCCCAATGGTAGAGCTTAGGGCTGATCGGGCGTGGCCGTCCGATTACACAAGACGGCGAATGGGCGAATCTAGTATCATGGGGGTGTGATAGGCGCTGTAGAAAAGCGGTGGGCTTGAAAGTCTGCAAACCGGAGGAGCATGGCGCCAATGAACACTTTGACTTGGAGGGTTTGAAATGCCAGTTTTCGGTCTTGGATTTTTCCTGGCCCTGTTGGGCTTTGTTGCGCTGATCAGCATCAAGTTCATCTATGAATTTGAAAGAGCCGTGGTATTCAGATTCGGAAAGCTTCACTCGGTCCGCCAGCCTGGTATCCGGTTTATCATCCCCGGCGTGGAGACGCTGGTGCGTGTGTCGATCCGGGTGATCGCCCTGGACGTGCCCACCCAGGATATCATCACGCGCGACAACGTCTCCTTGAAGGTGAATGCCGTGGTCTATTACCGGGTGATGGACGCGGAGAAGGCCATCGTCAAGGTGGAGGACTACTTCTACGCCACAGGGCAATTGGCCCAGACCAGCTTGCGCTCCGTACTGGGGCAAGTGGAACTGGACGAGCTATTGTCCGAGCGGGACAATATCAATACCAAGCTTCAGCAGATACTGGATATGCGCACCGATCCATGGGGGATCAAGGTTTCCAACGTGGAGATAAAGCATGTGGACCTGCCTTTGGATATGCAGAGGGCCATGGCCCGCCAGGCCGAAGCGGAACGCGAACGCCGGGCGAAGGTGATCAACGCCGAGGGTGAATATCAGGCGTCCACCAGGCTTTCGGAAGCTGCCGCCATCATGGAAAAAACTCCTGCGGCGCTGACCCTGCGATATCTGCAGACCATGCGGGAAATGAGCAACGAGAAATCGACCACCATCATCGTTCCGCTACCCATGGACTTCATAGAGCCCTTCATGAAATCCCTGGATATGAAGCGGGAAAAGAGGTAGACCGGTCGCTCCGCCTTCGGGCTGCGACGTTCTCGAAGGGGGACAGGGGAAGCCAGTCCGGGAGCCGGATTGCGCCAGCTAGATGGTCTGTTGATCGTGGTCCAGGTACTTCAGGTCCAGGATCTCGCTGGGGGGGGCGAATATTTCGTCTATGGAGATATTCTTCCTGGAGACGCGTCCTGCCCGGCGGATGTGGCGCGCCATGACTATGTAGTCTGTGCCCACCGGGTCATATCGCAGGCAAACCGAGTCTTCCATGTTGGTGAAAAGGTCCAATATCAGGTTCAGCGAGTAACTGTTCAGTAGGTTCACCCCCCTGCGGGTGACCTTGCCCGCCCGGCCGAAGGTAACGGTGGAGGTGACGTAATCGCGCCACAGGGTCAGGTCTGACAAGTGGACCGCTCTTTTGTACACCATTTTCCTTACGGGGAAGCCGAATTTGGCGCGGCTGACGATATTCTTGATATGATCGTCGTTGTCCCGGTTGTGCATGGAGACCACATGGGTGGCCAGCTTCCAATGTCTCTTCTCGACAAACCTGTCCGCCCGAAACTCCCAGTACACATGCCCCACACCGCTGGTGGCCGGTGTGAGGCACAGCAGCCGGGGTATGAAGAAGTTGTGGGCGATCACGTCCGCGGCCAGATGGGTCAAGTAGCCATAGGAGTATGCCCTGGTGGAATCTGTGCTGGCTTTGTCCAGGGTGGCCATCCCCACGCTCCAGTTGTGGCAGTGGTCCGGGCGGCGTTTCACCCCTTTGCCTATGAAAATATCGGCGCTGATACAACCGTATATGTAATCCATCGGATAGGCCTGTATTATGGCGGCTATTTCCGGACGGATAAGGGCCAAGTGCTCCAGGATATAGGTTCCCTGGGCCACATGCACTCCGGCGCCCCATGCCCATGCCTGCTCCGGGCACAGAAGGAGTATCGTCCCGGCAAGCAGTGGGGCAAGTTTCATTCCTGCATACCTTTCCAGCGGTGAAACATTTTCTTCATCGTTTCGTAGTCGATGTCGTTATCCACATCCAACGCCGCCCCTCCCCGGTTGGTCACCGACCAACTGACACGCATACCCAGTATTCTGCCGGCGGCTTCCGCCACGGATTCCATAGGAATGCGCCTCCGGATGATGTCGCTGAGAAACCGTAGCCGTACGAATGAAAGAAACATGGCCACCTGCAGTCTGGCGTATAGAAAAAGGCTTTGCGTCTTCACATGATGCGCCAACATATCCCTGGTCAGCCGGATGATATTCTTGATGTCCTTCTGATAGCGGGAAGCGTATATGAGCTGTATAACATCCTTGTTCCGGCAGGCGAAAGGGCGGGCGACATGAAGGTTGTTGATGCGAAACCTCCCCTCCCGGAAGTGCATATAGGCCATCGAGATACCGGGTTTGTCACCAGCCGGACAGTAGCGGGCCATCACATGGTCGGGGGTCAGCCCGGCCACGTAATCGGATTTCTCCATGTCCGCTCCATCCAGAAACTCGTTGATCTCCGCCGGGTGGAGCAAGGGCGCGTCTCCTGGCATAAGCGCCACCACTTTCTCCCTGATGGAGGGGTCCCTGCTCTCCATTCCGGGCTGATAGCCATCTATGGTGGCGATAAATCCTGCCAGGATGTTTTCCAGCAGCGAGCCTTCCTGCTCCAGGGTGACCACCGGCTTTGACAGTGGTGGATGGCGGGAGAGGTGGAGATCGATCTTGGCCTTGTTGCCGATAATAAAAAGCCGGGCCACCCGGTCCACCTCGTCAGCGGCCAGAGCCACTCTCAGGAACAGAGGCATGCCGTGCATGAATAGAAAGGCTTTCGACTCCCCTTCCACCATGCGGCTTGCTCCCTTATCGCCGCAGAGGATGACGGCGTCCATGGCTTGAGCCTCGGTGGCTTAGCGCCCGGAGACGCTTCGCAGGGAGCGGGCCATGGCGTCCTTGGCCACGGGGTCAATTTCCGTATGCATGGCGCGTTGAAGGATGCGCGCCGCCTGCTCTCCTCCCACGCGGCCCAGGCCCCTGATGGCTGAAATTTTGACGATCTCATCCTTGTCGGACAGGCCTTTCTCCAGCGCGGGCACAGCCTCTCGGCCCCGGATCGCGGAATATGTGTTCAACGCCGCCGCGCGTAAATAGCCGCGTTCCTGGCTGTTGAATATTTGAATAAGGCTCCGCTCCACCTGAGGATCTACAAAGTTGGCCAATGCCGACAAGGCCCTGGTCCTGATGTGGATAAGCTCATTCTTGTCGGCGGAAAGCCTCAGAAGCGACGCCCTGGCCATGTTTGCGTCCAGCTTCTGCCAGTAGTCCGGACCGGGGACTTCATGGTATCCGGAAAGGACCGACCGCAGGTTCTCCACATTTGCCGCCTCGAAGTTCTGGGCGGCCGCCGGGGCCGCCAGCATCGCCACAATCACCGCCGCTCGCGCAATATTTAACATTGATATCTCCGCAAAATCGTTTCTGTTGTCAAAACGCAAAACCGTCATGGGCCACTTGCATATTCTATCCTACGCCCATCCAGGTTTATACACAAAAGGAATAGGACGGACAGGGCGAACCTCATGAAGGGTGATGAAAGGGGGGGAAGAGAGGGACCCAAGGCAAAGATGGCGCCTCGAACTCAGGGGAGATTGTATCTTTCTCCTACATCGCCGCCGCCACCGCCAGGGCGAATTCCCGAGCCGCAGCCGGGCCATTGGCGGTGATCACTTTTCCGGATGTCACCACCGGTTTCTCGCGGAAAATAACACCACACTCCCTGTACACCTTCATGGAGGTTTCGGTCTTGAACACCGTCGCTTCGATTCCCGACAGGATTCCAGCCCTGGCCAACGCCGCGCCGGCAAGGCATACGGCCGCCACCACTTTCCCGGCGGCGTGATGTGTCTTAAGGATTTGGCGCAGGATATTATTGTCCCACAGGGCCTCTGGGGCGCCAGCGCCCCCCACAACGATCACGGCGTCGAAAATGGCGCCTGCGGATTCAGCGATATCCCCGGCCTGGGCTGTGGCGCCCAACATACCATTTATGACGCCTGCCCTGGTGGAAACCAGAGTCACCTCGGCCCCTTTCGCCTCCAGGACCTGCCTGGGGATGGCCAGTTCCTCGTCGCGGAATTTATCCGGCGCCGCCACCATCAAAACTCTTTTCATGCAGCTTCCCTGTGGGGTTTCGGTGCGAGTTTAGTTGGATTTTACGGTCAGCCTGGCGGCGGACTCCCTTGCTTTTTTGGCCCATTCGTCATTCGGGTGGTCACCTATCAGCACGGTGAACACCTCCGCGGCCTTTCTATAAGACTGCTTCCGTCTAAAGCTCTCTCCCAGCATGAACAAAGCCTCCGGGGTGTCGGGCGACTTTGGATTATTGCTTAAATATTCCTTTAGCCGATCAATGGCGGCTGTGCTCTTGTAGGTGTTGAAGTAAAACCGCGCCACGTCCAGCTTGCTCTGCAGCAGCATGGCCTCCATCTGCTCCTTGTTCCAGGCCGCGGTGGGAGCCAGGATGTGATCCGGGTATCTGGTGAGGAATCCATCAAACATCTGTATGGCCAATCTGGTCTGTTTCTGGCTCCGGTCCGGCGTGCTGGTGAGCATCATGTAGCACATGCCGTAATAGAAAAGCGCCCGGGGAGTCAATTCATCCAGTGGATACATCTCCACGAACCGCTCATAGTACAGATTTGCCTCATCGAACTGGCCCTCCTTGTAAAGGGAATCGGCCAGGCCAATGACGGCCACTTTTCTGTACTTGGAATCGGGGTATTCATCCATCACCTTCCGGTATGATTCTGTGGCCTGGTTATACCTCTGGCGGGCGTAGAAATTGTTGGCCCTCTCTAAAAGCCGCGAGTCGTCCGTGACCATCTCAACGTGTGTCTGCACGCAACCAGACACCCCGGTTGACAGCAGAAGAAATAATATTAGCGGCAGCCCGGCTGCGGCCCCATGGGCCCTTTTTGAAAAATAAGGAATAAACATATTGAACGTTGGGAACTTATGTTTTGTATAATAGAAACTCGATCCTGATTACTATGCGGCAAACCGGCTGCCTTGTCAATTCCCCACAAGGACTGGCGCTGGAAGCCTGGGCATGTAAAGAAAGCGCTTATGGAAAAGATTGGAATCGTTGCAAACACACAAAGCCCCTTGGCCGCAGAAGCCGTGGCCCGGCTGGTCGGTTGGCTGCGGGAGAGAAAAATCGCCCCCTTGCTGGACCAGGACACCGCCGACGCCGCGGGCCTGGATGGGGGAATGGAAAAATCCGCCTTGGCCCAGGAGGCGGACCTGGTGGTGGTACTCGGAGGTGATGGAACCTTGATAGGGCTATCCCGCCTGCTCGAAGGGCGTAAGGCCCCGGTGCTGGGCGTAAACCTGGGGAGCCTCGGTTTCTTGACGGAGTTCACCCTGGAGGATATGTTTCCCGCGCTGGAAAAGGTTCTCAATGGCGACTTCACCTACGAGGACCGGATAATGCTGGCGGCGGAAATATCCTTCGATGGCAAGAAGGGGGTTTCATATACGGCGCTAAACGATGTGCTTATCCACCGGGGGAGTACCAGCCAGTTGATCACCGTACGGGTGGAGGTCAATGGCGAACTGCTCAACCACTACACTTCCGATGGGTTGATCATCTCCACTCCCACCGGTTCCACGGCCTACAACCTCTCCGCCAACGGTCCAATCGTATATCCGTCGCTAAACGCCATAATCATCACGCCCATTTGTCCGCAGACTTTGTCGATACGGCCCATCGTCATCCCGGACAATGTAACCATCCGTCTCTCCGTCACGCCCAGGGCCAAGGGGAACGCCGCTCAGGCCACCCTGGACGGGCAGGTGGTATTCGGGCTGGACACCAGATCCAGGATCACCATCCGCCGGTCAGAGGATATCACCAGGATCATACAGTCGCCATATACAGATTACTACAACCTGCTTCGCGGCAAGCTGCGATGGGGGGAGTGACAGAGCGCCCGGAAACAATAGACACTAATATCAAAAAGCCATGCTAAAGGAACTTTACGTAAGTGATTTCGCCATCATCGACGAGGTGCGGCTGGAGTTCACCCCCGGATTTTGCGCTTTCACCGGGGAGACCGGCGCCGGAAAGTCTATCATCATCGGGGCGCTGGAGATGGTCCTGGGCGGCAGAAGCAGCGAGGATATGATCCGCTCTTCAAAAGAGAAGGCGGTGGTGGAAGCCATGTTCGATACCCGCGGGGCGCCGGGGCTTCCCTCCTGGCTGGAGGTGAACGGATTCGATGTCGCCGAGGGCCTGCTTTTGCGCCGGGTGCTTAGCCGGGGAGGGAAGAACCGCGCTTTCATAAATGGCTGTTCCGCCACGGTGGCCCAGGTGAAGGCCGCAGGCGCCATGCTGGTGGATATCCTGGGGCAGCACGACAGCCAGACACTGCTTGACCCTTCCATCCATATGATGATCCTGGACAAATTCCTGGGGCTTTTGCCCTTGAAGGCGCAATACCAGACGGCTCGTGCCGATTGGCTGGAGGCCCAGGCAAAGCTGGACACCGCCAAAAGCGGCCAGCGGGAACGGGAGCGCCGCATCGACATCCTGCGGCACCAGGTGGCCGAAATAATCGGGGCGGAGTTAAAGCCGGGCGAAGAGGAGACCTGGGCGGCGGAGAAACATAAGCTGGCCAACGCGGAGAAATTGGTGGAAGGTCTGGCGCAGGTATTGGCGCTGATGGATGAGCCGGAGGGCTCATCCAACCTGGGCCTGAACAAGGCTATGGGAGTCTTGGAGAAAATGTCCACCATAGACAGTGATTTGAATCCTGCCAAGTCCGCCCTGGAAGGAGCTTTGCTCCAGATTGATGAGGCAGCCGGGGCCATCCGCGGATACCTGGCGGGAGTGGACATGGATCCGGCCAGGCTTGAGAGCGTGGATGACCGGCTGAATCTGATTCGGGGGCTCAAGCGAAAGTATGGCGGTGGAGTGGAAGATATCCTCCGGTTTGGGCAAGCTGCGGAAACCGAACTCGATGAACTGGTGTTTATGCGTGACAATATCGACAAACTGCGGGAGGAGGCCCACCGTCTCCATAAGGAGGCCTTGGTGCTGGGGAGGAGGTTGGACGCAGAACGCGCCAGCGGGGCGCCATCGTTCACCTCGGCGGCAGTGGCCCAGCTGAAAAGCCTGAACATGGAGAAGGCGATGTTAGCCGCGGATTTCGGTCCCCCTGCCGCTCAAGGCGGCGATGCGGGGGCGCCCAAGCTCGACCCGGAGGGGATACGAGGCATGGAGTTTATATTCAGCGCAAATCCGGGGGAGCCGCAAAAGCCTCTTGCCCGCATTGCTTCCGGAGGGGAGATTAGTCGGCTGATGCTGGCCATCAAAACAGTGCTCCCCGGCGACCAGCCCGCCGCGGTGATGGTGTTTGACGAGATAGACTCCGGAATGGGTGGCGCCACGGCGGACACACTTGGCAAGAAATTAAGGGAGCTTTCCCGGGGTTGTCAAGTGTTCTGCATCACCCATCTGCCCCAGGTGGCTCGCCACGCGGACCTGCACCTGCGGATCGGCAAAAAGGTGGTGGAAGGAAGAACCCATGTAGAGGCCAGCATCCTGGGGGAGCAGGAGAAGATAGAGGAACTGGCGCGGATGGCTGGCGGAGTGGGCGATGGTGAGGCCGCCAAGGCTGCCCTGAAATGGGCCCGGGAAGCGCTGGCCGACGCCCAGAAGAGCTGATGGCGACAATGGCTCCCATTGTGTCTATGGTTCCCATTGCGATATGGCCATAATTTCCGCTTCCCGCAGGACAGATATCCCCGCCTTCCATTCTCGATGGTTCATGGACAAGATAGAGCGGGGCCAGGCCATGGTGAAAAATCCATTCGATGGTCATACGCGGGAAGTCTCCCTCAGGCTTGAGGATGTGGATGGAATCGTCTTCTGGTCGCGTGATTACCGTCCAATGCTCGATGACTGCGCAAGGCTATCAGATATGGGGTACCACTTTTATTTCCAGTTCACTATCATCGGATATCCCAAATGGGTGGATCCTGGCTCGCCGCCGATCGAGATAGCGGTGCGGACGGCCCACGCCCTGGCCCTTCGGCATGGCCCCAAGGCCGTGGTGTGGCGCTATGATCCGGTGATGCTGGCCGAGGGGATGGACGCCGAATGGCATCTGAGGAATTTCGCCGGGCTGGCCGACATGATGGAGGGCGCCACAGATGAATGCGTCACATCGTTTATCGACTTCTACGCCAAGTTCTCCAGGCGGCTTCCGCGGTTGATGGAAGAGAACTGTTCGCCAATTCTGGCCCCGGCCCCCGGAGATCTGCCAACCTTGGTCTCATCCATGGCGGCCATCGCCGCCAGGAGGGGAATAAGGCTTTCGGCCTGTTGCGAGAAGGAGGATATCCGAGGCGACATTCCCGCCTCAAGTTGCGTGGACCGGGAAAGGATGGCTGCCGTGACGGGGGTGGACCTTTCGGGGCTGCCGAAGAGGCCCACCCGGCGGCTGTGTGGATGCCACGCCAGCATGGACATAGGGGCCTATGATACCTGCCCCGCCGGATGCGCCTATTGCTACGCCAACCGCGGACAAAAGCTGGCCGCCAAAAACTCTGTCGGAGTTTTGCCTGCGAATCCTGGCCTGTGGCCCTTAATTCGGCGGGTTGTGTCCGGCTCCGGCTGAGGCGTCTTTCTTCAAGGTGATGGGGCCCATCTTGTTATCCTTGTCTATAACCTTGACCGACATCTCCACGTACAACTGGTCGATATAATCCATCACGGCATTGTTGGATTTGGTCATCTTAAGCTTTTGGATGATATTGTCCCGGACTTCCGAGAAAGGGACATTCCCGGCCGGTTTCTTCTCGAAAACCTTGATGATGTGATATCCGAACTGGGTTTTCACCAGGTCGGACAACTCTCCAGGTTTCATGGAGAAGGCGACCTCGCCGAATTCGGGGACCATGTCTTTCTGGGCGAAGAATCCCAGGTCGCCGCCATTGGCGCCGGAGCCTTTGTCGTCGCTTTCCGCCTTGGCTGTTTCGGCGAAATCCGCGCCACCCTTAAGCTTGGCCAGGATCGCTTCCGCCTTGGCCTTGGCTGTCTTGTCCCCTTCGGTGTCCGCCGGATTGCTGGACATGACTAGTATGTGGGAGGCGTGAACCCTCTCCTTGGCCTCGAATTTATCAGGATTGCTATCGTAGAACTGTTTCGCCTCGGGCTCGCCAATCTCTATCTTTTTTGCCACTTCCTGGTCCAGAAGAGCTCTGATGCGCATCCCCTTTTCCATTTCCTCCGCTAACGACTCGTCGGTGAAACCTCTGGTTTCCATAAAATCCTTGAACTTGGCTTCGTCGCCGAATCCAGCTTTCATTTTTTCCAGGCTACTTTTCACCTCAGCGGGATCCACCTCGATCCCGACCTTATCCGCCTTGGCAAGGAACATGTGTCCGTCCACGATCTTGGTCAATATCTGATTCTTGATCTGTTCGGTGTATTCCTGACCGATGGGTTGGTTGCTCTTCTTTACCATCTCCTGGAAAAACTTGAGTTCTTTTACGTATTCGTCCTTGGGGAGCGGCTGGCCGTCCACTTCGGCGATAATATCCGGAATGGAATCGAAATCGATCTTGGGAACGGTATCCTCCAGGTCAAAGCTCAGTTTGGATTCGGCGTCACCCGACGGCGTTTGATGGGTGGCTGTCTTCTCCGGCCCAGAGGACTGGGACATATTGATGAAAAATATCGAACCGCCTATCAGGGCGAGAACAGTGATACCAGCGGCTATGCGGACAGCCATGTAATGCAACCTCCAAAAAGTAAGAAAAGACATATACTTTAAGGCGCCCAGCGATGAAAAGCAAGGAGAAGCTCGCTTTGCGACATATAAAACGCGCATGGAGAGAGACGGGGCGAACATCTTTTAAATCATTTAAAAATAGGATACAATCACCAGGTATCCGCTTGGATCCGTTTATTAGCGCGGACCGGGACGGTTGGAGAGAAAGCCATATTCGACGCAGGCCTCATGCCTGGCGCTCCCCCCCCCTCCCGACATCCGCATTTAATTGATATCCGGGAAAGACAATGAAAGACAAAGTTACAGTCACTACAATCCGCCAGATGAAGACCGAGGGGAAGAAAATCGCCGCGCTTGCTTTATATGACTTTGCCATGGCCTCCCTGGCGGATCGGGCGGGGGTGGACATCGTGCTGGTGGGCGATTCGCTGGGAATGACGTTCCAGGGAGAGGAGAACACCCTGAAGGTGACAATGGATCATATGGTTTACCATACCAGGGCTGTGCGAAAGGGAACCGGGCGGGCGTTTGTTGTGGCGGATATGCCTTTCATGTCGTTCCGGCTGGGAGCTGGCCGGACCCTGGAAAATGCCGGCAGGCTGGTGGCCGAGGGAGCGGAAGCTGTGAAACTTGAAGGGGTGGAGTCGCTCATAGATTCCATTAAAGAGCTCGTGGCGGCAGGTATTCCTGTCATGGGCCATCTTGGGCTCACCCCTCAATCGGTGCATGCGCTGGGCGGTTTCAAGGTGCAGGGCCAGGGGCTGGAGGCGGAAAGAAAGCTGATTGATGACGCCCGCAGGCTGGAGGACGCCGGCGCGTTCTCCTTGGTGCTGGAATGCGTCCCTATGGATCTGGGTGCGGAAGTGTCCTCCAGGGTTCAGATTCCGGTCATTGGTATAGGCGCCGGGCCTTATTGCGATGGGCAGGTGCTGGTGGCCAACGACATGCTGGGGCTTTCGGAAGGTCATGCGCCAAAATTTGTAAAGGAATATGCCGATATGGCCACAGTGGCCCACGATGCGTTCCGGGAGTACACCAGGGAAGTGCGCGGTGGGGAGTATCCTTCAGAGAAGCACTCATATGCTTCTCCATCCAGGAGGCTGAAGGCTTTGTAAGGTATAAGACATTGTATAATAAGGCCCACCTCGTGTGTTGTTGCGGCCTCCTGACATAAGTTCGGTCACTAAGTTTTGCTGAATCTTTAGGTGGCTTATGTTATTTTCTTGCCCAAAGGTTTATATTTAACTATGATATCAGGACTTTAAAAAACCGCCGGGACAATAAAACCTGTGTGAGGCCCTATAAAGCTGGATGGCTTCCCGGCGTCATGTGAAGCTGAGCGGATATGGAAGGAGTGAGATTATGAAATCCCAAGAATTTGAGGACTTTAGAAAGCTCTTGCTGAAAAAACGAGCTCTTTTGCTCAAAGCGGACGAGAATATAGATCGTGAGATTAAAAGGGACCTGGAAGGTCGCCATGGAGACGAGGCGGACATAGCAGAATCGGCTTACGAGCAAGAGATGGCTTATCTTTTCAAAAGCCGTGGTAAGGACGAATTGAGGCTTATTGAAGAGGCGCTCAAGCGAATCGACCATGGCGAGTATGGCACATGCGCCGAGTGTGAAGGGAAAATAGCGAAAAAGAGATTGGCCGCCCAACCTTATTCCATCCTGTGTGTTCATTGCCAGGAAGAGAGCGAAAAAACCCAGGCGGGGGAAAATCCCGCCTTTAAAAGTTAATCAGGAGACCATACAGATGTTTGATATGCAGCTATATTCCGAGGCCAACAAAAAGATCACACAATCTTTTCTGCTTACCAATACAGTCACCCAGAGAGTGCGGCAGCTCCAGGAAGGGGCGGATCCGCTGGTGGAGTATGAGGGCCTTTCGGCGATTGATATCGCCCTCAAGGAAATCGCCGAGGGAAAGATAGAGACCCGCAAGGAAGAGATTACCACCAGCGAGGATCTTTTCGCCACCATGGAATCTGTGAACACGGAAGAAGAATAATGCCCTCCGCCAGCAATGAAAAAGAGGAGGGAACCTTCTCTTTTGTAGATAAGCGCCATCGCCACGAAGAGCAGGAGGATGTCCAGGAGAGCAGGCCTGTGACGCAAGATGAATCGGCCGACGAAGGCCCATCGGCCGACGAAGGCCTATATTCCGCGGAAGAGGAGGAGCTGAAGGCGCCCCCCATCGATTTTTCCACTTTCGTTCTGTCGCTGGCGTCCAACGCTGTGTACAGCCTCGGCGGATTTCAGGATCCGGTCAGTGGCAAGACTTCAGTGAACCTGAGCCAAGCCAAGCAGGCCATTGATATCCTGTCGATGATCGAGGAGAAAACCAGGGGGAACCTAAATGAGGAGGAGGCCAAACTGATCAAGCATCTTCTGTATGACCTGAGGATGAAATTCGTGGAGGCGACCAAAAAGTAGGGGAGCGAAAAGGATTAAACCGGCTCTCAATATTTCCCGCCCTGGTTCTTTCTTCTCAATGACATTCCCTTCCGCTACGCAGTCTCGGTGCGGTAGCGCTCCTGCTTCCGATACAGCTTCGGTCGGCTGATCCCCAGTATCCTGGCGGCCTGGGATATGTTTCCGTTCACCGCGTCGAGCACATGGAGGATATGCTCCCGTTCGATCTCCGACAGGCTCTGCAGGTGACGCTGGCGGCCAGCTTTCGATTTTTTCTCGAAGCTGATCGGCAGGTCCTTGAGCTGGATGACGTTGCGGGCCGTGAGCCCTATGGCCCGCTCCAGCACGTTGATAAGCTCCCGGGAGTTGAACGGCCAGTGGTAGCGCATAAGCGCGTCCATGGCCTTCTTTGCGATCCTTTTGTTACGCGCTGTGGGGATAAGGCTATTTTTTATGAAATAGGAGGCCAACTCGGTGATATCTTCCTTATGCTCTCGAAGCGAGGGAATGCTAAGCGACAGTGTGGATATCTTGTAAAAGAAATCGTCGCGAAACCTGTCGTGCGTGATGGGTTGGCGTGGGTCCTCCGTGGTGGCGAACAAAAGCCTGGTGTTGGCAGAAATGTCAGCCTCGCCTCCCACTCGGCGGAACTCGCCGGTCTCTAAATATGAGAGTATCTTCACCTGCATGGAAGGGGGGATCTGCTCCGCTTCGTTGAGCAGGATCGTACCTCCGTTGGCCGATTCCACATACCCCTTTTTGCGCATGGCCGCTCCCACGAAGGCCATCGCCTCATGGCCGAACAGCTCCACTTCCAGCATTCCCTCGGTCAACACTCCGCAGTTGATGGCGTAGAAGGGATTGTCCTTGCGATTGGAGATGTAATGTATGCATCTGGCGGCCAGTTCCTTGCCGGCGCCGCTTTCGCCACGGATCAGCACCGGCTCATCCAGCAGGGCCAGGTTATTCACTTTTTCGCGTAGTTCCCGCATCTGGATAGAGTCTCCGACGATCTCGTGGCGACCCGCTTTTTGCTTTAGCTCCGCTCGCAGTTTGGCGTTCTGCTCCCCCAGCATTTTCTTCTCGAACGCCTTTCTTATGACGATTTCCAGCTCAAATAGTTTACATGGCTTGGCCAGATAATCGTGAGCCCCCATCTTCATCGCCTCTATGGCGGTGTCTATGGTCGCCTGCCCTGTGAGCATGATCGCCTCGAAATCCGGCTGCAGGAGCTTTATCTCCCTCAGCAGATCTATTCCGGAGATGCCCGGCATCCTGATGTCTATGACTCCAACATCGAACATGTTGGCCTTCATAACTTCCAGGGCTTCTTCTCCCGATCGGGCGCCCATTGCCAGAAACTCTGACCGGTCAAACCGGCGCAATAAAAGTTCCCTAAAAGCGTCTTCGTCGTCGACGATCAACAGTCTTATCTTCCGGTTATGCATA
>JAOUMU010000058.1 GCA_029881335.1 Nitrospinota bacterium | reverse complement strand
CCAGATTTTGTTTATACATTTGCCACGCCTGTCAGCGGGGCGGTCATTCAATCCACACGTGAAATTTTTCCTGATGCATATTGGGATCTGTGTTGATCACGATATTCACTCCCAGGTCATTTTCCATTCCCTCCAGGTAGGAAGGCTCCTCCTCCATCAATAGCTCGGCCACTTCCGGGCTGGCGGAGCAGATGACATTGCCTCCACCCGGTGTCTGCCGGGCGACCTGGCGGATGGCCCGGTACATTTCGAACAGGATAGTGGCGCTGGACTTTATCCTGCCCCTTCCTTCGCAATATGGGCAGATGGCGGTCTGGATTCTCGACAAGGAGTCGCGGCTGCGCTTTCGCGTCATTTCCACCAGGCCCAGTTCCGAAATCTTGAGTATGTTGGTTTTGGACCTGTCCGACTTGAGCGCCAGCTCCAGGGAGGAGTATACCTTGTCCTTGCTCTCCTGCCGCTCCATATCTATAAAGTCTATGATGATGATGCCGCCAATGTTGCGCAATCGCAACTGGTAGACGATCTCCTGAGCCGCTTCGAGGTTTGTTTTCAGGATGGTCTCTTCCTGGTCGCGTTTTCCCACGAACTTGCCGGTGTTCACATCAATGGCGGTCAGCGCCTCGGTCTGGTCTATCACAATATATCCGCCGGACTTGAGCCATACTTTTTTGTCCAGGGCCCTTTCGATTTCCAGCTCGATTCCATACTTGGAAAAGATCGGCTCCTTTTCGGTGTATAGATGGATCTTGTCCACCATGTCCGGCAGATATGAGCCACAGAAGGCCTTTGCCTGCTCGAAGACTTGTGGATAGTCGATCACGATATCAATCTCTTTTTTATACAGATCCCGGATGGCGCGGTGAATCAGCTTCAGATCCTCATACACAACGCTGGGGGATGGGGCCAACTCGAAATTCTCCCTTATGGAAGCCCATAACTTGTCCAGGAAGAGAAGGTCGTATTCCAGGTCGGCTTTGTCTTTTTTCTCCGCCGCGGTGCGGATGATATATCCAGATCCGTTTTTGCGCATGGATGTCACGGATTCCCGAAGCCTTTTGCGCTCATCCTCGTTTTCGATTCTGCGGGATACGCCCACCTGCGCCGTGTTGGGCATGTACACCAGGTACCTGCCGGGCAGGCTGATATAGTTTGTGATCCTGGCGCCCTTGGCGGCCATCGGGTCCTTGGAAACCTGGACCATGATCTCCTGTCCGTCATTGAGGAGTTGCTCGATGGGAAGGTGCTCTTCATGCTTTGGAGTGGTTTCCACCGTCATGGCGCTGGTCTCCCCTTCATTGCCCAGTTCCTCTTCTCTCTCCATGAAGTCGGGCCCACCATTGCCCTGGGTACGATATATATCCGATACATAAAGAAAGCCGGCTTTTTCCAGGCCGATATCCACGAAAGCCACCTGCATTCCAGGCAGTATCTTGCTCACCCTCCCCTTGTAGATGTTTCCCACGATCCCATGGCCCCCGGTCCTTTCGATGAAAAGCTCGGTGAGCATGTTGTTTTCCACCAAGGCCACACGGGTTTCATGGCCCGTCACATTGCACAATAGAAGCGCCGACATATTTTCCCTGGAAATTCCGAACCGCGAGTTTTTATGATGGTTGATTTTAACATATTGAAAAGGCATTGATTACTTTATTCCAACCTAATCCTAATGTAACTATCTGTTTGTATCTCAAGGCATTATCGGCGATCTGACGGAATATGCGGCGTATCCGGCCACAGGCCTGCGGGAAGACCAGTCAAATTTGGGTAGCGATAACTCATTTATGCTTTTCGGCCATATGAAAATATTTTATAATCCTCACGCCCATATCCCCGATCATCAGGGATGGTAAACAACTCATTCTCAAACGTTTGGAGCAGCAATATGAATTTTATTAAACTTTATTTCGCAAAATCTGGAATTCTCTTGGCGGTTCTGGCTCTTCTTCCCATGATGTCCGCATGTGGGGATGAAGGCCCCACTGGTACGAGCACCGCGTCATCCTCCAGCCACAACGCCGGACGGGATTGCCGCGAGTGCCACAGCCTGGCCTATGCCGGGACTATAACAGCGTCCCAATCCAGCTCCTCCGGTGTCACCGGGGTAAGAATAACTATCACGGAAGCCAGCGGCGCGGTGATAACAATGGTTTCAGACAGATCCGGAAATTTCTATAACCCTTCCGGCTCCCCTTCCGGCGGATACACAGCCGTTGTGGAGGGAAACACGATTCAAATGAGCCAGCTCCCCACCCATGGCGGGTGCAACGCGGGCGGTTGTCACGATGATAAAAGCAACCCGGGAATCTTCGTCGATTAGCGCATTTCGAGAGCCTCACGTCTCCTCCGGCGTGAGGTTTTTTTTACTGCATGAAAGCGCCACCGACCGCATTGGGGCCGGCGTTTTTATCATCCCCGCCGATTCCCTGAGTTTTGACCGCTCCGCTCACGCCCCAGAGGCTTGATATGCGACAATCACCAGATAACAACCACTACCAAAGGAGGCGAGAGAATGGTTACTCACCAGTCAATTACCATCGCAACCCAGGGCTTCTGCGATGTGGTGGACATTACGGAACACGTATCCAGGGCTTTGCGAGGTCAAGGGATCCTAAACGGCGTTGTAACCATATTCATCCCCGGTTCCACGGCCTCCCTCACCACCATTGAGTATGAGCCGGGGTCCGTGGCGGACCTGCAGGCGGCCATCGAGCGGATCGCCCCCCAGGGCGGCGACTATATGCATAATGAGCGGTGGGGGGATGGAAACGGATTCTCCCATGTGCGGGCGGCATTATTGGGGCCATCGCTCTCGATCCCCCTCATGGAAGGAATTCTGGCCCTGGGGATGTGGCAACAGATTGTATTGGTTGAGTTTGATAACAAAAGCCGAAGCCGGAAAGTTATCGTCAGCGCGGTGGGGGAATAGTCCAATTTCCGGTGTCCGCGATTATTATGAATCCATTCCCTCCCCTTCGAATCTAACTGTGAGATAATCTACATGTATTTGGGTAAGGGGAAACATAGAGCCAGTAATACATTAACGGCAAAATAGAAAAATCAGGAGGATATGATGAGTGGCGAATCAGATAAAACTTTGGATTGCAAGGGCCTTTCCTGCCCGGAGCCGGTTCTGAAAACCAAGATGGCGATGAACGACATGCAGCCAGGCCAGGTGCTGGAAATGATAGCCACTGATCCGGGTTCGGCAAACGACATCCCCGCCTGGGCCAAGCGCACAGGCAATCAAATTATTGAATCGAAGGAAGAGGGCGGTGTCTGGACATTTCGTATCAAGAAGTCGTGACGGCCGACTGGTCGTGAACCAACAATGATGTAATGATTGATGTTTAAAAGAAGAGGGCAATATGGCAGAAGAGAAAAAGAAAAGATTAGTGATGATCGCCTCCAAGGGATCGATGGACATGGCCTATATACCGCTGATAATTGGCTCCACCGCGGCGGCCATGGAGATGGAGGTGGCGATATTTTTCACCTTCTACGGTCTGGATATAATTAACAAGCACAAATATAAGAACCTGGGCGTGGCGCCACTTGCCAATCCCGCGTCCCCCATGCCGGTGCCGAATATCATTGGCGTATTGCCCGGCATGACCATGATGGCGACGGCCATGATGAAGAGCTGGATGGGGAAGCAGAACGTGGCCACCATCCCGGAGATGCTGAAAATGTGTCAGGATGTGGGTGTCCGCATGATCGGCTGCCAGATGACCATGGATGTCATGGGCGTGAAGAAAGAGGATCTTATCGACGGAGTCGAGATTGGTGGCGCGGCTACCATGCTTGATTTCGCCGCCGATTCAGACATCTCGTTTCATATCTGAAACCACCGGGCGCCGGGTTATGCATTATCGGCCCGGCGCGCGTAGTTGGCTGATGTCCGAATCTCCCTCGTGCCGCCTTTTTCAATCCCTGACGGCGCCTTTCAGAAATTCCAGCAACACCTTCTCTTCATAAGCGTCGGGGGTCTTTAGCGAAGCCTCCTTCATTTGACCCACCATTTCTTCCACCACTTGCGGCCACTCCCGCGATGTATGTATCGACGGATCGGGCAGGTCGTGGCACTGGGAGCAGAATTCCTTGAACTCCACGTATCCTGGATGGTCCATATCCGCCACGGAAGACTTGTCCAGCGGTCTCAACCCATTGGATTGCAGATATTGAATGATCATTTCTTTTTCCTGCGGGGACATGGCCTTCATACGCCGGCCCATCATTCCCCCCATCATCCCCATCCCCATGCGCCCCTCTCCGCGCATCTGCCTCTCCATCCGCTCCACCAACTCTTTCCATCTATCGGCGGTATGGCGTTTCGGGCTGGGTAGAGCGTGGCATCGGGAGCATATCCTCGCGAAGGTGGTGGCGGATTTGGAGTCGGGGTTCGGCAGGTCTTTGGGGGCGATTCCCCTGGTAGGCGCTTTGCCCATCATTCCGCACATCTTTCCATTGTCCATCATGCCGCCCATCATGGCTCCGGCCGAAGCATCGGAAACAGAAACCAACCAAACGGTGATGATCACCACCCCTGCCACGTAAAAACATCGCATTTTGGCGCTCCTTATTTCACCAGCCGAAATCAAGGTTCGGCAACCCGTATCGCAGGCTGGCCATGTAGTATTTCTCAAAGGCCACTTTCATATAATGCGCCGACTTCCCCTTTCGATGGATCAACTTGTCGCGTGGTGGAAAAAGCGGGCTGGCTGAGAGGTATATCGCCGTATCCCCGGCGTCGGCTATGCATGTAACTTCGAACTCCTTGCCCCGCCTCTTCGAGCCGCCATTGATGTCCGCCGCGATATTGTGGGCGGCCACATCGGCCATCGCCTCGGTCATCTGGCCCGTCTTCGGAACACCCACCGGCGTCGGCGTCGCCACCGGCGGGGGAAGGGCCAGCGATACGCCTACGGCGTATATGTTCTGATACTCCGGATTGGCCAGATAATCGTCCGCCAGAATAAAGCCGCGGGGATTTGACAATCCGTCGATTCCCATGTAGGCATGGCTGCCAAAAAAAGCGGGAACAATAAGGCTGAAGTCGTTCTTATATTTAACGCCATCATCCATTTCGACCTCTTCGGGCGTCACATGGGCAAGCTTGCTGTTGACCCTCCACTCGATGTCCCTGTCGGCGAACTCATCTTCCAGCATCCGCGTTACCCTGCCAAATCCGCCAACTCCAAAATGCCCGAGACAAGGTTCGTTGGTGAAAAGCAATATCCTGAACTTGCTCCTAATCTTTTTGCGCCGCAAGAGGGTGTCCGTCATCATCGCCACCTCGTATACCGGCCCCAGGCAGGAAGCCCCCTGGGCGTTGCCGAACAGAAGCGAACCGGACTCCCTGGATATGGCCCAGTCCAAAGCGGCTCTGGCCCCCAGCGCTTGTTGCACGCAAAATACAGAATGGCTGTGCCCCTTGTCCGGGCCCAGTCCGGGGATCGCTTCAAAGTCCAGCTCCGATCCGGTGGCCGCCACAAGGTAGTCGTATTCGTAATCCCCATTTCTACCTGCCACCCGGTTATTGTCCGGGTCGACCTTCACGATAGTGTCTTGTGTGAAGTCTATCCCCTTGCGGGCCAGGCTGTCCGCCACGGGGAACTGTATGGCGGCCGGCTCTCGCCAGCCCACGATCACCCAGGGTAATGACGGGACGAAGGTGAAAACATTCTCGGACGAGACGACCCTGATGGAATGCTCCTTGCCCAGACGTTTTCGCAGAGCTGTCGCCGTGCGATATCCACCGAACGACGAGCCGAGAACAAGTATCCTTTTACCCATTGGCGTATCCTCAGAAAGAAATTACCTTGTCAGATGTCATGATCCACTCATATAGTATGGCCATGGAACCGGGAGTAATCTTATCTATCATCTCCCCTTCACCCACGCCGCACCGGTCGATGCATGTTTTGCAATACTGGACTTCGGCGCCTGCTTCAACCACTTCTCCAAGCATTTCCGCCAGGTTGAAATAGTTATCAGGCGGTTTTAATTCCTTTCGTCCCACGTCCACCCCCCCGTTAATAAGGAACACCCGGACCCTGGAATCATGGGCGGCGGCCGTTTTTGCCAGCCGCAGCGAATTCCACGCGGTGTCGGAGCCGTTGTATGGGGCGCTTGAAATCACGACAAGCAATGATGTTGCGGACATAACTACTCCTCTCCTCTTTGCAGCCTTTTTAATTTTAACTTGTTCTGAGTCTCTTTCTTCACTACAGGGTCAAATTCGCCTTTTTCTCCGCTATTTGGCTGCGGCCATCGATTCCTCCGCAACGCCGACACACCATGGAGCGGTCGCAGCGGACAATTCAACTATTCAATTGAATACTGTAATGCTAGGGGGTTTTGGAGGGGAATGTCAATGGGTAACCGCAAATAAACGGCGATCCGGCAATGGGTGGCGCCGCATCACATATCCATAGCGCTCTTCCCCGCCCACTCTCACCGCCGACTCCGATATCTCGTTTTCCGTTCAAACAGGCAAACATACACGCCAGATGACGCACTATAGTCCCGGCGTTCTTCGTTGGAGGGGGAGTGGAAAGGTGGACTTGGAGTGTTTAGCAGGCGCTGGACATAAAGAATGATTCCGATGAATGGCCGGAGCCGAAACCCCGGGGCAGGATCCTATAGTCAGTCCATCCCTTTGGCCATCTGCTCCAGCAGTTTTTGTCTCGCCTCATCAAGGGGGGCCATGATAGTGCAACCGGCGGCCCTGGTGTGACCACCGCCGCCGAAAACGCTCGCCAGCCTGTTCACGTCGATCCCCCCTCGAGAGCGCAGGCTTGCGCGGGTTTTTCCCTGTTCCACTTCTTTTAAAAATGCGGCAACCTCCACCCCTCTGATTGACAGGGCATGGTTCACAAATCCCTCCGTCTCCACATGCCGATATTCCTCTGAAGCGATAAAGTCATGCTCAAAGGCTCCCACGGCGGCCCTGCCCCCCAGATGGATCTGAATCGAGTCGATGAACCTGCCCAGGGCGCGGGTGGTCTCCAGGGTCTTCGCATCGTATATTCCCTCGGAGACTTTATCTGGCCGGACACCCGCCTGCACCAGGGCGGCGGCCGTGAGCAAGGTGGCTGGGGATGTGTTGGAAAAACGAAACCGCCCGGTGTCGATTATCATCCCGGTATACAGATATTCGGCGCAATCCCTGTCCGGAGTCAGCCCCAGTTCCAGCGCCAGCTTATAAATCATCTCCGCGGAGGAGGAGAAGGTAGGCTCCACCAGGTTCACCTGGCCGAAATATTTGTTTGAGATATGGTGATCCACGTTCAAAACGGCCGCGTTCGGCGCAATCAGCTCCACTGCCCGGCCCACCCTCTCCATCGTGGGGGAGTCCACCAGAATGGCGATGTCGAATGGCGACATATCTCCGGCGCCCTCCATGCTGCATATACGCGAGTAACCCGCCAGGAAGCCGAATATCTCAGGTGGGGGGGATTCTAGGACCATGACGCTCTGCTTGCCGAGCTTTCGCAAGACCCAGTCCAGGCCCATCATGGCGCCGATGCCGTCGCCGTCCGGATTCACGTGGCTGGTGATCAAAAAGCGCCCATGCTCCCGAATGAAACCTGCCGCCTCCGAAAAACTCATCGGCTGACCACCAGAAAACTCAACCGAAGATATCTGGCGGCTCTTTCAGGAAGCCGACGAACCTGTCTTTTTGAATCGATTTATCGTATGCGTCATTCGCAGTTATGATCCCCTGTTTCAACAGATCCAGGATGGCGTCATCCAGCGAGCACATACCGAATTTCTTGCCGGTCTGGATCGTCGAGGGAATCTGGAAGGTCTTCGCCTCCCGGATCAGGTTGGCCACGGCGGGGATGCATATCATGATTTCAAGAGCTGCTACCCGGCCCTTGCCTGTCGCTTTTCTAAAGAGGTTCTGCGCCACCACCGCCTTCAGGGATTCAGAAAGAGTGGTGCGGACCTGGGCTTGCTGACTAGAAGGGAAAACGTCTATAACGCGGTCCACCGTCTTGGCGGCGGACTGGGTGTGCAATGTACCGAACACCAGATGGCCGGTGGAGGCCGCCTCCAGCGCCAGTGATATAGTCTCCAGATCGCGCATCTCGCCCACCAGTATGATATCCGGATCCTCACGCAGGGCGCCTTTCAAGGCGGAGGCGAAAGACTTTGTGTGCATATGCACTTCGCGGTGGTTAACCACCGCGGACGCGGACTTGTGGACAAACTCGATCGGGTCCTCGACAGTGAGGATGTGGTCCTTACGAACTTTATTGGCGTGGTCCACAACGGCGGCCAGAGTGGTGGATTTACCAGAGCCGGTGGGCCCTGTGATCAGCACCAGCCCCTTGCCCAGAAGGGCCATCTTTTGGAATATGGGCCCCAGGCCCAGTTGCTCGCAGGTGAGCACTGTGGAGGGAATTTCTCGAAACACGGCGGCAATGCCATATTTCTGCATGAAGAAATTGCAGCGATATCTGGCGATACCAGGTATCTCGTAGCCAAAATCGATATCCCCGGTCTCCTCGAACTGCTTTATCTTGTCCTCCGCAGCGATCTCGTAGAGCATCATCTTCAGCTCTTCAGGTTCAAGAACCTTGTATTTGATCCGCTCCAACTCTCCATGAAGGCGGATGATCGGCTGCTGGCCGGAGACCATGTGAAGATCGGATGCACCCTGATCGTGCATCAGTTTGAAAAAAGCGTCTATTTTCGCCATTGTGCAAATCCTTCTAAATCAACGCCAGAGTTTACCCTATTCCGTGCCCTCCAGGCAATAGCCATACTTGTTTCTCCGGCCAGATATCCAAAGCCTTTCCTAAAGTCAAGCCCTCACCTGGCAGGTGGGCCGTCAAGACGCTTTCGATTCCACAATAGTCTGGTTTTCCAGCACAGCGGCGGAGGCGAAGTATTTTATTCTTCGCAGGTTGTAGGAGACCCTCTCCCCCACTGCGCTTTCTCTCCATTCGGTTCCAGCCGCCAGGCATCCCTTGGCAGGGCCGTCTATCGACTGGAACAACTCCCGGCTCCTGGTCAGGCCAAACGACCCGGTGTTGAATGCGATCTTGATTCCCAGCATGAATCCGTGTTTGCAAAACTCCCCGTTTAGCTTTTCATCCATGGCCACGGAAAGGATATGCGCCGAAGAGCCATCACCGAACCGGGCCAGATCCTCATTTGTGAAAAACATTCGCACCGTAACAGAATTGGACTTCTCGATAAAGTCGAACAGCTCCGGCATAAGGGTCTGCTTCCCATATCTGCGCTGACGGGCCAGGGCGGAATAAGTGGTCAGGGTGGCTCCCCGCTCGATGCGGTATGCGTAGTATTGGCCCAGGAAGCGCACGGGCCAGTTCTTTGTCAGGCGCACCAGGCCGTTGTCGATGTCTCCATACAGCTCCTTGCCGATGGCGTATGCGCCCAGGATGGAGACCACCGCCTCCACGCTGAACAGTTGGTCGGGCGCGATTATGTAGAAGATGGTGGCGATCAGCGCTCCAAGACCGAGGCCAAAGACATTGGCCATCGGGCTGTGGATCGGTACATATGATGAGCGCAGGTGGCCGGAGATGTCGTGGGCATATTCCTCAAAGGGATTAACCGAGTAGTTACTTGTGTTGATCATCTTGGAGTATGGATACAGAACCACATGCAGCTCCACCGAATCGAAGGATTTGAGCTCATCCATCCGGTTCACCTCCACGTCGTAAAGATAGGGGATTCGTTTGTCTGGCTGGAAGGTTACGTACGGGGAGTTGGCGCCCGCCTTTTGGGTGGAATTTTCCTTGTCAGCCGTCATGAGAATCAACCGTCATAAAAGTTTCCCTGTTCGCTGGTAGGATTATGTCAAATGACAGCGTATGGGCGCAATGTGATTTGCACCGGCACTCGGCGGGACGGGCAGGACTATGAGCTGATTTGGTGATTTTTTTACAATCCTTGCCCTGTTTCATGATTTTTGATATAGTGTCGGTTCTTCAAACTCCTTGCCACGCCATCGGGGCGGGGCTATTTAAACCGAAAGGAGGTCCACTTGAAAGAGTTCGAAGCAATGTATATCCTCAAGACAGATATGTCGCCGGAGGATACGGAGAAGGAAGTAAAGGCCGTGGAGGCCATCGTCATCGGCGAAGGTGGAGCCGTGATCGAGCATTCTGACTGGGGCAAGAAAAGGCTGGCCTACGTCATCGCCAAGCAGCGATACGGCCAATTCGTACTTTTTCGCTTTTCCAGCCCCCCTACCACACCGGAAAAGATGACCAGGCATTTCCGCTATAACGAAAATGTCCTGAAAGGAATGATTCTGCGGCTGGATGGCGGCACTGGATACAATCCAGGGGCCGAGATCGATCCCGAGGCTGCGGTCGAGGACAAAACGCCATCCTGGATAAGAGCCCAGGAGGAGCAGAAGGAAGCGGAGGAGAAAGCCGCCAAAGAAGCCGCCGAGAAAGCCTCGAAGGCTGCTTCGGCCGAAGCTCCGCCTGCGGAATTGGCTGCGCCTGCAACAAAGGAACAACCCAATGTCCAGCCTGAATAAGGTAATACTCATAGGGAATCTGACCCGGGATCCTGAGCTGCGCTACACCCCCTCCGGAGTGGCCTTGTGCAAGTTTGGCCTTGCGGTCAGCCGCAAGTATAAAGCGGGGGATGAACTGAAAGAGGATGTGGCCTTTGTGGACATCACTGTCTGGAGCAAACAGGCGGAAACCGCTTCTGAGTACCTGTCCAAAGGACGCCAGGTGTGCATTGAGGGGCGGCTGACCTACTCCAAATGGGAGACCGACGATGGCCAGAAACGCAGCAAGCTTGAGGTCACGGCGGAGAATGTGATGTTCCTGGGCGGTGGCGGCGGCGGTGGCCGCAGAGAGCCAGGGAGCCAGGATGGTCAGGAAAGCTCCTCCGGTGGCGAGAGAAACTACGAGGACGACGTCCCGTTTTAAAAAAACCAAGAAGCCTTTGGGCCCCCCGAAGGGTGGCCGTATCGGCTCTACTATTGACTGGAGAGTTACATAATGCAGACGCAAAGGAGAAAGCCCGCCGCCAACGGCGCTCGGCGGAGGCCCATGTTTCAGCGAAAAATATGCAGGTTTTGCATGGACAAGATAGAGCATGTCGACTACAAGGATATCAAGACCTTGCGAAACATGCTGACGGAGCGAGGCAAGATCATCCCTAGTCGGATATCGGGCAACTGCGCCACGCATCAGCGCAGGGTGACAGTGGCCATCAAGCGGGCCAGGAATATCTCGCTGATACCGTTTGCCAACATCTAGCGCCTGTGCAGGCTGGAAATGATTGGTGTAATGGATTGGCGCCAGCAGGCTAGCGGCCAGTTATACCATCTGGCGCCCATGGCGTTGTCGGTATTTCTGTTCTATGTGGCTGTGTCGTTGAGAGTCCCCTATGCGCTCGCCCTGGCTGGGATCCCCCTATACTACTCCATGGCCCGGCACGGACGCGAGTATGCCGTCACGGTGGCTGTCGGCTCCTCACTGGCCGTGTTTATTATCAGCGACGCCATATTGGCCCTCTGGTTCACCTCGATCTGTGTGTTTATGGCGCTGGCGGCGGCAGAGGCTCTGCGGCGGAGGGCCGGCTTGGGTTTGGCTATGGCGATGACTGCGCTTGTACCCTTTCTGGCGGTGGTCGCAGTTTTCTCCATCACTGCCCAGAGCTCTGGTGAAGGCATGTTCCATACAGCTCGAGAGGTCTCTGAAAAAGTCGTGGCCAACATGGTGGAACAGCAGGCCCAGGCCGGTGGACGCAAGGAAATTGGTCAATTCCTGAAATCCGAACGGGAAACGCTGGTATGGGTTCTTTCGGCTGTTTTTCCCTCGGTGATTTTCGACATGACCCTGCTTCTGGCGCTGTTGCACCACCTGATGGCTCGCGCGTTCTCTATCCGGTTTGGATGGGGTGCGCACATGCCGGATCACGACCTGACCCGGTGGAGGGCGCCGGAGAAGCTTGTCTGGGTGGTTTTGGCGGGAGTGGCGTTGTCACTTACTGGACTGAACACTTTCACCGCGGCGCTGGGACTGAACCTGCTTTTGGCCACCGGGATGGTTTACTCCCTGCAAGGCCTTTCCACGGTCCATCATTGGCTGCGTAAGGTCAAAACTCCCGTGGGAGTGAACAACCTGGTATATATCCTTCTTCTGGTGGCGATTCCCTGGTCGGTGATGCTGCTTTGCAGCCTGGGATTGATCGACGCCGCGCTCGATTTGCGCAGTGACCCCGACAAGGGGCTTGCGCCGGGTAATTAACTTTAAAACCTAATAGATAATTGGAGATATGAATCATGAAAATCATACTTAATGAGTATGTGCCTAACCTAGGTGACGCCGGCGAACGGGTGACCGTGGCCGGGGGCTACGCCAGAAACTACCTTCTCCCCAAGAAGCTGGCCTTCGAAGCCACCGCTGCGAACGTCAAGACCTACGAGAACAACCTGAAGCAGAAGGCCCGCAAGCTGGTGAAGTTTCACGGCGAGGCGGAAGCGAAAAAAGCCCAGTTGGAGGCGGTGGGTCCCCTGGATTTCACCCGCAAATCAGGAGAGATGGGAAAGCTGTTCGGCTCCGTCACCTCCGCGGATCTGGGCGAGGCGCTGGCCGCCAAGGGATTCGATATCGATAAACGAAGGATCGTTTTGAACAATCCGATCAAGAGTCTCGGGGAAACTTCGGTGGAGATAAAACTGCACCCGAAGGTCACCGCTGTCGTGAAAGTAGTTGTCCACGCGGATACTCCGGAGCCGGAGGCCGAGGAAATGGAGACTCCCGAGACCGATGCGGCTGAATCCAAAGACCGGGATCTGGAAAACCAGGAGGCCTGACTCCGATTCCGTTGGTCGGAAACCGACCATAACCGCCATGGGGATTTGCCCCTGGCGGGGCTGATGGGATGGGGGGAGCCGACTGGCGACCTGTAACGTTATTTTGGCCTTTTTACCAGTTTGGTGGGAGGATGGGGGATTGTCCTTTGCGGATTATCCTGTTATGCTTCTGCTTTGTTAGCGTCGTGAATCGAAATCGGACAACGGGATGGACGTTAAAAGTATTCTTGCGCAAAGCGATATCGCCAGGGGGATGGAAGTCGAGCAGCTCGACAAGCTGGCGGCGATAGCCAGAGCTGTGGACTTTAAGAAAAACGATATACTTATCAAGGAAAACGACACCAGCAGCGACATCTTCATCCTCTACAAGGGCTGGATTTCAGTGGAAATCCAGCGCTTCCCCTATGACACTACCGCCCAGCGCCTGCGTGTGCTGAAAAACAAAGGTGTCCTGGGCGAGTTTTCCTTTATCGACAAATCAAGGCGTTCGGCCAATGTCCGTGCGCAGGAAAACGTCTCCTGCGTGGTTCTGCCAGGCGACGAACTGGAAAAGCTGACAGAATCGGATGCGAAAGTGGGCTTTGTGATCATGAAAAACATCGCAAGGCTGCTATCGGAAAAAGTCCGCAGTTCCAACTTCGAACTTAGAAACCAACTCATCTGGTAGAGTCCCCAACCCGGAAAGGCCGGTCGATCCATGTCCCTTCAGTCAATCACCGCCATCCATGCCGCTGCCAGGCTTCTGCGCTCCGACCGAAAGAATGACGCGGCCAAAAGGCTGGCCCTGGCCGTGGACCAGAATGTCGCCGACCATAGGGTGGGCATACGGCTGGCGTTGTTGAGCGCGGACTACTCCCCCCTGCTAAAGGCAGCCCAGGAAGGGCGGGGTGGCCGGGCCGCGTGGCTTTTCCTGGCTCTGGAAAGAGCCTTGGCCAATGATTATGCAAAGGCCGAGGAATTCGCCAGAAGGGCTCTGGACATGACGCCAAACAACATGACAGCCCAGGCTCTTTTTGGGCTGGCCAGGTTTCGACGCACAGGGGATCTGTCAAAGTTGCGACAGCATGTCGCCGCCCTCCCCCACGCCGCTATGAAAGTCCAGGGGCTTATCCTGCTGGCTGTGGAGCAGTCTATCGCCAAGGCCAATCCCTCAGACACCGGCGCCGAGGAGAAAGATGACCGAACCACCGGTTCACTCGGGCGGGTTCTCGACCTCCTGGATGATCTGGCCATATGGATATACTGGCTGATATCCGTGGCGCTGAACCTGGTTATCAACGCTCTGGACCCGGCGAAGAGAAGAATCTACTGGAAAGTAATCGAAGGGGACCGGCTGGAAGGGCTGGGCAAAGACGACCTTGCCCTGGAGCAGTTCGCCATGGCGCTGGAGCTCTCGCCCGGTTGCGTGGAGGCCCTGGAGTCGATGATGAAACACTCCATGGCGCGGGGGAAGTATGACGAAACAGAAAGGTACCTGAACCGGCTTCTGGCCATCCTGGGAGAAGCAGGCGCCGCGGATCCTTCCCTGCTCAAAATGCAGGCGGACCTGGCGTTCTTCCAGCGCCAATTCGGAAAAGCGACACCCCTTTACGAAAGACTTCAGCCCCAGTTCCAGTTAAGCTACATAATTCCATATCGCATCGGCTTGTGCCTTCTGGCTGGCGGAGATGATCGTCGCGCCGTGGAATATTTCGAGCAGGCCCTCTCCCAGGTGAATCCCGGGTTGTTGCGGGAAAGAGTGGGGCCCTGATGCCGGGCAGAGGCAGCCTGAGACTATTCACCCTCCCTCACATGGCTTCCAGCAGATACCCGGCCCACGCCTGGCGCAGGCTCAGATAAAAGTAGGTGTCCATCGCCAGGAAGAACACCCCCATCCCGGCCCAGCGCAATGATTTTCGCCACTCCATCGGCCTCCCCTCCAGCTTTAGTATGAAGATGTAGGACACCCCTATGGCCAACATCAACAAGCCGATGGCGCGAAAGAGCATCCAGGGAGGAAAGGAAAGGACCGCCGCGTCCAGCCCGCCTCCATCGGCCATAGACCTGCCAGCCCTCACCGCCAGATGGTTCAGCCCCGCCGTCCCCGCCACCAGCGCCAGCGCCCCGCCGGATACTCCGGAAAGGGCCGCCACCGAGGCCAGGTCACCAATTCTGGCTATTGAAACTGTGGCCAATTGCTCCCGCATCGTCTCGGATCCCGGCATAGTCTCCGCTGGAGCGATGATGGAAATTCCCGCCGCCCCCGCGCGGACGGCGCCGATATCCTGGGCCACCGCCATGGTCACCAGCGCAAAACAAAGCGCCCCCCAGAAAGCCGTCATCCAGAACGCGGCGCAGAGCCTGCCTTGCCGGGTGAAGTGAAAGAACACCGGATACACCGCCAGCGGCAGGATAAAGGGAAAAAGCGGCGTCGGCGCCAGCGCGCCAACCACGAGGGCCACCGGGGTTGCCGCGATCAGGAAATAAGGGGCCATCCCTTCGTCGAAATCATCCTTCAGCCTTCCCATCGCCATTTTCCATCATCTCCATGATTTTCCAGTATTTCGAAAACACATGATACGCCGAAAGGGCGGACACGATAAATCCGGGGGCTCCTTCCAGAAAGCCGAGCCGGATAAAGTACATCTTGACGAAAGTGAACAGCGGTCTGGTGATGACGGAGACCATCCCGCTACGTTTTCCTTTTTTCAGTCGCTCCTGGGCGCCGATGGTGGAAAAGTCGTTAAGCGTCCGCACATGGGCGGCGATATCCTCAAAGGAGAGATGGTATATGATCCCGTCCATCTTGGCCACCTTCCCTTTCCCGACCGACACTCGATCATGCGGGTTCTCGCCGATCCACCGCCCCATACCCCGCCTGAACAGTCTCATCTTCCTGTCAGGAAACCATCCGCAACGGTATATCCAGCGGTTGACGTAATAAGCCAGCCTGGGGATCAGGTACCCATCGGCGGAAGGATCTATCAGCTCCACCAGGATCTCATCGCGCAAACTGGCGGAAATGCGTTCGTCAGCGTCCAGACTCAGAACCCATTCGCTGTCCACTTTGCCCAGAGCGAAGTTCTTCTGCTCGATATACCCTTTCCACTCGTTGTGGAACACCCTGGCGCCCTTGGCGCGGCATATCTCCAGGGTTCTGTCGGTGGACCCGGAATCCACCACCACGATATCCCCGACAAAGGAGAGGCTGTCCAGACAATCGGCGATCTTCTCCTCCTCGTTGAGGCACACCACCACCGCCGACAGCTTCACTAGGCCGCTGGAAGCAGGCTTGTTTTCCATGATATTTGATCCAGCCATCCTTCAAGGTGATTGTTGAGCAGACCCACGCGCGCGCGCAGCGCAAGTGAAGGGATGGAAAGAGCGGCGTCGACCAGACAGGCTACTTGCCGCCTCCCAGATCCTTAGCCTCTTCCACCAGCATGACGGGGATACCCTCTCTGATCTCGTACATCAGGTTGCACGCCTGGCAGACCAATCCGTCTTCCGGTTCCGTCAGCATAAGCTCCCCCTTGCACTTGGGGCAAGCCAGTATTTCCAATAGTTCCTTGATGTCCATGATATTGCCGGGTGAATGGTTTATCCAAGCCTGATTATAAACCCTCAGGCTCCCCCAGGCAAACAAATCCACTCCTGATCCAGTCCCTAACCCGACAGCCACCCGGACCGCTTCCTAATAGGCCGTGTCGAAAGGGACATTCGCAGCGGCCGCAGCCGCTCTGACGCTTTCGAAACAGAGAACCTACCCGACAGCCACCCGGACCGCTTCCCAATAGGCCGTGTCGAAAGGGACATTCACAGCGGCCGCAGCCGCTCTGACGCTTTCGAAACAGAGAACCTACCAGACAGCCACCCGGACCGCTTCCCAATAGGCCGTGTCAAAAGGGACATTCGCAACGGCCGCAGCCGCCCTGACGCTTTCGAAACAGAGAACCTACCCGACAGCCACCCGGACCGCTTCCTAATAGGCCGTGTCGAAAGGGACATTCGCAGCGGCCGCAGCCGCTCTGACGCTTTCGAAACAGAGAACCTACCCGACAGCCACCCGGACCG
>JAOUMU010000057.1 GCA_029881335.1 Nitrospinota bacterium | reverse complement strand
GCTCCGATCAACCGTCTTACGATATACGCTCTCATCGTCCGCTCACTGCGCCCTGGCGGTCTTCAGCGAATAGAGCGACTCGTCCGGCTCCAGCGCAAAACCCTTCAGCCGTGTCAACGTCACCGCCACGTTCACCGAATGCCACAACGAAATGTATGGAACCTCCTCCGCCAGTATGCGCTGGACTCCCCGGTATATCTCCACCCTCTCCTTGCCGAATATGGTTTTCCCCTGTTCGGTGAGCCGGTCCACTTCCGCATTCTGGTAGCGCCCACGGTTGGCGCCGCCAGGGGGCGCCATGGAGGAGTGAAAAACGTAGTGCATGATATCCGGATCCGATATCCCCACCCAGGTCAGCGAGTAGATCTGGAAGTTTCCCTTCAGAATGTGCCCATAAAATGTACCCCACTCATAGGAGTGGATATCCAGCCCCACTCCCACTTGCGATAGCTGCCATTGATACACCTCCGCCAACCTCTTGCGAGTCTCGTTTTGCGAAGTGGAGAACTGCAGAGTGAATCGGAGCTGTGGACCGTCGCCGTCCGGGTCCTTAAATCCGGCCTTGTCCAGCAGGGCCATGGCTTTGGCCGGATCGTGCTCATATGAAGTGAGCCCCGGCGCGTGGAAAGGACTCTGGGCGGTGAACATCGAGTCCGCCGGAGAAGCCAGGCCTTTCATAATGTGACGTATGACAGTTTCCCGATCTATGGCATGGGCGATGGCGCGGCGCACATTCTGGTCCCCGGTCAGCGGGTCCGACATGTTGAATCCCAAATAGGAGTAGTTGGTCCCCTGGCTTTTTATGACCCGCAGTCTTTTGTTTTTCTCGAACCGTGGAAGCAGGTCCGGCGTGATCGGGTTCATGATCAGGTCCACGCCGCCTTGCTCCAGTTCCAGCACCCGCACAGTCTCGTCCGGGATGACACGAAAAAGGAGGCTCTTTATATTCGGCGCTCCTTCATGGTATCGCTCGTTGGCGGTCAGTTGTATCAGCCCGGCAGACTTTGAGATGAACATGAAAGGCCCAGAGCCAATGGGCGCTTCCGTCAGCTCTCCTCCAGCTCCGTCAGGAACGATCCCCAGGACCAGCTCAGAAAGAAACGGCGCCGATGGGGTCTTCAGGTCGAAGACGATGGTGAGATCATTCGGAGCGCTAATTGATTTCACGCTGGAGAAGGCGCTCATTTTTGGTGACCTGTTTGCCGGATCCATGACGTAATCGAAGGTGGCCTTCACATCCTTGGATGTGAGCGGCCTCCCGTCGTGGAAGTAAAGCCCCTGCCGCAAGTGGAACATGTATCGGGTGGGGGAGGGGGTCTCCCATCGTTCGGCCAGCGCGGGAACGATCTTCTGCCCCTGGTTTCTTACCAGCCCCTCAAATATTAATCCGCCCACCTTGGTGGCGGCGGCGTCTGTGTAGTTGCGTGGGTCCAGAGTTCTGGGCTCCACGTCCAGCGCCACGGCCAAGTGGCCGGGAGCGCGATCCACTTTTTTCATGCAACCGATCGGACCCGCAAGCAAAGGCAGGATCAATAGCGCGGCTATCGCGGCCGCCGGTGCGGCGCTGGTCAACGTGAAAGCGCCCTCCTGGCGATGTCCGTGCGATACACGGCGCCCTCCCAGGAAATTATCCCCACAGCCTTATAGGCCAGCTCCACCGCCGCGGCCACGGAATCACCCAGGGAAGTGACACCCAGTACCCTGCCTCCGGAGGTGACCACGTTTTGCCTGTCCAACTTCGTCCCCGCATGGAACACCATCACGTCTTTCATGGTGGCCGCCTGATCCAGACCCCAGATCGTTTTTCCCTTCTGGTATGGGCCGGGATATCCACCAGCAGCCATCACCACGCACACCGACGCCCGCTGGTCCCATTCCGGTGGATCCACCGGCAGAACGCCCTTGGCGCAGGCGGCCAACAACGGTACGATATCGCTTTTCAGACGCATCATCACCGGTTGGCACTCCGGATCTCCAAACCGGCAGTTGAACTCGAGCACCTTTGGTCCCTCGGCGGTGATCATTATCCCAGCGTATAGCACGCCCCGGTAGGGCGCTCCCATGCCACGCATGGTCTTTATCACAGGCTCTATAATCAGCTTCTCTATCTCCTGCAGGATTTCCGGCGTCACCACCGGCGCGGGGGAATACGCGCCCATGCCCCCAGTGTTGGGACCCGTGTCTCCGTCGCCTATACGTTTGTGGTCCTGGGCCGCAGGCATCATGTAATAGCGTTCCCCATCGCAGAACACCAGCACGGAGGCCTCCTCACCCACCAGCTTCTCCTCCAGCACCACTGTGGCCCCGGCGGCGCCGAATTCCATTTGCCCCATCATGCGGTCTATGGCATCCACCGCATCATCTTTTGTATCGCACACCACCACTCCCTTGCCGGCGGCCAGCCCATCGGCCTTCACCACCACTCCATTGGGGAAGCGTGCCAGCGCTTCCACCGCTTCTTCGCGGATAGTATGGGTTTCGTAAGCGGCAGTGGGAGCCTGGGCGCTGGTGACCACATTTTTCATGAAGTCCTTGCTTCCCTCCAGCTGCGCCGCGGCCTTGGAGGGGCCGAAGATGGTCAGGCCCTGCTCGTGGAACAGGTCCACGATTCCATCGCACAGTGGCCCCTCCGGCCCAACCACGGTGAGGGCCACCAGGTTCTCCTTTGCGAATCTGGCAAGTCCCTCAATATCATCTGCCGGGATGGGGACATTCCGCGCCAGATTTGCGGTACCCGCGTTCCCAGGAGCGCAGAAAACCTTCCCCGCTTTCTGGCTCTGTTTAATTTTCCACACCAGGGCGTGTTCCCTCCCCCCGGATCCTATGACCAGGATATTCATCGTCTATACACTCCCCTTTAATATGAGCTTGGCGAGGGAACAGAAAGCCCCATCCGCCTTACAGCTTTTTCAGTTCTTCAAATAGCGCTTCGCGCATTTCATCTTCCGGAACCTTGCGTACCACCACTCCTTTGCGGAAGATAAGCCCGCATCCCTTGCCGCCTGCGATGCCTATGTCCGCTTCCCTGGCCTCGCCAGGCCCGTTCACCACGCACCCCATCACCGCCACGGTGATCGGCTTGTCCATCTTGCGGATCTCCTCCTCCACCTCGGTGGCCAGGCGGATCAGGTCTATCTCCGTCCGTCCGCAGGTGGGGCACGATATCATTTCCGGCCCAACGTCCCGCAGGCGCAACGAGCGCAAGATTTCATAGCCCACCCGCACCTCCTCCACCGGGTCGTCGGTGAGAGAGACACGGATTGTGTCGCCAATTCCCTCCGCCAACAGGATACCGATACCTATGGCGGATTTGATTGTCCCGCCGAATCGCGTCCCCGCCTCAGAGACCCCCACATGGAGCGGATAATCCACCTGGTCCGCCAGCGCCCTGTACGCCGCCACGGTCAGCCCCACGGAGGAGGCTTTCATAGAGACCTTTATGGCGTCGAATCCAAGGTCCTCCAGGATGTGGATATGCTCCATGGCGGATTCCACCATCGCCTCCACTGTGGGCCCACCATATTTCCCCAGCAGCTTCCGCTCCACCGATCCGGCGTTCACGCCTATCCTGATGGGAGCGCCTTTGTGCCGGGCGGCGCGAACCACCTCCTCCACCCTGTTGCGGGAGCCGATGTTGCCGGGATTCAGTCGCAAGGCGTCGGCGCCGTTTTCAAGGGCGGTGAGGGCCAAGCGATGATCGAAGTGTATATCCGCCACCAGCGGGATCGATATGCCAGCCTTGATTTGGGAGATGGCGATGGCCGCCTCCTGGTCCGGCGCCGCCACACGGATGATCTCGCATCCGGTCTCCTCCAGTCGTTTTATCTGGGCGATTGTGGCGGGGGCGTCTCGGGTGTCGGTGTTGGTCATTGACTGGACGGAAATTTCCGCCCCACCCCCCACGGCCACGGGGCCTATATGAATGCGCTTCGATTGTCTCATCGTCTAATTCTAATGCGCCGCCGCCATGGTACACAACCGCAAGATGGACATGGCCCCTCCGGAATGATATCGTAAACCGCTGACAAGTAATATATCCATAGGAGGATTGTTGATGAAAACAGGGTTTCGGGCCGCATTGTTCTTGACCGTTGTCATGGCGGGCTGTCTTGGGTTTGCAGGCGCCGGCCACACCGCCGACCAAATGAAATCACCGGCTAAAGCCGAAAAAGCGGCAAAACCAGGAATAAAGGAGACAAAAGTGAGCGAGAATGGAGAGATGGCCGTCCTGACAACCAGGCATGGGAAGATAAAGATAAAGTTTTTGCCGGAACTGGCGCCCAAGCATGTTGAGAGCATGAAAAAACTTATCAAGGATAAGTTCTATGATGGAACCACGTTCCACCGGGTGATCCCGGGATTCATGATCCAGGGGGGCGATCCCAACTCCAAGGATGCGGAAAACCGTTCTATGCATGGCACCGGCGGACCGGGCTATACAATCAAGGCCGAGTTTAACACCCGCAGCCACAAACGCGGGATAGTCTCCATGGCCCGCTCCGGGCATCCGGACAGCGCGGGCTCCCAGTTCTTCATCTGTGTTGCGGACGCCACCTTCCTGGACGGCCAATACACTGCCTTTGGCGAAGTGGTGGAGGGGATGGACGTGGCAGACAAGATCGTGGCCGAGCCTCGGGACCGGAACGACAATCCCAACGAGAGAGTGGAAATGACCATCACGCTGGAATAGCGCATTTTCCGTTTTAGCGCCCGTCCGGCCCATGCCGGGCGGGTTTTTTTGTCGACTAAGCGGTATATCCTTGTCGGCAATCATTGCCCAGAAGACCTGGCCATTGTTTATATACCACTGATAAATTCACTCTTAACTTGAATATGCCGCTGGTATTATAGTGGTCTCACTGCAGATTGGGAGGGTTTGTTATGGCAGAGCGAAATATTGGCTTTTCTCCGTTCCTGCAGTTTCCTTCATTTTTACCCTGATTACAGTCAACTCCGCCATTGCTCAGCATAATGCTGAGAGTTTCAATGGTGTTGCTCCGAACGGGCGTGATGTGGAACTCCGTATCGCGCCACTGGACATTTCGAGGGGCTCCGGTAATATTTACCCTTCCCAATATGCGCAAGGTCCATCACATTCATTTCTGAATACTGCCATTCAACCCTTGCTACGCAAACCCGCCACATGGAAAATATACCAGCCCATGTGGATTGGAGATAAATTCATGCTCGAAGCTTTCTACTACAAAGGTCCAGGGGATGAAGGTGCGTTCAGAAAATATGAGCAGCGAAACCCATATATGGGAAGTATGCCAATGGGGATCTCAAGTTCTTAAGGTTCCACCTGTCGGCAGAAATGGAACAGTTAATCCAGATAGTAATCATTTTGTAATGGCCACCGGGCGAGGACTGGACAGCACGGGGGGGGGTGGACTTGGGAAATTCTTGATGGGGGATATAGCAGGAATACGCTTGAGCCCTATTTCGGCCGTCACTTATCTAAGCGTCGGTACAAAAATGTAAACGATCAGCCACACGGCGGCGGTTCCCCCGTTGGCTTATTTTTCATAGTCGCGTCTCCCGTTGATCTGCTAGTTGTGGAGCCCGGCGGTAAAAAGACCGGGAAAGATCCTGTTACGGGCAAATATTACTATGGTATACCGAACAGCTTTTATGATGACAAACCGGATTGGGACGCGATAAATGACGCCCCCCTGTCTCAGGAGCCGGGGTACGCTTCCAGAGCCGTGGAAAAGTATGGACACAGCAACCGGCTCAACGGCGCCAGCGGGGCGATGGTTTCCATTGTCCGCGCCAGCCGCCGGGCCGCGGGCTTGATGTAAGGCAGGTATACGTCGGTCTTACGCACTGTGGCCTGATATCCGTATGTCCCCAGCGCCTTGTACAGCCTCTGGGCCGCGCTGAGATGGTATAGCTCTAAGAACCGGTCGCGGCTCCATGGAGCGCGGCTCCTGGGAGCGGCTCCTTCTGCGTCCTGCAGGTCAAAGTAATACTCTGCCAGTTCCATCTCCAGCTTTTGCCCCAGGTCCACGTAGGGATCGATAAGCAGCGACGCCAGGTCGTATTGCATGCGCCCCATCCTCGCGTCCTGGTAGTCGATCCACACCCTCCGATCACCGGCCACCATGATGTTGCGCGAATGGAAGTCGCGATGGGCCAAGGTTTCCATCTCTCCCGCCAGATCGCCAATCACTTTCGCCCAGTGGCGCTTCATCTCGTCCATATCAGCTTGAGGCGGCGCCGCGCCCAGATATCCCTTCAAGAAGTGGGTGTCGGCGAAATCGATCTCAAAACCCAGCTTCTCCTCGTCGAACTTTAAGGAGAAGCACTCCATGCTTTTATCCTTGCGGGCGCGGGCGGCGGACTGGAAAAGGATCAGCTTTTCGATGATGGCATGGTACTCGACGCGTTTCTGATCCATGGTCATGCCAGCCAGCGAACCCTGGAGCATGGTGTCTCCCAGATCCTCCATGGCCAACAAGGCGTCATCATGCCGGACAAGCCGGGGGACGTCCGCGCCAAGTTCACGCATCAGAGTAGTCATAGCGATGAACTTATCCACATCGGCGGAGTCTGGCGCGGCCATCACCACTACGGTGGAATCGTCGTCGAACCGGGCGCGGAAGTAGCGCCGGGTGGATGCGTCGCCTGCCAGTTGGTTTACCAGCGGGGCTCCCTTGCCGGACACCCTTTCGGCGAAGCTGACCACCTGGCCAGCCATGGAGTCAATCTCCCCTGGCAAGATTCATGATCCTTTCCATAACCCTGTCGGTAGCGCCCATGTTTATCTCCACCACGCTCCGCGCGGCGGAGCCTGCCTTTTCCCGAAGGTTCTTGTCGGTCAGCAGGGCTTCCAGCCTCTGGGCGATCTCATCCCTGGTGGCGGCGATCCATGCGCCTTGCGCCTCCACCAGATTTTGAGAGGCTTCCTGGAAGTTGCTCATGTCCGGGCCGAAGATGGAGGGGACACCTCTGCCCGCAGGCTCCAGTGGATTCTGCCCGCCGTGGCTGATCAGGCTCCCGCCGACAAATACGGCGTCGGCCATGGCGTATAATCTGTTTAGCTCGCCGAATGTGTCTATCACCGGGATGATGGCATGGTCACCCAGCGTCATGTAAGGATTGGCGGAGCGCCGGGCGATGGACATGCCTGATGGCGCTAAAGTATTCTCTATCCATGCAAGGTCGTCTATTCTGCGGGGGGCGATCACCATCCTTCGTCCAGGCCGCATGACGTCCGCCGCCGCCTCAATGGCCGCTTCCTCCCCCTGGTGCACACTACCCAGCAGGACCACCAGTTCATCGGGGGCGATGCCCAAAGATCGCCTGATGGCCTTCGTTTCCTCCTGACTTGCAGGCGCTGTGTCCTGGTCATACTTCAGGTTTCCTCCCGCCACCACTCGCTCCGGCGGCGCTCCTATTTCCAGAAAACGCTCAGCGTCACGCGGGCCCTGGGCCATGAAGAGGGCCACCTCATCCAGCGTCGGCTTGATAAAACGCTTTGCCTTCAGATAGCGGGGATAGGAACGGTCCGATATGCGCCCATTTATCAAGGCCACCGCGGCGCCCCGGCTGGCGCATGCATGGATGACATTGGGCCAGAACTCTGTGTCCACCAGCGCCAGGACGGCGGGGTTCACCGCTTTCACTGCGCGGGCGGCGGCGCCGGGCAGGTCGAAGGGGAAATAGAAAACGCTAGCCTCCGGCGCCAGCTGTTGCAGGGCCACCCGCTGGCCGGTGGGGGTGGTGGTGGAGAACATGACCCGATACTCGGTTTGCTCCCGGCATAGCCTCCGGGCCAGCCGCGCCGCCGCCATGGTCTCCCCCACGGAGACGGCGTGGATCCATATGGTCTTGTTGTTTTGTCTGGGCAGCATGAAACCCAGTTTCTGGAAAAATCCGGCGCGGTAGGCAGGTTTACTGGTCATCTTCCACGCGTAGGCCGAGGCTAGCGCCGGCAAGCCGAGGTATAGCGCGCAGTTGTATATGATCCTGCTCATGACGGCTTGTGGAAAAAGTAGCCATCGGCCCGTCCGGTGATCCGGCCCAGAGTCCGGTTCAGCTCCTCCCGTTTGGAGTCCAGTTCCCTCCTCCCTCCGCCGGAGGGGAATACCACCGGATTTCCATGGATCACCAAGCCTTTGGCGAAAGGCTTCGGTATTATCATCCGATCCCAGCTGTTGAGCGTCCAGTGCCTGTCGAACGCCACGGTGACCGGGATTACTGGAGCGCCGGTGATCTTGGCCAGCATCACAGAGCCAGGCTGGGCCACCAGCGCCGGCCCCCGGGAGCCGTCCGCGATTATACCCGGCCAGCGGCCCACGGCCACGCTCCTGACCATCGCGCGCAGGGCGGTCCTGGAGTTTTTGTATGACGAGCCCCGGATCACGCCGAAGCCGAATAGCCGCGACACTCTGGCCACAAACTCTCCATCGTGGCTGGGACTGGCCAGCACGTCAATGACGCGGTTTCTCCTCCTGACGTGGCGGTAGTAGTATGGGAGATAAAGCACCCTTCCGTGCCAGCAGCAAATAATTCCGGGCTTCCCTTCCAAAAACAGATCATCCTCATTCTCCACCCCCTCCACTTTCAGGCGGACAGTGACGCATAGCAGCCATATGATCGCTCTGGCTATCGGGGCGGCCATGTGGGCCAGCAGGAACTGTTTTATCGGTCGCATATCATTCCGGTGGCGGAGAGGGGCGCAACCCTATGGGAGAAGACGGACGCATGATCCGCTGGGGCTTTCCACATGCCCGATTATGGCGCTGGAGAAATCGCCCCCCTCGATAAGACGGTTCATCAGCGCTTGCGATTTATTCTCCGGCACGCTTATCAGCAGTCCTCCGGAGGTTTGAGGGTCGCACAACATTTCCGCGGATCCTGGGGGGGCGCCTTTTTCTATTTTGAAGTTGGGCTTTATCCACTTCATATTGCGTGTCATCCCTCCCCCCGGCGGGCCGGCGGCGGCCAGCTCCAGGGCCCCGTTGAAGCGGGGTACAGCGGAGGCGTTTATCACCAGGCATGCGCCCGATTGCTCCGCCATGTTTCTGGCATGCCCCAGCAATCCGAAGCCGGTGATGTCGGTGCAGGCGTTGACCATTGTCTTGACCATGGCCTGGGATGCTGCCATGTTGGGCCTGGCCATGCTTACCACCGCCTCTTTGTGAGAGGCCGCCAGCGTTTTCTTCCAGCCGCGGATATCGGCCATGGCGCCCCCACCGGAGCGAAAGGCGGATGTGATCAGCCCGGTCCCTATTTTTTTGGTGAGGATAAGAATGTCGCCCGGTCTGGCGCCCTGGTGGGAGACCAATTCATTTCTCCGCATGGCGCCAGTCACCGCCAGGCCATATTTTGGAATCGGATCGTCCACGGAATGGCCACCTAGGATGACCGCGCCCGCTTCCCGAACCGCGTCCGCGCCACCCTCCAGCGTGGCGGCTGCCTCGTCTATCAGACCACACGGAAACATCAGGATGTTTAATGCGCATACGGGCTTGGCGCCCACGGCGTATATGTCCGACATGGCGTTGACAGCTGCGATCCGGCCGAACATATAGGCGTCGTCCACGATTGGGGTGAACACATCCACCGACTGGACTATGGCCAGGCTTTTTGATATGAGAAACACGCCGCTGTCGCCACGGTTGGTGAATCCTGCTACCAGCCGGGGATCATCGAACGGTACGATTTTTTTCAGGATTTTACCCAGGTCCTCCGGACCCAGCTTGGACCCTCACCCGCCGGAAGTGGCCAGTGTGGAGAGCCTGACTTTTTTCTTGGTCATGGGAACTACCCGAAAAAAAATACGGCGTCGATACTGATACCGACGCCGATAATTATCTGGCGCCAATGCCCTTGGCGCGCGTTTATGCTAGGACGCCTCGAAAGGAACCACCCGGAAAGGCTCCAGCGCCATTTCCATGTAGAACTTGTTGTGGTTCTGCGTGGTGAACTGCACGCGGACGCACTCGAAGGCCTTCGGTTCCTTAGAGACCATACTCAGGGCGATGGGGACCGTAATGGGAACCACCGCCGGGATGTTGGTCATGGAAGTAAGCCCGTAGCGCTCTTCCACCATGGCGCGGCATTTGCCGATCACCTGGTTGCTCAGCTCGCCGATACTCTGGCGCACTTCGTCGCTGCCTGCGTACTTGGGGATTTCCTCCTCCGGCATGCTCATTGTCCGCAGGGCCGCCCCCACGATCTCCAACGCCGACTCGGCATCGTAGTTGAGGATCATGATCCCGTTATAGTCACCGCTGAAAGCCATGAACACACCCAGGTCACCCCTGATCTGCACACCCTCCACTTGCATGGCGGTGCGGGAAACATAAATCTGGGAGTTTGTCGCGTCTTCGATCGTTTCCGTCACAGCTCGGGCAAACAACTTCACGAAGTCGAATGTACTAGTTTTTGTTAACGCCATTATCACCTCGCTACAGCAAAATACAACATTAAGTTGCGCTGAAAAAGTCCTGCTTCAACCCACAATCTCCACATTCTATAACGAATTTCTGATTCGGGCAAGAGTAATTGAAAAACAAGTGGTTAACGTTTGACCTATTCCTGGGGGGAATTGCTCTCTTTTTCCTGCGACACGGTGGCGTATTCGTGGAGGGCTTCGGTGATTGAGAGCTCCTTTTTCCTCCTTCTTTCCTCGCGGCGAATCTGCCTGAAATCGTCCAGCTTTATCTTTCGCAGCCACCGTTCCAGATAGACTATACCCATTAGTGCGCAATATCCGAGCAGGGCGACTATGGTGCTGCTGATAATGGACCCGAGCCACAAGGTGCCCCCCTGCTTGAAAATGTTGGTCACGAAGTCCATTATAGATTCGTATTCGACAATGTTGGGCGGCTCCCCGGAGTCGTGGCCGAAAATCCCCAGTATCATCTCGCCAATACGCCATTCCACCATATAGACCGGGACCGCGGTAATGGGATTGGTAAGCCAGCAAGTGGCCAGAGCTATAGGGAGGTTGCCGGGGATGAAGAGGATGGCTATGCAGGCGAGCAACATCTGGATGCCCAGAGTGGGAGTGAACGCCACAAACAGCCCGACAGCGAACCCTTTGGCCAGCGCCTCCCCTTTAAAGCTCCAATACTCCCTCCGCAACAGGGTGGCGCCCAGGATTCGACTGGCGAAACTCCCCTCCACATGATGTTTTTGTGGAAGAAAACTTTTTGCCAACCCTGAGGAATCCTCAAGCAGGTTATGGAGTTTGACAGAGATGCGTGTTAGCTTGCCGGACATTGTTCCGCCGCCCTCCAGGTCCACCTTGACGGCGTCATATGGTATACCTAAATAAAAACTCGCTGTGATACCCTATTCTAACCGGTTTCCACAAAAATCTACAAAAATACACGCCCGGCCCGCCGGGGATTCTCACGGGCGCCAGTGCAAGCATGAAAATAGGAATAGACGCAAGAAAGATTGCGGACACAGGCATCGGAAGGTATATCGATAGCCTGATCCGCGCCCTGCTGGAGCAGGAGAGGGACCACCAGTACGTTCTTTTCCTGGCGCCGGAGCATATGGAGGCGTATTCTTTCCCCCGTGAAAGGGTGGAATGCGTGTGCGCCGAAGTGGGGAAATACTCCATCCGCGAGCATTGGGCCCTGGGGACCATGGCCCTCCGGGCGGGAGTGGCCCTGTTTCACGAGCCGCACTTCACATTGCCGCTGTACACCCCCTGTAAAAAAGTGGTCACCGTTCACGACGTGATCCACCTGCTGGACCCGAAGGTGGGCCAACTGCAAAAGACATATGCCCGCTGGATGATATCCTCCGCCTTGAAAAGGGCGGACCAGGTGATCACCGTCTCCAACCATACAAAGGAAAACCTGGTGGCCATGTTCGGCGCCGATCCTGAACGGATAACGGTGACTTATAACGCCGCGGACTCCGGGTTCGGCCCGATGAGCAGGGATGATATTGACAAGGAATTGGGAAGACTGGATATTGCACAGGGATACTTTCTGTTCGTCGGCAGTGACAGGCCCCATAAGAATATCCAGGCTGTGGCCAAGGCCATGGCCGTGATGCGTCAGGACACAAGGTTTGTCATCGTCGGCAGGATGGCGTCGGCGGCCAGGGCGCTCTTCGCTCCGTTTGATGGAAGGGTGACTTTCATCAACAGCGCAGGGAAGAAAACCATCACCGCCTTATACGCCGGAGCCAGGGCGCTGTTTTTTCCTTCATACATGGAGGGGTTTGGGCTGCCACCGCTGGAAGCCATGGCTTGCGGGACGCCAACGGTGGTTTCCAGCCGCTCCTCTATACCGGAAGTGGTGGGGGGCGCCGCGGAGCTGGTGGACCCGGACGACACGGCAGGAGCGGCGGCGCTGCTGGAGCGGCTGCGTGATGACGACAGGTTCCACACGGAGCTGGCGGGAAAAGGTATGGCCCGGGCCGCTACATTCTCCTGGAAGGAGACCGCCAGGAAAACCCTGGAAGTGTATGAAAGGGCCATGTCGTGAAGGTGGCCCTGGTCCACGATTGGCTGACGGGAATGCGGGGGGGCGAGTTCGTGCTGGAGGCGTTGTGCGAATTGTTTCCAGAGGCGGATATCTTCACGCTGTTGCATATCCCCGGCTCGGTCTCCCCGATCATAGAAAAACACACAATACACACGTCTTTCATCGGGCGGCTGCCGGATGTGGAGCGAAGGTATCGCTGGTATCTGCCGCTGATGCCCATGGCCATCGAGTCCTTCAGGCTGGAGGGGTATGACCTGGTGATCTCCTCCAGCCATTGCGTGGCCAAGGGGATCCGCCCCGGGGGAGCGCCGCATATCTGCTATTGCCACACCCCTATGCGATACGCCTGGGACATGTACCATCACTACTTCAATCGCCAAAGAATGGGCGCCGCCCAGCTCTTCGCCATCGAAAGGATCATCCCTCTCATGCGAAAGTGGGACCTTGCCTCAAGCGACCGGGTGGACGCTTTCGTGGCCAACTCCGCCTACGTGGCGCGGCGCATAGGCAGGATATACCGCAGGGAGGCCTCAGTGGTCCACCCGCCGGTGGATGTGGAATATTTCACCTCCGGCCCCTCGCAGAAAAGTGAGGATCATTACCTGATGGTCTCCGCCTTCGCCCCCTATAAGAGGATAGACCTGGCGCTGGAGGCTTTCGGGCGGATGGGCAAAAAACTTGTCGTGGCTGGCGGGGGTGAGGACGACGCAAGGCTGCGCGCCAATACGGCGGAGAACATCAGCTTCCTGGGGCCGGTGTCCAAAGAGAGGCTGCGTGAGCTGTATAAAAGCGCGGCGGCGTTTATCTTTCCCGGCGAAGAGGACTTCGGCATAACCCCGGTGGAGGCGATGGCCTGCGGGGCGCCGGTGATAGCATATGGGGCCGGGGGAGCGCTGGAGACGGTGGCTGGACTTGATGACGATAGGCCCACCGGCGTGTTCTTTCCGGAACAGACGGTGGAGGCGCTGATCGAGGCGGTGGAGACCTTCGAGAAGCGGAGGGGGGAGATAAGGGAAGGGGATTTGATAAACCGGGCGGCCGGATTTTCCACAGAGATATTCAGGGAGAAAATAGCGGCCAGGGTTGGGGAGTTCTTATAAGCGTTGTTGCTCCACCTTTGCTCGTTGGGACGTTCTCTCGGATAAGACTGGGAGAGAGATTCCGGGTCAGGCCCGGAATGCGGATATTTTCCCCTCCCGGATCAGGAGGGCGCGGCGGGTCGCCCTTTGGAGGTATGCGGAGAATGCGTCTATGGGCTCAGAAGAACCTTTCCCCCTTTTTCGCGGATGACGCATGGACGCGTCTCCCGAGGTATGAGTCAAAGAAGCGTTGACATATGCATATCATCGGTTTGTGGGGATAGCATGGGATAAACGTAAGACGGCTCTGAATCTAAAGAAGCACGGCGTCGAATTTTCGCATGCGGCGACCGTGTTGGATGATGCCAGCGCTCTTACTGTTGAGGACACACGGCATGACGAATTACGCTATGTGACCGTGGGCGCGGACCTGATCGGCAGGATATTCACGGTTGTGTATTCCTATCCCGAAACCGGAGGGATCAGGCTTATTCCCGCAAGGAAGGCCACATAAAAGAAAGGAAGCAATGTGAAGACGAAGGAATATGATTTTAGCAAGGGCAAGCTGGGAAGTGTGATCCGCCATCCTGGCAAAACAAGGATTACCATATGGATAGACAGCTCCACGCTGGATTGGTACAAGGAAAAGGCGGAGCGCTAAGGCCGGGGCTATCAGACGGAAATCAATGACGCATTAAAGAAATATACACAACAGGATCAGCGGCCAATTCAGGAGATCATAAAGGATGCGGTGATAGAGGGTTTTAAAGCTTCAAGGAAAACCGGGTAGGCCAGCCTTGACGGTTGCCAAGGATGTTCACCGCGGCCCTTTTGGCGCCGGGCGCCGGATTTGCCCGGTGGGATCGAGCGGCTTCACCCTACTGAATCGGGCCGAATATCTCGTCGTCGGGAATGTCGTGCCGGGACCTGAAGCCGAATGGATTTTTCATGAACGCCTTGCGGCACGGCCCGCACAGGACGAACACCCGCTCCTCGAAAACCTCGTTCTCCAGCTCATAGGATTCCCGCCCCTCCATTTCCGCGATCAGCTCCTCGATCTTGGAGTCCACATCTGAGTATTCCTCCTCGTCGAGCACTCCGCCATCGTCCCCAACAACAGACACCCGGACCACGAACCTGATATCCCCTTCGCCGATCTTCTTGCCGCAGCAGGCGCATTCCTCGTATGTCATTTCACTTTTTCCCTGGCCGTCATATCCAGCAGATAATAACCGGCCTTCCGCTCCTCCATGGAGGTAATTTCAAACCATGGACCGAATGTTTTCCTCAGTTCGGCGCGGGTCGAGAACCGATCATAATGACCATGGTGCAACGTAAACCCACGCTTGCGCCTCCCCTCGCCCGGATGCCGGAACCTGGGTGAGAAACAACCGAGCAACAACCGGCCATTCTGACCCAGCAGGTGTCGGACCGAACTGATGTACAACCCTGTGTCCTTCCTTCTTATATGATGGAACACGCCCCAGTCGAGCGCAAGGCTAAAAACCCCCTCCCGGAACGGAGCCGCGAACAGATCGGCGTTGATGAAGTGTGGACTGCCTTTACCCGCAGGGCGCGACGCCAGCGCCATCGGCTCCAGCAGGTAGTCGATGGCCACGCACCGATAGCCGCCCCTGGCCAGGATTGCCGCCCCCCGGCCCTTTCCCGCGCCGATTTCCAGCGCCATTTTTCCATGGTGGCGTCTTCCGTCACCGAGTCTGGTTCTCAGCCAGTCGCCATCGAAAAAATCTTCCCACGGCACAGGCTGGCCCGAGGCGTATAGGGAACGGTAGTATTCCTTTTGGGTCGTATGCAGATCGTTATTCTTCACAGCGCAAATAAATTACTTTTTCGTCCCCATCGCCTTCCCCTCCCATGGGCACCCGACATAAAGCGGGCACTCGCCGCACATCGGGCCTCGAGCTTTACACACGTTGCGCCCGAACAATATCATCCTGGTGGAAAAGACGATCCAATCCTTCCTCGGCAGAAGCACCATCAAGTCCTGCTCTATCTTCTCCGGGTTCTTGTTGGCCGTCAGCCCCAGTCGCCCGCTCACCCGGACCACATGAGTATCCACCACCACTGCCGGCACGCCAAACTTTTGGGCCAGAATCACGTTGGCGGTCTTGCGCCCCACGCCGGAGAGCTGTGTCAGCTCCTCCATGGTCCCCGGAACTTTGCCGCCATGCTTTTTGGCGATATCGGCGGCGCACTGGCGGATTGCTCGCGCCTTGTTCTGGTAGAACCCGGTGGAGCGTATATCCTCCTCCAGTTCCCCCGGCGGGGAAGCTGCGAAGTCTTTCGGTGAACGGTATTTTATGAACAGCGCAGGGGTCACCTGATTCACTCGCGCGTCTGTGCATTGCGCGGAGAGGATGGTGGCCACTAAAAGCTCCATCGGGGTGGAGTAGTTCAGGCTGATATCCGCCTTCGGGTAGAGCTTTTTGAACTCCCCGGCCACTTCGGCCACCCACTGTTTTATATCGATCATTTGCCAAGCCTCCTTTTTCTCCTTGCATGCAGGTCCGCCCCCACCTGCGCCGTGCCCATGGTGTTGAACACCATCCCCGGGGCCACTCCTCCTTTTCGAGCGGCCATCACACCGTAGGTCACATGATCCAGGCCTGGGATCCGGTGGGCGTCCGGATTGATTGATATCATGACGCCAGACTTTTGCGCCTTGCCTATCTCCCGCCAGTCTATATCCAGCCGTTGCGGATTGGCGTTCAGCTCGATAATCACATCATGCTCAGCGCACGCTTCGATCACCGCCGCCATGTCCAGAGGATACGAGTCCCGCGCCAGCAGAAGCCGACCGGTGGGGTGCCCCAGCATGGTGGTGTATGGGCTCATAATCGCCGCCGTCAGCCGTTTGGTCATCCTCGCCTCGTCCTCCTTCTTGTAACGCATGTGGACGGAGGCTATGACAAAGTCGAGCCTGGCCAGGACATCCTCCGGGTAGTCGAGGCTTCCATCCTCCAGGATGTCGGACTCCACTCCCTTGAAGATATGGAAGCCGGTCAGCTTTTCGTTGAGCCGGTCTATCTCGTCGCCCTGGCGCTTCAAGTCGTCTATGGACAGTCCGCCGGCGTAATGGGCGGCGCGGCTGTGGTCGGACACCCCCATATACTCCCACCCCCGCTCCATGCAGGCCTGGGCCATAGCCTCCAGGGTCTCCAGCCCATCGCTGTATGTAGTGTGCAGATGGAATATTCCCCGCAGATCCTTCCTCTCCACCAGGTTCTGCTCCGCGCCTCCTTCCGCCTGTTCGATCTCGCCCATGTTCTCCCGGCGCTCCGGGGGTATGTAGCCCAGTCCCAGGGCCTGGAATATCTCCC
>JAOUMU010000056.1 GCA_029881335.1 Nitrospinota bacterium | reverse complement strand
GTAGGCCGCGGCGCAAAGCACGGAGGGGCAATCGATTCCGCCCACATCGCTGGTGACGGCGCCTGGGCCCACCACGGTGACGATCAGGCCATCGGTGGCGAAGAGCGCGGTGATGTTCTGGTTAGAGCTCATCAACACGGAGCAGGGATTGGTTGTGGTTCCATCGCACGGCCCACCGATCCAGCCAAGGAAGGTCTGCCCCGCGCCGGGAGTGGCGGTGAGGCTTATTGTGGCGGTGGAGCTGTAACTTTCCACGCATGTTCCGGCGGCGCATGGATTCATTGTGTTTGCCGCGTTAATGCCGGTTATACCATCGGAGACCGAGCCTGATCCCAGGACTGTCATATTCAGGATGGAAGAGGCGTTTACGCCATACTCATACGCTCCGATATCACACTGAGCCAGCTTGTCCGCGTTGCCATCGCGGGGGCGGCTGATTCCGCGCTGGTCGGCGGCGTTGACGCAGGAGCCTGCGTCTATGGCCGGTGACCCTGCCAGCAGGGCGTGGGTTTTTGTGGAGCCGCCATTATTTGCCAAGACGCCGAGGCTGCCTGCGATAGTGGCGCTGTTGGAGATATCGGTTGCCGCCACCAGGTTGCACAATCCATCGCTGTCGATGTTGTATCCGGAGGAAATAAACGCGCCACCGGCAAAGGCGCAGTTGCCACCGGTGTTGCCGGCAATTATCGTGTTGCTCAGCGTTATATTGGCTCCGGCCAGGAAGGCGAACAGTGCGCCGTTACCCGAAGAGTTGCCAACGATTGTCGAGTTGGTGATGGACAGTGGAGCGGTTTGATTATCAATTGCGCCTCCCCAGCTTACTGCGGAATTGCCGGAGATGGTGGAGTTAGTGATCGTTCCTCCAGCGTTGGCAGAAATACCGCCAGCGTTACCAGTAGTCGCCGAGTTGCCGGAGATGGTGGAGTTGTTCACCGTCAAAACACTTCCGGAAAAACCCCCGCCACCACCTCTAGCAGAGTTGCCGGAAATGGTGGAGTTGGCGACCGTCAGGGCGCCACGGGCATAAATGCCGCCTAAATCACCTCCAGCCGTGTTTCCGGAGATGGTGGAGTTGGTGACTGTCACGGCGCCAAAAGAATAAATACCTCCACAAAATAATGCAGCCGTATTGCCGGAGATTGTGGAGTTGGTCACTGTTACTGCTAAGGTACCATTGGCCGAAATGCCGCCAACGCCACCCGTGGTTGCCTTGTTGTTTGAGATGGTGGAGTTGGTGACCATCAAAGCACTTCTGGAAAGAACGCCGCCACTACCTCCAGCCGTGTTGCCGGAGATGGTGGAGTTGATTATCGACACGGCGCCAAGAGAGGAAATGCCGCCGCCATTGGCAGCGGTGCTCCCCCCTGTGATCGTCACACCATCTACTGTCAAGGCCACGGCGGCGGTCACATGTATCACCCGGTCGCCGGTTGTGGCGCCGTTCCCGTCGATGATGGTGGTGGCCGCCCCGGCGCCCTGGATGGTGACCACCTTTGAGATGTCCAGGTCGCCGGACAAGTTAGCGTCATCTCCATTCGCGCCGGTGAGGGTATACGTCCCCGCTGGCAGGCTGATGATATCGCCACCGGCTCCGGCGTTGACCGCGTTGACGGCGCCGCGCAGGGAGCAATCCCCCGCCGCCGCCGTGCATGCGGAAAGCGCGCCGTTGTCCACGGTGGTGTCTACTGCATATGTGGCCGCCCAGGCGGCCCCTGGCGCCATCAGGGCAAGAAAAAGCAATCCGATTAGGTATCCAAATAGTCTGTTCATGTGTCCCTTCTGAGTAGTTATAGCTACAAAGCCCCCTATGAGTTGATACACTTCCAACACCGCAAACAGGCATGCTGAAGTTTTGCAAATGTTAGAAATATTACATTAGGCCGTATTACGAATTGTGGACAATTGATTACGAATAATGGACAATATAGCCATATCACTATGTGACATTGAAAATCTGGCTAAAACACCATCGAAGCCTGAGGGCATAAGGGGAGCGCGCCGCAATTTGTGGTGGTGTAGTACACCTGTCACGAGGAGCGCCGCGCTACTTGCGGCCGAGGCAAAGGGAGATGCCGGATCAAACCCAATGTTTATCTGAAAAGAATGAGATTCTTCTCTTGTCATTCGCCCTGTTCAGAAAGACAGCGGTGGGCGACCGCCCACGAGGAAGCGAAAACCAGCTAGCTGGCGCCTCAGCCCTTCATCTTCCTCAGTGACTCGGTGAATGGCGGATAGGCCACGCCCTTCTCCGTGATGATGGCTGTTACCAGTTCATTCGGGGTCACGTCGAAGGCGGGATTGAACACATTCACTCCATCGGGGGCGATCTGCAGATGCCCCATCACGTGGGTCACCTCGTTGGGATTCCGCTCTTCTATCGGAATGTCGTCGCCGGTGGAGACATTGAAATCTATGGTGCTCATCGGCGCCGTGACGAAGAACGGGATGTTGTGGCGTTTGGCCAGCACCGCCACAGTGTATGTGCCAATCTTGTTGGCCGCGTCACCATTGGCGGCGATCCGGTCCGCCCCTACGATCACCTTTGTTATCATCCCCTTTTTCATGCAGTGGCCGGACATGTTGTCCGATATCAGGGTAACCGGGATCCCTTCTTTCATCATCTCCCAGGTGGTCAGCCGAGCGCCTTGCAGCCAGGGCCGGGTCTCGTCGGCGAATACCGAGATCTTCTTGCCGGAGAGGTGGACCGCTTTTATCACCCCCAGGGCCGTACCATATCCCCCCGCCGTGGCCAGGGCGCCGGCATTGCAGTGTGTCAGGGCCGTATCGCCATCAACAAAAAGCTCGGCGCCATTTTCCCCCATGGTCTTGTTTATGGCCAGATCCTGCTCATAGATGGCCAGCGCCTCCTGCTCCAGTTTTCGCCGAATGGTATCAATGCTCCCGGAGCTATTGGCTGCGACCACAGCGCGCATTCGCTCTATGGCCCAGAACAGGTTCACCGCCGTGGGTCGGGTCTCCGCCAGGGTTTTCAGCGCCAGGTTGAACTCTGTCAGGAAGACATCTTTGTCGTTGGCACGAATATTATTCGCCGCCAGCGCCGCCCCCATGGCCGCCGTCACCCCGATGGCGGGCGCGCCGCGCACCACCATTCGCTTTATGGCAGAGGCCACCTGCTCATATGTGGTGAATTCGGGGTACTCCTCATCCAGGGGCAGCTTCCCCTGATCTATCAGACGCACCGCATCGCCTCTCCATTCAACGGTCTTGAACATGATATCTCCTCAACAAATTCGTTTGATTCAGATTCCGGGTCTGGCCCGGAATGACTAATTATCGTTGGCCCCGATTGCCGTCATATCGGACTTGATCCATCTTCCCCTGGCAATCCCAGACAAGAAATAGAGGGGCGCCTGTTAGAGAGCGGGGATTTACTTTTTTTATTTGCCACCGGATTTGTCCAGCTTCGCCCCCGCCTTTGTGGGATCCAGCGCGGCGGCGGTATCCCTTAAAAGCTTAACTTTCTCTATGATCCCATCGTCTTTGGTATCGCCGAGCCTGGCCGCCAGACCGGGGGAGATTTGCTCCAGCGTGAAATTCCCCAGAGCGATGAAGGTGGATCCGCTGACGCTTTTTTTGTCCACATCCTTTCGCATGGCCGGCGCCACCCCCAGGACCACTGCGATTATGGCCATGACCAGCGCCCCCTTGGCCACTCCCAAGCCGAATCCGGCGGCGCGATTTAACGTGGTGGCGGATTCGAAACGATCGGTGAGCCGCCTTATGCCATATCCCACCAGGGCCACCGCCGCCCATACCAGCATGAAAACCAGTATATAGGCGGTGATATCCCGCCCCAGCCCCTCGTCCACGAATCCGGACAACATGGAGGATACTGTTTGCTGCCCCACGGCTGCGGAAAGGCCACCGACCATGAGCGACATGGCTGGAAAAATCTCCCTCAAGAAACCACGCCAGGCGCCCATCACCACCATGTAGATGACCACCGCCAACGCCAATGTGTCAAACCAGTGCATGGAGGAATCCTTTCAGACGCTTCGTTGTTTATTTCGAGCCGGATTTCCCTCCGCCATGCACTGCGTCAGGAGTCACCAGCGCAGGCTGGCCCGGGACCTTCGGAGCGGAAAGAGACTGCTCCAGCGCTTTTTGCTCCGCCTCCTCGGCGGCCTTTTGCATGACAGCGTAAAGTTGCTCCAGCCCTTTGGATATCTCCCCGCGCTTCATCCGTCCGATGGTATCATCCAAGGGAGGGGAAGGAATCGCAGGGTCTGCTTGCCCCGATGCGGCGGTCAGGGTCTGCCCTGCCTCTTTATTCCTGCCAGCGGCAGCCTGGATAAAGGCAAGCTCGCGTAAAATCTCTTCCTTGGGATAGAATTTAGCGCTAGCGGAAAGGGCCTTAAGTTTGGTTTCCGCCTCGTCGGCCTTCCCCTGGTCCGCCAGGGCCAAGGCCATGCCCACCTGGCAGAACTCGCCGAACATGCTCCCCTCTCCGGCAAATGCCGCTGCCAGGGTGAAGTGCTCCACCGCTCTTCCCGGCTCCCCCTCCCGCATATAGAGCCCAGCCAACAGCATCCGCGCCTGTACCTGAACATCCGTGCGGCTGGAGGAGGCGATCAGGTTCTCATATTCCTCTATCGCCTCCCTGGGAGAGGCCTGACCGGCGGAGGCCTTGCTCTCCAGGGCTGCTGCGTGGAAAAGCTTCGTCTGGGCGTCCGCCAGGGTGACTTTTTGGTAATAACCTACTCCCAACAGAATCAATCCAGCCACGAAAAGCACCGCGGCGCCAGCGCCGACCTTCCATCCATGCTTGTCCAGCCATTCCCAGGACTGGGCGGAGGGATCCGATAAAAGTCTGTTTTTGTCCGTGTTTCGTTTTGATATCCGGTCGTACCGAGCCATTGTCAGTTATCCTTCAAACCATTTTTTTCACCAGTTCATTAGCGAACTGGAACATTGAATCTATCTCCTCGCCGGTCATCCCAGCGCCCAAAGCCACCTTCCTGGCCGTAGCCAGGTCCATCAGATCATGAGGCGCGTGGGAGTCTGTGTCGAACACCAGCCGGGCTCCAGCCTTCCTGGCCATGGCGGCCACGTGGCCGTTAGCCAAACTATGACCGGCCCTGCCGCTTATCTCCAGCGCCACACCCATTTTCGCCGCCAGCCGGGCGTCCTCCTCGCCGATCAATCCCGGGTGGGCCAAAACATCCACTCCCGCTTCGATGGCGGCCCGGTTGGTCCCCGGCTCCACCGGCTCCACAATGGTCTCCCCATGGGCCACCAGCACCTTGGCCCCGGCCTGCCTGCATATCCGCGCCACTTCGGCGTACATCCGGGGCGGCACATGTGTGATTTCCGCTCCAGGTATAACCTTCACCTCTCCCTGGTAGGTGGCGCAAAACCGGACTATCTGCCCGATGACCTCCTCCGCGTTGGCCATATCCACATGGTCGGTGATGGCCATCGCCCGGTACCCCTTCATGGCGGCGCGGCGCGCCAGCTCTGACGGAACCAGAACCCCATCGGACAAAAACGTGTGCATGTGCAGGTCTATCACCGCAACCTCGCCGAAAATGTGGAATTGCCGGCCTACGGCGCGTTGGCCCGGCGCCTCGGCATCTCGAATGCCAAGTCAGGTATTCTACATCAAAACGCCGCAGAGCCAAAATGAACTTGTCCCCATCAGGGGTGGTACATGCGCCGTCTCAGCCGCCGCCCGTGGATCACGCCTGCTGTATTCACATCCCGGAAAAATCCGGCCCATACCCGCGCAGCGCCGCCCGCACCCGAAGATTGGTTTTGGGGCAGACGATCTCGCATGTGGTGCACTGGACGCAGTTCTCCAGGGCCATGGCGTGGATTCTTGCGCCGTCTTTTTCCAGGGTCTGGTGCACCTCGGCAGTGCAATCCCCCACGCAGGGTGTGTCCTTGCCCGCGGCGTCGAACACGGCGATGCAATCCCGGCACACCGCCGCGTCGAACTCTTCTATATGGCGATTCTCCTCGCCATAGTGGGTGTGGGCGTAAAACACCACATCGGCGGTGGTGTATACGGTGTTTTCCGCGTAGCCTTCGGAGATCTTCCGGTTATCCGCGTAGTCCTTGCCGATATGGGTACGATCCTCCTTATATTCGGCCCGGCCGATATCGGAGGGATTCTCGATCATCTTCCTGGCGCTCAACAGGCCCAGGGAGCCGAAAGGATCCGCCATGCCCGCCTGGAGGCCTGCGTACACCACGCTCTTGCCGGAGTCCACGGCGGCCGCCAGGCGAGGAATGAATATCTCCAGCAGTTTCGGGTGGTCGGTGAAAGCCTTGCGGAAATAGCGGGAGTCCTTGAGCTCCAGCCCCACCCATCCGGCCATAAGCCGCGACTGATAGCCAGCCAGCCCGGAAGCGGAAAAATCATCTTTCTTGTGCGCTTCCCATATTGTCTCGGCGGCCTGATATCCGCTCTCCATCGCCTTGTCCACGCCGGAGAAGCGCTTCACGTCCAGCGTTCCCAACGCGTCGCCCACCAGCATGGCGCCATCCACGGCGAATTTTTCCGGCAGGGAGTATAAGCCCCCCTCCGGCAGCACTGAGGCGCCGTACTTTAGCAGTTTGCCACCGCGCAGCATCTCCTGCATGAAAGGGTGCTTCTTCAGGTCCTGCAACACCTGTGGCGGGCGAAGGTTCGGGTTCACAAAATCAAGCCCCATCACCATTCCGATGACCAGCCGGTTGTTCTTCTGTCCATAGACGAATCCGCCCCCCAGGTGGCCCGGCGCCAGCGGATATCCCATGGTATGCCACACTTTTCCTTCGTAGTTTTCAGAGGTCTCCCACACTTCCTTCACCCCCACGCTCCACACTTGCGGATTCTTGCGCAGGTTGCGCTTGGCGACAAGGTCTCTGGAGACAAAGCCCTTGTCACCGAAAACGGTGACCTTGGCGTATAGCGTGTCGGCGTTCTCGTCGCCGGTATCGTCCACCTTCACTCCGGCCACGCGATCGCCGTCATAGACGATCTCCTGTGCGGGGAAGCCGGGATAGAAGTCCACCACCACGCCATCCTTGGCGGCGGCGGCTTCGGTAATCCTGTCGGCGATGTACGCGCACATCTCCGATATGTTCAAGATGGCGTACCCCTCCTTTTTGAAATATGGAGGAGTGAGAAGGGAAGGTACATTCTCCAATCTGCGGGGACCAAGGACGCTCACATAGCTCTCGGAGCATACTCCCTGGTGGGGGAATCCATCGGTCTTCCACTGGGGGAACAGTTTTTCTATCACCCTGGGATTGGACACGGCGCCGGATAGCAGGTGGCCCCCGATATCCTTCGCCTTTTCCAGAACAGCTATTTTTATAGGCTTGTCCGTCAACTGGACCAGGCGGTATGCGAGGGCCATGTTTGCGGGCCCCCCCCCCACCAGAGTCACGTCGTATTCTATTCGGTCGCTCACTGTCTTCTTCTCCCGTCAGGAGGCCATCGATTTTTTGAATTGTTCCTTGAGCATAGGCGCGATGTCGTACAGGTCTCCCACTATTCCGTAGTGGGCGAACTGGAAAATCGGCGCTTTCTCGTCCTTGTTCACGGCAATGATCGTGCCACTGTTGCTCATCCCCACCCGATGCTGAATAGCGCCGGAGATGCCCAGGGCGATGTATAACACGGGGCGCACTGTCTTTCCCGTCTGCCCCACCTGGTGGGAGTAGGGAATCCATCCGGAGTCCACCGCCTTGCGAGAGGATCCCACCGCCGACTCCTTGAACACCGACGCCAGGTCACTCACCACATCAAAGCCCTCCGGACCACCCAGGCCGAACCCGCCGCTGACTATCACTTTGGCCCGGATCAGGTCCAGGGCGTCAGACACCGCTCGCACTGTCTCAATTACCTTCACCCTGAAATCCGATTCCTCAAACTTTACCTTTATCGCGACTATCCGCCCCGTCCTGGTGGTGTCTGTGACAAAGGGGATCAGGGCGCCGGTCCTGGCGGTGGCCATTTGCGGATTTTTCCATGGCCCCAGGATTCTGGCTTTCAGGCTTTCACCAAAGCTGGGACGGATGGCGTAGAGGCAGTTGTTGTAAGTCCCCGTCTTGGAGGGATCCGCCTTCCCCTTGTGCTCGTAATCTCCGATATCCAGCTCCGTGCAGTCCGCCGTTAGCCCCGTCTCGAAATGCGAAGCGATCCTTGGCGCCAGGTCCCGGCCCAGGGTGGTGGCGCCGCAAAGGGCGATGTGCGGCGGGCGCTCGAAAGACTCGATAACGGAAATGGCTGCCCTCCGATAGGTCAGGGTTGTGTACTCGGCCAGTTCCGGCTGGTCCACTACGTACACCGAATCGGCGCCATTATGGATAAGGTCCTGGGGTATGCTCCCCAGGTTGTGCCCCATCACAATGGCGCGCACCTTCACATCCAGTTTGGCTGCCAGAGTCTGGGCCGCGCCCAGAAGCTCGAAGGTGATGGGGCGCAGGTCGTTTTGTATTTGGTCGGCGATGACGACTATATCTTCATACTGGCTCATAGCACGAACTCCTCCACTCCCCTGCCCTCGCTGGCGACTGCGTTCACCAGAAGCTCCACCTCATGGGAAGGCTTATCGCCCTTGAACAGCTTGCAGGAGCCACCCTTTTCCCCTAGCTTCCATGTTTTTCCCACTACGGTGGGGCTGCCCAAAAGACCCACCCGTTCCGGTTCGGCGCCGATATCGTCCAAGGTTACGACCCTGATCCTTTTCTCCATCTCCGCTTTGTCGCGGGAGAGCTTTTTCACCATATGTACGTTGGTGAATTTTTTGTGCTCCAGGCGGCTGGCGGAGTTGGCTACGGTAATCAGCGCCGGGGGAGCTGTTTCCAGCTTCTGGATTCCCCCGTCTATTATCCGGGAGGCGTGGATGCGCCCGTCGACGATTTCCATGGTTTCGCAATATGTGATCTGGGCCACATCCAGGCGTTCGGCGATCTGGGGCCCGGTCTGGGCGGTGTCGCCATCGGTGGTCTGCAGCCCCGTGAAGACGATGTCCACATCCTTTAAGTAAACGACGGTTTTGTATAGGGCATAGGCCGTGGCCAGGGTGTCTGACGCGGCCAGACGCCTGTCGGAGAGGAGATAGCCGGCGTCCGCGCCATATTCCAGCGCCTCCACCAGCACTTCCATGGCCGGTGGCGGCCCCATGGAGACGACAATTATTTCTCCGCCATGGGAGGCCCTGGTCTCGATCGCCTTCTGCAGGGCGTACTTGTCGAAGGGATTTATCATCCTTTTGGCCCTGGCCCGATCCACGGTGCCGTCCGGATTCACCCCGGCGGCGCTGGAGGTGTCGGGGACCTGCTTGATGAGGACCGCCATCTTGTATCCATTGCCCATCAAGTAACTCCAAATATCGTTGACCCGGCATAATGCGGGGCATGCATGGTCATTATCATTGATTTTGCGAAAATTGAAAAGCATGCCACATGCAGAGAAGAAATAAAAGGGAAAAAGGCTCAAATACGGCGCCTTGCGAGGCAGGAGCTTTGAGGTGATAATACCTCCATGGAAACAACACACATAAATCCTGACAGGATAAGCTACAAGTCTCTGACACCGGCGGTGGAGGCCCTGCAAAGAGGGGGAGTCATAGTCTATCCCACCGACACCGTGTACGGCATCGGGTGCGACATCTTCCAGACCGACGCGATCAAACGCATCGCTGAAATAAAAAAACGGGACGCCAACAAGCCGTTTTCATTCATATGCGTCAGTGTCGCCCAGATCAGCGAGTTTGCCTTTGTACCCAACTGGGCCTTTCGCCTGATGAACAAGGTTCTTCCCGGACCATACACCTTCGTCCTGGAGGCCAGGAAGACGAATATTCCTAAAAAGATGCTGGGTAAGCGGAACACCGTGGGCGTGCGTATTCCGGACGACCGCGTCTGCCGGATGCTGGTGGAGCAACTGGGATGGCCAATCCTCACCTCCTCCGTGAACCTGGCCGGCGGGGAGCCGCTGACGGATCCTGCCCTGATTCCCGAGGAGTTTTCCTCCAAGATAGATTTGGCCATTTCCGTGGGGCCGCTTTTATCCGAGCCTTCCACCGTGGTAGACGCCACGGGAGGCTCACCGGAGATTATTCGCCTGGGACGGGGTCCGGTGGTGTGGTGAGGAAGGTCTGGCGCTCCCTCCCCTTTATCACCGTGAACATGGCCCCTATCCTGCCCACCATATGCTCCACTGGGGCTTTTGGGAACGCATGCGACATCCCGAAGCGATATGACGCCACATAGTAGTCATACTGCTCTGGCAGATCGCCTGACGCTATCTTCCACGGCAGGACCGGCCTCCCATATATTTCTTCAGTGGTATCCACCTCCACGCCCGGCCTGGCGTAAAGTGTGGCGCACATTTTGTTGAAGTCATTGGCCGCCAGCAGGACACGAATATTTTTCCCCGCCGAAGCCGTGTTTATATGCTCAATCGCCTCCTTGTAGCTGGTGGCCCAATATTCTGTTTCATATCTTCCAGAGGCGCCTGCCACCCCCCCTACCAGGGAATTAAAATAGGTGTATTGAAACGGATGGAGCCGAGCCATATCCACGATGGGTAATGACAGGAGAGCCACCAGGGCCACCGTGACTGCCGTGGCCCGGCGGCCACTGAACAGGTAAACCAGCCGCTCCACCGCCAATCCGGCGAAAAGGGACGCCGCTGGCATGATGAACAGAAAATGGCGCAGCTTGTCGTATATGTTGGCACTGAAGATCACGAAGAAGAGGATCGGAGCGAAAAACCATGGGAACAGCAGGAATATCATGAAGGAGCGGTTTGAATCTGGCTTTCTGTTCACTTCCAGGGCGCCGACAAACAGGCCGGTCACCATCAGCAGGAGCGCAACCAGAGGGGTGGTGATAACGAAGTATTGAAGAATGTAATTCGAAGGGAGCCGGTCGCTGAGCACCACATGCCCGGCGAAGAGGGTGGGATACGATGTGGAGAATCTCATCCCCTCCCTGACGCCGGTCACGATGTCGTTCAATCCGCCATGCGCCAGTGGCCACAGGATGATCATTACACCCGCCGCGAGCAACACCTGGATTAATGCCATGGCCAAAATTCTGATTAATGGCCGCTTCTCATCCGCGGCAAGGAGGATGACCAGGATCCTGTAGCCCACCGCCGTGCCCAGCATTCCCAATAGCAGCACCACTCCAGTGGGCCGGATGGCTGCCGTCATCCCCATGGCAAGTCCCGCCGCCACCGCGTTCTTCCATGTGGCGCCTCCAGAGGCGCCGCCGCCGGAGCCAAGCAGCCGCGCGGTGTATACCATGGACCAGACGAAGAAAGCGGCGAACGGCACATCTTTGGAATTGATATACCAATGGCCATAAAACAAAGGGGTAGTCACCAGACACAGGGTGGCGGTGAAACCCATCACCCTCGAGCCGGTCATGCCGCCGAAAACAGCCACACCCGCCAAAGCAAGAATCCCCATAAGGGCGGAGAGGAAATGACGGACCCGGTATTTGTCCATCCCTGTTTCGGAATAGACCAGCGCGGCGGCCATCTCGAACACGGGACCGTAGAACTTCAGGTTGCCGAACTGGAGGCAGCTTTTGTCCTCCCCGCCGGAGAAGTAGTAGCGCAACGCCCGTTCGCCATATTCCGACTGCACATGTTCATCCCACGATATCCCGTAGTCCCCATGGGTGACCACCACCAGAGCTAGCAGAACGGCGGTGAAGACGGGTAGCCAATGTCGATGGGCCAGAGCGATCACAGAGCGCCTTCCTCCAAGGGTACAACATCCCCCTCGGCGCGGGCGACCCGCGATAAATCAGATATTTCCATATTCATTCCCGTCGATTATACCACCCTGAAAGGATGGAACCCATCCGCAACCGAAGCGGTGATATAATGCGCCGATGGTCAGTTTCCTCAAATCCGCTCATCTAAAAACCTTTGTAGCCGCAGGGATTCCATCCCTGGTGGGGTTCCACATGCTGATGAGCGGTTTCTTCCCCATCTCCGGTGGGCCCATGGGTCATGACTACTCATATTTTCTGCCCCATCTGCTGGATGGTTATTTCTGGTGGAAGATAAACGGATTATTTTCCGTCCCATGGTTCACCCCCTCCTTTTTTGGCGGCGCCCCCTTTTTCTCCAATCCGCAGAGCATGTACCACTCTCTCCCCCAGGCATTGATGATTTTCATGGACCCGGTTTCGGCCATATATGTTACGGTTCTTCTCTTCACCGGGATAGGATTTGCCGGATTTTACTCGTTATTGGCGGGGCCTTTTCGCGCCAGCCCTGCGGCCAGCGCCTATGCGGCCGTTATGTTCATGTTCAACGGGTTCTATATCTCCCGGATGATCATTGGCCATTTCGCTTACCACTCCTTTGCGTTGACGCCGTGGATCGTATTCTTTCTGGTACGCCAAAGGGCCGGGCTATCAGCGCTGATGCGCGATGTGGCCGCGGCGTCGCTGATGCTCGCATACATGGCAAGCTCCGGCGGGCTGGCCATGGCGCCGGTCATGGTGACGGCGATACTGGCGGCCGGGCTGATACATGTGGCGGCATTCGGCGGATTCCGGGATTTCGCTCTTCGATTCAGCCTCTCCGGCGCGATGGCCGTGGGCCTCTCCGCCGCCAAGATTGTGGCGGGTCACGCATTCATAGCCCCTTTTCCCAGGGAGGGCGCCATTCCACTGGTCCGCGACGCCTTGGGGGTGGTGTATATCATTCTGTCTACACTCTTCCTGCCCACCGATGGCAAAGTGGAAGCCACGATAATGATCAACTCGCTGTATTATATCGGGCCTCACGAGCTAGACTATGCCGTCTCCCCCGGCCCGGCGCTCCTGCTGCTGGTGGGAGGATACGGGGCGCTGCTAAGACTGGGGCCTTCTGGTTTATTCAGGCGCCTGCTAACAACACAGGGAGTGGCTGGAGCGGTGGTCGTATTCCTTGCGGCCTTGCCCCTGCTCTTGAATCACCAATCGTGGTTCTCTTCCGGATTGCACGCCTCGGTCCCGATCCTGAAAAACTCCTCCATTCACCTGCGGTGGATCGCCATCTACATTCCTTCGGTCATCATCCTGGCCGCGCTGGCTTTGGAAAAATCGGAGCCGCTGGCGAAAAGAAAAGAGTTTTACGCGGTGGTGGGGGCGCTTATCCTGGTCATGACCGGATTGGCCAGGGATTGGAATTACTACAGAAACCAGTCGTATGATCCGATGCCGGTGATCACGGCCTATACCAAGGCCGCGGCCCCCGGCTTTGAGCCGAGGATAAACTTTATCGGCCAGCCAGGCTTCAAGGATGGTGAAGCGACAAACAGAGTCCACAAGTCCATGGAAATCGCTTTCACCTTCGGCGCCTCGCCCATGAAGGCATACGAGCCTGTATTCGGTTATCAGCTCAAAAAGCTCCCCGCAGTCGGCTTGTCGCCGGGAGCGATCATGAAGGATACCAACGGATTTCTCAACCTGCGAAACCCCGCCTGCTTCCTCTACCCGGAAGAGAACGGATGCCTGCTCGGTGGCCGGTTCACCATAGCCGAGCGTAACGAGGCGGAGCTGTTCCGGTCCTACCGGCCATTTGCGTTCAATGTCGCCCCTTCCCAGAAGATCGCCAACGCAGTGTCCCTTCTCTTCATCCCAATAGCCTTGCTTGCCTTGTTGGCGCCATGGATCAGCCGGCGGCGCGTCTTGAGCGCGGGTGAAGAGGCAGGGGAGTAATCACCACTTCCGCCATGTACTGGCCCCTCCCCCGGATAGACCACTTTTGTGTATGATGTAGCCATGATAGATAATAACCGCAGCGCCGATCCCATCATACGGCAGCGTACACTTGACACCCCATACCCTGTGGGGCCAGTGCATATATACACCACGGAGATAGATGGTCGCCTGATCCTGTTCGACACAGGCCCCCCCACGGAAAGCGCCATCCGTTATCACCGGGAAAACACCGATTTTGACCGGCTCGATTACATTTTCATCACCCACTTCCACCCGGACCATATCGGCCTGGCCAAATTCTTTGCTGAAAACACCAAAGCCAAGGTGGTGGCCTCCAGGCGTGACACCTTCCGCTATGAACGGGGCGATAAAACAACAGAAGCCATGATCGGGATTTTCAGGCAGATGGGCTTTCCTCCCCAGGAGATCGCCAGGGCAAGGAAGACCATTGAGTGGTTCGAAAAATCCACCCCCTTCGCCCCGCGCTATCTGGCGCTGGAGGAGCAGGATGAACTGCTGGCAAGGCTGGGAATCCGGTGGATAAGATGCCCAGGTCATTCGCAAAGTGACATCGTGTATATGCTGGGAAACTCCGCCATCACCGGGGACGTCCTGCTGAGGGAGATATTCCAGACGCCGCTGCTGGATGTGGATATGGAGACGATGAACAGCAGATTTTGCAACTACACCGCCTATTGCGACACCATCCCAAAACTGAAATCTATCGAAAACATGCGGCTCTACCCGAGCCATCGCGAGTATGTGGACAGCGTAGACGAACGGATAATATGGTATGTCGGCAAGTTGGCCGACCGGGCGGCGGTAGCGGCTCCGATCCTGTTGGGGGGAGCAAATGTCCATGACACGGTCGGAAAGCTTTTCGTGGGGCAGCCGCTGGAACCATTTACACTGTTTATAAAAATCTCTGAAATCGCGTTTATTCGCGACTTTCTCGATAATCCTCGAAGGCTGATCAATGCTTTGAAAGACGCTGGTTTATACCAGCAATTGTCGGAAAAAATTGCCAAATTAGCCTGACTTGCTGTTTTGAGATGAAAATATGCCTTGAATATTGGATTATTTGTAATTTTAAGATTCAGAATAGAAATAATCTGCTATAATCCCTCTCATTATTGAGGAGAGATAGAACTTGCCGGGAGACAATTCATTATCAGGCGCCACACCTGTGGATTCGCTTCGGGCCGTCCTGTCCCACATGCCGGACAAATACACAGAGTCGGATTTCAAGAATCTGCAAACCACCGCCCGAGAGGCTATCCTGCAAGTCAAGATCCCAGCGATCCCCCCGATGAGAAAGGCCCTGGAGCAGATATGCGAGGTGTCCAGGCTGCTGATGAGCGGCGCCACTAGCTCGTTGGTGGTGCGTCATGGCCATGGCTGGGAAGTGGGCGCCGCCGCCGGCGAGGGATCGGAAAAGATTTACGGCATGCCCGTGGATCTTGTGAGTAAATCTGTGGCGGGGTACGTTATAAACACCCGCAAACCCTATTTTTTCTCCAGCATCGCAAACCTTCCGGAATTTGTCGGCAATGAAAACAGAAACCGCAAGTTTGGCGACAGTTTCTGTTCCCTTCCCATTTCTGACTTTTCCGGCGTGTTGCTCGGTGTGCTCAATGTCGCCGGGATAACCAGCAATGGGCCAAATCTGGCTTCACGGCAGGAGTCGATCAAGGGAGTATTGGACGCTATCGCCATCAAACTTGCGGTTATAAGGGAAAAAGAGACCCTCTTCCCTATTGGTGACGATATCGAGTCGCTCAAGCGCATCGCCGCCGACAAGGAAAAGCTCCTGATGATGTCGGTCCACGATCTGAAAAATTCGCTGACCCTCATCAAGGCAAACCTTTATTACCTGGAGCAGATGAAGCTGGGGGAGGAAGCCGACGAGATCCTGGGGCTTATTAAATTCGGCGGGGAGAGGTCGCTGGACCTGGTTCTATCCATTCTGGACAGCCGGATGATGCGCGAACACAAGATGCGGCCCCATTTCGCCAAAGTGGAATTGAAGCAGTTATTCTCCTGCCTGGAGAAAGAATTTTCCATCTACGCCTCCAGGATCGATGTCCAGATTCAACTCTCCCTGCCGGAAATGTCTTCCGCATGGGCCGACCCCACCCTTCTGCGCCGCATGGTGGCCAACCTGCTGGACAACGCATTGAAGCATTCGCCGAAAAACGGCAAGGTGATTCTCTCCGCCACCACCGGGCCCGACTTTGTGGATATTTTCGTGGAAGACGAGGGCAGGGGCGTGGGGAAGCAGGATCGGGAAAAAATATTCGGTATTTTTCATAGTGACGGCAACGGGAAGGAAGGTGTCCCGGCTTATGGTATAGGGCTGGCTTTCTGCAAGCTGGGCGCCTGGCTCCATGGCGGTTCCATCTGGGTGGAGCCCGGCTCCGGAAAAGGCTCCAGATTCGTCATCCGCCTCCCGAAAAGTTAATCCGGCCGCAGCCTGCCTACCGCTGGCGGCTTGCTTTAATTAATCCATTCCTCCGGCGCACCCAGGCTCCGGGCTTCCTTTTCCAGGCTGGCCAGCAGACCCTTGAAATATTTGGCCAGCCGCGCCGCGTCTCTTCTGGACAGCTTCTCGCTGAGCAGCCGGTCCGGCGTGTCGCCGGAATAGACGCTGCTGTCCACTCCCAGCTCCATGGCGCGAAACAGGCTTGCCTGAAGGCGCAGCCTTTTCGCCTGGCTTTTCCACCATCCTTCGCCACGGCCCCCATACAAAGGGAGGCTTTTATGAGGAGAGAGGGTCATCTTTCCAGCGGGACCGTTTACCAGAAATGAATATCGGCCCAGGTAGCTTTTCCCCAGCAGGCCGTGGGCGCCCTTGAAGCTGGGCAAGTCCGCCACGGCTCCCTCCACACCATAGGCTACGGCGCCTGCCACGCTCACGCTATCTAGTATCACCAGACGCACCCACACCACACCCCCACCAGCATTGAGCGGATAACGGGGCGCCCGGGCCAGCTGATCAGCTATTCCAAGTTCTTTGGCGGCCCTGGTGGAGATGATGGTGAAACTGGAGCCACTGTCTATTACCAGTTCCACATTCAGCTCCTCGTTGATAGTGGTTGAGGTGGAAAAGCTCCATCCCCGGGGCTTGATTCGCGTCACCCAGGAGGATGTATCCTCCTCTTGCGCCATGGCCTGGCTGACCAGCGATAAAAAAAGAATGATGGCCAGCGCCGTC
>JAOUMU010000162.1 GCA_029881335.1 Nitrospinota bacterium | reverse complement strand
CAGGGGCGGGCGTTACTTGGGCTGGCTGTTGGGTAGCGGTCTCGGTTTCAACCCCAACCCCTTGGCTTTGCGTTCCTGCCTCTCGCGTTCTATACGCTTCAGATTCTCGTCCAAGGCTTTGCCCAGGGCTTCCGGGTCGTCCTTCAGGTGGTAAAGTCCCAGCCGTTTCAGTCTCGCTTCGCTGGACATTGTTTCTCTCCTTCTTCTTCTTTTCAACAATAGTATCGGCTTCTGAAAAAATATTGTCAAGAGTACCCTCCGGGGTGATTTTGGATACACCATAATAAATCCCTGTTCCCACCGGCGTAGGGTCAGTCTTGTTTTTCCCGTGAGGGATTATGTCCAATCCCTTGCCACGGATATACTCGTCGATCCGGACGGATGCCCGGTCCAACGCGGCGGACACACCTATTTCCGAGGTGTCCTTGCCCAACACTACGGCGCTTATCTCGTCCCCTCCATGCCGGAACATATGGACAGTGGAACCTGTTTTCTTCAGTTCCTCGCTCCAGATATCCACCATGGCCCGGATCACCTTGTCCGCTTCGTTATGCCCCAGCGTGGCGTTTATCCCACCCATGTTCCGGATATCCGTTTCCACGTAAAACGCCGAAGCGCCCGTGTCCGCCACATGCTGCATGGCTCGCTTCACCGTAGGCGGGCGGTCATGTTTTTCCGTGAGGCCGGTGACCGTGTCCGGTTTTTCCACTGGCTCAAAATCCTTCGCCGCCTCCGGGGAAAGCCCATGTTTACGCACATTCTCCTCGTGGCGGGTTTGCCGCAGCTCCGCTTCTGTGGGGAAATGAACATCCTGCGCGTTTTCTACCTGCGCCCGTTCCTGAGCCACTTCGGGCTGCGCCTCCTGTTGCGCCTCCAGGTCCGCGATCTTCACGTTAGAGAGGGTATCCGTGAATCCGCCGGTTTCCTTTTGAGGCCGCGCCTCTTCCCTGGCCAGGGCAGCGTCCAGCTTGGCCGCCACCTCAGCCTGCTTCTGTCCTCCGGGCTTCGTTTCCGCTTGTCCGTTCTGTATCCGTTCCGCCCCTTTCACCGCCACGTGCCCGGCCCCTGCCAGTATCGGCTGGGCGATGGAGGCCACGATCGCGGTGTCCACCATCCGGTCCTTGAACTGGTCCCAGGTCATTTCAGGATCGATGGTCCCCTTGTCTATGGCGGACTGCAAAGATTCGGTGACCAGCTCTCCCCCCACTTCCGGCAGGTAGGATTTAACCAACCGCTTGAGGAATGGCAGGTCCTTATCCAGCAGGATTGCCATGGGCGTTTTCTCTCCGATGGCTTCCGCCGCCCCGTATCCAGCGGAAGTTATCACCGATTCCAGATGCCCACGCCCGGCGTCCCGCATCTCTCCGTAATGGTCCCCCGCCACACGGGTGGCCATCAACGCCAGTGGTGTAGCCGGACCGGTAAAAGCGCCCACCGCCAGCAACGGGATATTCTCCGCCGCCGCGCCCACTCCCTCGAAAATGTAATTCTTCGCCGACCCCGGCCTCAATCCTTTTGGCCGTATCTCATCCAGCCGTTTTTCGGCGGCGTGATAGAACTTCTCTCCCGGCAGCTCATGTTCCGCGCGAGCCCGCGCGTTCGTCTCGTCATATTGCTCCAGGGCCCCCTTCTCCGCAGCCTGCACTCTCGCCAGGGAATATTCGCTTTCCCGTGGAATATCCTGGATGCTGGCTTCCACTTGCCCCTCGGCCATCCGCACAACTCCCGCCGCTCCCTTCCCCAAACGGTATGGAACGCTTTGGACGGCCGCCCCGGCGATTTCACCAACGCCCGGCTCTGGTGGCAGGTCCTCTTCCCTTGGCAGGTTGGGGAGGTAATCAGGATTATGAATCGGACCTTTTGGCAGGGTGTACCCAGGGTTGTATCCCTTCGGCATGTTCCCCAGGAACCGGCCGGAAAGCATCCCCTCCGGGCTGGCCCCCATGGTCACAGACCGCGACACGGCTTCAGGCTGTGGCTCTCCCAGCCGAGAGGGGATCAGGTCGTCCATCCCTGTTCCCCCTTCCGTCGATTCCGGAGGTTGTCCAGCCCCAGCCATGGCTTTAATCATATCCCCGGAAGTGGCCCCCGGCTCATTTATCGCGCCGGGTGGAGGATGTTCTGTCAGAAACTGGATTTTAGCGCGGGAATGCTCCGCAGCTGGTATTTGTGGCGCCACCACTTCATTGAAGTAGGCGTCCTGGGCCTGGGCTTTTTCCATATCCGTCAAGCCCAAGTATCCCTGGCTGGCGATAACTTCAATCCATTTTTTAGCCATGGGAATCACCAAAGATTGGAATATTTACTGGCAGGTTTGCTGTGCGTGTCTCCCCGCTTGACCTTTTTCTTGGTTTTTCCACCATCGCCGCCGGATACTCCATCACGCGCCTTCTCCATATCCTCTATGGCGGCCGCAATCTCCCGGTTAATGTTATTCAGCGCGGACTGGTATTCCGGACCGTCCACCGTTTTATTGGCGATCAGTTTGGCCCGTTCCGCTTTCAGATCATCCAGACGGTCCTGAGCATACCGGACATCACCCTTGGCCTCTTTTGCGGCTTGCTGGGCGGCTTTAGGGTCCTCCGGGGGCTCGACCCCTAGAAAAAGCTTCTCCCCATTAGATTTGTTAATGGTGAAATACTCCACTTTCCCCGTTTTGGGATTTACCCCTTCTTTGGCATTTCCATATTGCCCCTGGGGCTCTTTCAGCAAGTCCCCCGCTCTCATCACACTGGGATCACCAGAAGATATTCCAAGCTGGGCAATGGCGGCTTTATCGCCGCTTCTCACGGCGTCCCCCACTTTTCCGCCCAGCGCGGCCCGCGCCTGGGCCGCCTGCTGTGCTTTCTCTCTTTCCATCAGGTACGAGGCCAGCGCCTTGGGATCCCTCCTTAACAGTCTCACGGCGGTGGAGTCCATCCCATTTTTCAACCCGTCAAGATATTCGCGCATTTTCGGAATTTCATTGGGGTTGTCAATGAAGGTGGAGGGTGGGGGTTTTACATTACGGGGAGGATCGTCGCCGCCAAACACCTTGTTGTATAGGGCGCTGTATTTTTCGCCGTATTCACCGTTCTTCTGCAGGATCACTCCCTCTCCCCCCGCTCTGCTTTGCCAGGGGGTAACGTCCTTTTCATATGCGTCCACCAATGGCTCAAGCTCCTGCCCGAATGTGGCCATCTTGGTCATATCACCGACTATTGAGTCAATATCCGCCCGCATGGCGTCCGCTTCGTCCATCTGGCTTCCCATCTGGTACGCCTGAACCAGTTTTGGGGCGTCGATGAATACCTGTCTAAGTCCAGCGCCAAAATTCATATCAACCTCCACTCTTAATCATGCTGATACACAACGTCTTTTGTGTGAATCCCACCATTTACCGTCAGGGCACGGATGCGGGCCACCCAGCACATCAGGATCATTCATGTCACTCTCACCGCCGCCGGGGGGAGCTTCATCGCCTCCACCGCCTCCACCTCCGCCTCCGCCAGTGGCGGGCTTGGGGTCAGGCGAAAGATACTTGTACTTTTCGTTCAGCTCCTTCAGCGTGGACAATCCCGGATGCCCCCCATAGGCCACGGGCGGGGCCGCGAATGCGGCACTCATCCGGCGGTTGAACTCCTCTCCAAACTGCATTTTCCCCAGTTCATGCCCAAACTGGATTGCCGATTTCTTGGCCCCTCCTCCCAGCATTTGCCGCCGGGCGGACAGTTGGGAGTCCAGCGCGTTCATCCCGGAATCAAACGCCGCCTGGTACCCCGGAGTCTGGGTGATATCAACTCTCCCCGCAAGCAGGTCGTTGAACGCCCTGAGATTCTGTTGTCCCGCCTGCAGGTACGGCTCCATGTACTGCTTATAACGTTTATACTCCTCCGCCGCCATTTCGGACTGGGTTTCCATCTGTGCCCAGCCAAACCCTCCATATATGGTGAAGGAATTGCCGTCCCCTTCACCGCCCGTCTGGTCCGCCCACTCACTCATTGTTTTATCCTTTAATCAGTCTGGTTGACACCATTCGATCCCCGCCACCAAGGGCTTGCCATCCTGCCCCGGTTCTCCCTTTTCGCGTCTTACATAGGTGGATCCGGGTGGGCAACTTCCAGGTCCGCCCCGTCTGCCCCCTCCGCTTCCCTCGGGGTTGGCGTAGGTCACCGTTTGCGCCTGTCCCGGCGCCCCATACTGCGCCACCAGCTGCGCCCCGGATAGCGCGAACTGGTTTTCCGCGTTGGATTTTTCCAGGGCCATTTTCTGCTGGAACATCCGCTCCTGCATTTCCCGGTTTTTGGCCGCCTCCTCTGCGGCTTTGCGGGACGCGTCCGCGGACGCCTCCCCCCCGAAAAACGAGGAGATAAGGTTGGCCCCCAAAAGAGCAAGTCCCCAACTCATAACGCCTCCTTATATTTATATCAGGTGAATAATCAGCTGTTGGTTCCCAGGGTCCACGGGGGCCCCAGTCAGGTTCGAAAACTCAATGGTAATCTGATCCGCGCCGGACACCCAGGCGTTGGCTATACCCACGCCGGTATGAACCGATGTTCTGTTCACCGTGGTCACCTGCCCGGATATGGCGCCCTGGCATGTGACCGCCACCGCCTTTACGCTGTTCGCCGGTATGGAGCCGGGGGCCACAGTGATGGTGGACACCTGTTGTTTTTTCACCGCCCCGGCCAGCACG
>JAOUMU010000161.1 GCA_029881335.1 Nitrospinota bacterium | reverse complement strand
TCCGGAATGGTCTCCGACAGGCTTCGCTATACGGAGGATGTCACCCAAACCCCTCCCGCTACAGAGTTTCTGAGCCGGGCATTCGCCAACAAGTCGATACTCAAGGGGATTATCTGCCACGGGATGTGGCTTGTGGCCCCCGCCACGGAACTTGTGCAGGGGCGCAGAGTGGTGGTGCACAACAACCTGATAGGCGACGCCATAGCTTATGGGGCGGAGTATGTGAATGAGGATGTGGTGGTGGACGATGATCTGGTGACGGGCCGCTCCGGAGGGCATTGCCATTTGTTCGCCCGCAAGATCATAGACATTCTTTCTGGCAAGTAGGGGCTTCCCGTGACAATCTCGATCAATTGACCGCTAATAATCTTAAGGAGGATCGTCAATGAGCGAAATGCAATATAAAACATCATCCGGCAGGCAGCATCCATTGGGCGCCACCGTGGATGAATCGGGCGTGAACTTTGCGCTCTTTTCTCAAAACGCCACCGGTGTGGAGTTGCTTTTGTTCAACGAACACGACCACCCGGAACCGGCGCAGGTAATAGCCCTCGACCCGAAAACAAACAAGTCATTCCACTTCTGGCATGTATATGTGGAGGGGCTGAGTGCCGGAATGCACTACGCATACAGGGTGGATGGCCCCAATGAACCGTGGAATGGCCATCGGTTCAACCGGAACAAGGTGCTGATAGACCCATACGCCAAGGGAAATACGAACAACCTTTGGAACCGGGTGAACGCCTGCGGACCTAATGACAATATGCGGACATCACTACGCAGCGTTGTCATCGACACTAAAGGTTATGACTGGGAGGGGGACCAGCCCCTGCGTCGGCCCATGAATGAGTCAGTTATTTATGAGATGAATGTCAGGGGTTTTACGAAGCGTGAAAACTCAAATGTAAAACACCCCGGCACTTTCCGAGGTGTGATCGAGAAAATCCCGTATCTAAAAGAACTGGGAGTGACAGCGGTGGAGCTGCTGCCCGTGTTTGAATTTGACGAGACCGAGATCCTGCGGATGGACCAGGAGGGAAAGCCACTTTATAATTATTGGGGATATAGCACGGTCAGCTTTTTCGCCCCCCATCGCGCGTTCTGCGTCTCGCCGGAAGATGGAACGCACCTGGAGGAGTTTCGCGACATGGTAAAAGCCCTGCACAAGGCGGGGATAGAAGTGATTCTGGATGTGGTGTTCAACCATACCAACGAAGGCAACCACCAGGGGCCCGTGATCAACTTCAAGGGAATCGACAACAGCATCTATTACTACCTCGTCAACGGCGACAAGCAGTACTACATGGACTATTCCGGCTGCGGCAACACCATGAACTGCAACCACCCGATAATGGACAAGTTCATTGTCGAATGCCTGGAGTTCTGGGTGAACGAAATGCATGTGGATGGATTCCGTTTCGATGAAGGCTCGATCCTTTCCCGGGGCGAGGATGGCGCGCCGATGGCCCATCCCCCTGTTGTGTGGAACATAGAGCTTTCCGAAAGCCTGGCCGATGTGAAAATCATCGCGGAAGCCTGGGACGCCGCCGGCTTGTACCAGATCGGTTATTTTCCGGGATATCGCTGGGCGGAATGGAACGGGCGCTATCGCGATGATGTGCGCAAATTTGTGAAGGGAGAACCGGGGATGACCGGCGCCCTGGCGGCCAGAATGTCCGGAAGCGCGGACCTGTACCAGGCCAGCGGCCACCTGCCATTGAACAGCATAAACTTTGTGGTATGCCACGATGGATTTACTTTGAACGACCTGGTGTCGTACAACGAAAAGCATAACTGGGCCAATGGAGAGGGGAACAACGACGGGGGCAAGGACAACGACAGCTGGAACTGCGGCGTGGAGGGGGAGACGGATGACCAGGAAGTGGAGAGGCTGCGGAACCGGCAGATAAAGAACTTCACGGTGATCCAGATGCTCTCCCAGGGAGCGCCGATGATCGTGGCCGGCGATGAGGTCCGCCGCACCCAGGGTGGGAATAACAACGCTTATTGCCAGGATAACGAAATAAGCTGGTTCGATTGGTCCCTGGCCGAAAATAACAAGGAGATGTACCGCTTCTTCTCCCGCATGATTGCTTTCCGGAAAAGCCATTCGACAATCCACCGGGCGCGCTTTTTCACAGGGGAGACCAATTCTCGCGGGCTGAAGGATATCAGCTGGCACGGGACCATGTTAAACGAGCCTGACTGGGGCGATGGGGGTTCGCGCGCCATATCGTTCACTCTCGGGGGCTTCGATGGGGAGGCGGATTTGCATGTGATGATGAATATGTATTGGGAGCCACTGGGCTTTGATATCCCGGCAGTGCAAGGAAGAAAATGGCACAGGGTGGTGGACACATTCATGCCATCCCCCTCGGACATTCTGGACAAGGGGAAGGAAGAACTGGTCAAAAAGGACAAATATACTGTCGAGGGCAGAAGCGTTGTCGTTTTGATTTCCAAATGAAATTTACCTATAAGGAGAGAATGACATGGCACAGAATAATTTCGAGTTTTCAGACACAATAGCCGGCTATGTGACCACCTTTGACTTCACAAAGGGTGTATTCGCCCTTAAGACATCCGATGGCCGGGATTTCGACGTGAAATTCTCCGACACCACATACGCGGAAATGACACGAAACCTGGGCGAATCGTATATCGACTGCACAGGCCAGATGAAGGATATGCTGGCCACCGGCAGGTTCCTGTTTGTATATGGAGTTTTCTATCCGGAAGATGGGCAGCCTTTTGAGGCGGAGCATATTATCTTCGCCGGGAGAAGCGAAACCGAGTTCGTATTTGAAAAGCAGGACTGGTGGATAAAGCAGATCGGCCAGTTGGCGGCGTTCTATCTGAAGGCCCAGTTCGGCGAGGGCGATATCGACTACGCCAACTATACCACCATGCTCGATCTATACGGGCACAAGATGCCCAGCTCCAGACAGGAGACAGACACCATCTCCCGCCTCGTGTACGGATTCGCATCCGCTTACATGCTGACAGGAAACGAAAGATGCCTGGAAGCGGCGGAAAAGGGAAGCGCATACCTGCGGGAGCATTTCCGCGCTGTGGATTCGTCGGAAAATATCTGTTACTGGTACCACGCCGTCGACTTCTCATCCAAGTCCGGCAGGAAAATCCTGGGCTCCAATATGCCGGAAGTACCCGGCATGAGGCGAGGATCGCTGAGGACCGTGCGGGAGCGCAAACTGTTCGCCTCCGAATTCGGCGATGATTACGACGCCATACCGGCCTATGAGCAGATCTACGCGCTGGCGGGCCCCACGCAGACATATCGCATCACCGGGGATCCCTTGATCCGCAAGGATATAGACATGACCCTCAACCTTTTCGAGCGTCACTACAAGGATCATGTGAAGGGAGGGTATTACTCTCATATTGACCCGATCACTTTTAGTGGAACCAGCGAAGTGCTGGGGCGCAACCGGTCGAGAAAAAATTGGAACTCGGTGGGTGACCATGCTCCGGCGTTCCTGATCAACCTGCTGCTGGCCACCGGGGAGAAGCCCCACGCCGACATGCTGATAGACACCGCGGACACTATCACCGAGCACTTCCAGGACTACGACAACAGCGCATTCGTGCAGGAGAAATTCCACGAGGACTGGTCCCACGACTCCAATTGGGGATGGCAACAGAACCGCGGGGTGGTGGGCCATAATCTGAAGATAGCATGGAACCTCACCCGCATAGCCAATTATCAACAGGATGACCGGTATACTGATTTCGCCAAGAAGATCGCCGAGTTGATGCCGAAGCATGGCGGCGACCCCCAACGCGGCGGCTGGTATGACGTGGTGGACCGGGCCTTGGGCAAAGGGGAAAAGATCCACCGCTTCGCATTCCATGACAGAAAAGCATGGTGGCAGCAGGAGCAGGGTATCCTGGCGTACTTGATCATGGCGGGATCGCTGAAAGGTGACCAATATCTCAAATACGCTCGGGAGTCATCCGCCTTCTACAACGCGTTCTTCCTGGATCATGATTCCGGGGCCGTATATTTCAACGTCTTCGCCAACGGCATGCCATACCTGATGGGCACTGAAAGAGACAAGGGAAGCCACTCCATGAGCGGATACCACTCCTTCGAGCTTTGCTACCTGGCGGCGGTATACACAAACCTGCTGGTAACCAAACAGCCGTTGGATCTTTACTTCAAGCCAAAGCCTGGCGGATTCAAGGACAACATACTCAGGGTTTCGCCAGACCTTCTCCCGAAGGGTTCAATAAGAATTGAATCGGTCATGGTGAACGATGAGGATTATTCCGATTTTGACGCCGATGGATTGACTATAAAAATTCCATCCTCCAGCGAACCTGTGCGAATAAAGGTCCGGATAGTGCCCACAGCAGGGCTCGATCACTTCTTATCGTCGCTGAAGGTGGAGAACAATGTCGCTATCCTCACCGTATCCGGCGACCTGGATCCCAGGGCGCTCCCCTTCTTCCGTGCCGAGCTGGACAAGGCCATTGGAGCCGGGGCGGGCACTTTCGTGCTCGACGTCAAGAACTTGAAGACCATGTCCTCATGCAATGGCCGCGCGCTGATTTTCGCCAAGCAGAAGATGGGCATAGAGGAGGATGTGATCGTGGCGGGAGCGAACAAGGAAGTGGAGACCCTCTTGAGCAAGGATGAGTTCTCCGAGAGTGTAACGTTTGTGAAAGAG
>JAOUMU010000054.1 GCA_029881335.1 Nitrospinota bacterium | reverse complement strand
CACATTCAGCTCCTCGTTGATAGTGGTTGAGGTGGAAAAGCTCCATCCCCGGGGCTTGATTCGCGTCACCCAGGAGGATGTATCCTCCTCTTGCGCCATGGCCTGGCTGACCAGCGATAAAAAAAGGATGATGGCCAGCGCCGTCAGCTTTTCAGCCTGTCGTGCCACTTTTCGATCCCTTTTTCCTCGCTCCCCTTCCAGGCGGGGAATCCGCCGGACAATACCGAGACTTTTTTAAATCCCTCCGAGGCCAGCAGAAATGCTGTCTCGTTGGCCTCCACACCGCCATCGTCCACCACCACGATGCTCCATTCCCTCTCCAGCTTTTCCAGGCTGCGGTACACCACCTTGGCTGGAATACAGTTGGCGCCCGGGATGTGGCCCGCCCCAAATTCCTTCGGGATGCGCACATCCAGCACCAGTGTCTCCACCCCGCTTTGCAGCCTGGCCGCCAGTTCCTGGGGGGGGATCACGCCATAGCTTGCGTCGTGATGGATCACCAGGGCCGGATCGCTCCTTATCAGAGCCTCCAGCGCGGCCAGTTGGTGGGCGCCGAAAAAGCCCTCCCCCCGAAACCGAAAGAAGGGGACGCCGATGGCGCCATCGCCCATCGCCATCTCCTCCACATGGGCAAGGTTCTGGCCGAACATATCGCTCTTCATGGCGGCGGCCAGCCCCTCCTCCTTCAGTTCCAGGTACGACAGGGCCTTTATCATCTGTGAGCTGTCAGAAATATCGCCGGCGCTCAGCCATCGCAGGGCGAACACCAGATTGATATACTTGGCCCCCAGCATCTTCTCCTGTGCCATGTATAAGCCACGACGCGCCATAGTGGAGTCCTGGACCTGAGGAATGTAGCTCAGCTTTCTTCCGGCGGAGCTGGCGAACCGTTCCGAGTCCCGCTTCCAGTACGCCGCCTGAGCTTCATCTGTGGAGAAGACACCGGAGGAGTCGTACCCCCCCAGGGGATGGCTCTCCACATTTACCTTGTAGTTCTGCGCCAGGTTTTTCATCGCGCCGAATACGATGAAACTGTATGGATCGTTGAATGAGAAATAGAGCCGCAAGGGCTCCCTGAGGGACTGGCTATCCATCGGTTGTCGGCCCGGAGACATCATCGGCGCCGTTTTCCCCGGGAGCGTCCTCCTTTTGCGCGTCGAGGACCTTTGGCATGGTGTCCAGCGCCAGCAGGGTGGCTCCCACCACCGCCGCCGGAAGCAGCAGGAAATGAAGGATGGGAATAAACAATGTCAGCCCCGCCGCCGCGCCAAATCCCAGATGCAGCATCGGCGTCTCCATGATTCGCGCTTTCTTGGCGGTGAAGTCATACCCCCGCCGGTCCAGGGGAAAGCTGGTGAACTCATAGGCCATAACGAACGACAGGAATGGGGGATTGATTATGGCGAACATCACCGGGCCTGCCATGGGGATCAGGCTCAATAGCGCCAGGCCCAGCTGGATGGGGAGGAAGACCGCCAGTTTTTTCGTTTCAGAACGCATGGTGAGCCAGGCCATCGCCATAAACGGCTTACCGCTCTCCTCCACCTTGCCGGTGACATGGCGCTCCACCTCTGCGGAAAGCGCTTCCAGAAAGGGAGAGGCTATGACAATCCCCACCACCACGAAAAGGAAAATCACCGTGAGAAGGGAAACCACGAAAAGAATGGCGCCGGCGATAAAAGTAAGCATGGCCCAATACCACGCCTGGCTGGTCTGCTCGAAGGCCCAACTGGCCAGGTAATAAACCAGCGTGTTGAACGAAACGAGGAACAGGGCGAAGACGATGATGTTTAACACCACAGGCAGAACCGCTCTGGCCGCCAGGGCTCTGGTGGAAAAAGCGGTTTTCAACCCCCTGAAGAAGTAGAAAAAGCCCCTGGTGAAATCCATGGTCTGCCTGATGGCCATTGTTTTTACATCACCCCGTCTTGGTAAACTAGAAAAGCATTTTAACGCAAAGCGTAGGCTTCCTGACTATGTTAATAACCTTTTTTCGCTTCAGCCTCTCCCTTTGCGACCGGTGATATATCTCCCATATTTCACATCAATTTTTTGTATGTGGTTCACCAGCCAGTCCCGGACAAAGTTCATCACCTCCAGAACGGCGCCTTTCTCTCCCGTGGAAGCGCGTTGCTGCAGATGGGTCAACTTCTCGAGCATCATGGTGTGAATCCGCTTGTGTTGATCATACTCCGGATAATTGTGGCGCCTCAATAGCGCTTCCTCCGCCTGCAGATGGCCTTTGGCATAGTCGACCAGTTCCTCCAGCGCCCTGGCGGCGCCTTGAGATGAGCCGCCTGACTTCACGCTCATGTTGAAGTTGTTGACTATGTCTATAATCCGCTTGTGCTGGTTGTCCATCTCCGATATTCCCACCGATAGCTTGACCGGATCCCATCTGACCACCTCTCCAGCGAATCCAGCTCCGGAGGAGAGAAGGAGCTTTTGAGCCGCCACATCTTCCGAGCCGTGGAGGATCACCATCAGATTTGAGGCTATTTCCTTCATCACTTCAGACTGGGCCTGCATCTGCTCGGCGGAGGCGGCGGCCTCCTCGGCGGTGGCGGCGTTTTGCTGGGTAATGGAGTCCACATTGGTCACAGCCTGGCTGATCTGTCCCACTCCTTCCGCCTGTTCGCGGGAAGAAGCGTGGATTTCCGATATGAACGCGGTGACCTTGTTCACGTTGGAGACGATGTCGTCCAGAGCCTCATCGGCGCGAGCGGCCAATCCCGCGCCAGCCTTGGCATTGCTTACCGCTTCTTCGATAAGTGAAGCCGTGTCCTTGGCGGCGGAGGCGGAGCGCTGGGCCAGGTTTCGCACTTCCTCGGCCACCACGGCGAATCCCTTGCCATGCTCGCCTGCCCGGGCCGCTTCCACTGCGGCGTTGAGCGCCAGCAGGTTCGTCTGAAAGGCGATCTCCTCGATCACTTTGATTATCTTGTTCACCTCGGTGGAGGACTGGCCGATGGTCTTCATTGCCCCGTTCATTTCATCCATCACAGAGCTTCCATTTTTCGCGGCGGTGCGGGTGGCGTCGGCCACTTTGCTTGCCTCGGCGGCGTTATCGGCGTTGCGTTGGGACTGAGCGGCAATTTCCTCCACCGCGGCGGCGGTCTGTTGCAGGCTGGAGGCCTGTTGCGTGGAACCATCCGCCAGGGCCTGGCTGGATACGGAAACTTCCCTGGACGCCTGGGCGATCTGCTCCGCTCCGTCATTCATCTGGTCCATCACCACCTCCAGCGGTCTTAGTACGCTGCGGTCCAGGAAATACACTGATATGAATATCGCCAATGTTATGAAAACACCCATGACGATAACCGCCAGCTGGATATTGCGCTGGTTCGCCGCTGCCACTTTTTCGTAAATGATCACCAGGTCGTCGCTGTGCCTTCGCAATTGGTTGGCGTGTGTTAGAAGGTCACGTCTGCTTTCCAGAAAACCCGCCCCGATGGTGGATTCAGAAAAAGTGGACAGCGACCCGAGGAACGAGGAGAAATCCTTTTCTATCTCGGATATTTTCATCTGGGCATCCCTGTTGTCCAGGGCGGTGGTGAATCGCATATTTTTCATCGAAAGGTCCGACGGGTATTCCCCCCCTCGTTTCATGGCGGTAAGGGTCATGGAGAAGACTTTTTCGGCAGTATCGAATTCCGCGCTTTTTCCCGCCAGGGCTTCTTTGCCCAACTCCGCGTCGGCAGCGAAAAAGATGTCGAATTTCCGGATCCCCAGCACATCCCCCACATTGAATTCCCGGTTGGACATGCCCGAATGACAGGTGGCGCAGGCTTCCACCGTGGCGATATCGGCGGTGTAGAAGGAAAGGTATAAAGCTCCACGCTCCACGCTTGTGTCCAAAAATATTTTATCCGGATTTTTCCTAAGAAATTCATTGGCCTTCCTGTCCGAAGCGCTCCGCAGACCCTTGTCCGGGTTTATCGGTGTGTCGGACAGGATGTCGATCTTCATCCCCCGCTCTCCGGCGCCCTCCACAAATCCCTGGTTCACCAGCTTGGTGAAGGTGGCGGGGAATGGGATCTCGGCGTGGTCGGCCGTTTCCGGGGTCATGGTGAGCCCCAGGTTCGCCTTGTTGGCTACGCGGACCAGGTATTTGGTGTACACGGCGCGCATCTGGGTGACATATTTATTCAGGTTGTTCACCTGGCTTTCGATGATCTTGTATTCGATACGGGAGGTGTAGGCCAAGGCGCTCTTCGCCATGGCCTGGGACAGCATCCGCTGGCGACCAAGAGCGTTGACGATCTGAGCATCGTTATCTGCGTCCCGCTGGAATGACCATACGGCAAACACGGACACCACACAGACGAAGGCGACGACAACCGCCACCAGATAAATCTTGACTTTCATCGAAACTGCGCGCATGGCGATCCCTCATTCTATGTAGTAATTTACCGCTAAATGACAATTTAACGGATTCCCCTCGATGGTCAGGATTCCCCGTAGCTGCCATTGTCTAACAGGCGGGCTATTAGAGCAAGTCTGAATATGAGCCACCGCAGTGGGAGAATCTACGGGTATTGTCACGTGACGCCGGGATGGTAGTTGTCAGAAAAAGAAGGTCACCAACGGCCTGAACAGCATTTTTTCATAAATGCGCGCGGCCTTGAGAGCATATTCCTTGTTGAACAATCTTTTCATTCCGCAAAACACATGTAGCGGATTCAAATAATGGCGAAGCCTGTCCTTTCGCGTTGTATCCATAATCGCGCCATCCTCTATCTTTAACCACGCAGAGATAGAGTTGCATAAAGGGCGCCAACACGCAAACATATTGAATATGTGGATATTAGTCTACAAGGGGCAGGTTATCCCTGGGCGCGCCAACAAATCTTGTGGAAAAACAAACTTCTGATTACAAATTATGATGCTTTCTTACGCCATAGGCCATAGGCCGCATCTACACAGACGAGGCGTCCGGCGCGTTGGACAGCCTCCGGTAGAAAAAGCGGGCCAGCGAGTTGGTTCGCCCGATATGGAGCACTTCGCTGAACAGATTTGGGAATACCTTCACTCCGTTCTTGGCTGTATAGACCATACGCTTTATCAAGGACCAGCTCCCCTTACGCGTTTTCCAGTGGAACATGATGAACTCCCACTGGATCCGCCATTTGGAGAATCCCGGCAGATCCAGCACCGCTCTGGAACGCTCGGCGGTGTTATCTATGGCATGGTCCAGCAGCCCCATTTTCTTGGCTGTTTCATGCATGTCGGTGCCAGGGTAGGGAAAGAGAATGTACGGATAACAATGGGCCGGATCACTGCGCCGGACCACATCCACCGTCTCGTTGTAATCCTCCAGAGTTTCGCCGGGGATGCCTATGAGCACGGAGAAGCAGACATCCACGCCGTGCTGGCGGGCGTTGTCGCAGAACTGGATGATATCCTCGTTGCTGTGTTCCGGGCGGCGAAGCACATCTTTGCGCACGCGCTCGCTGCCAGACTCCAGCCCCACGTTCACATAGCCCACTCCAGCTTCCTGCATGGCAAACCACAGCTGCTGGTTGTTCATCGTCTTCTTGGTGACGTTAAGGTTAAATCCCCATTCGATAGGCCTCTCCCTGGTGGCGTTAAACTCTTTTAGCCGGGCCAAAAAGTTTAGCGCGTATTTCAGGTTCGCTCCGAATGTCTCCGCCTCGAAATATATTTGGGTGACGGTGGGCCAGCGCTCCAGCACCTCCTTCATCTCCGCCAGGATGTTTTCGAAAGAGCGGAACCGCAGGTATCGCCCTTCCGCCAGCTTGCTCATGGCGTGATTGGTGCAATAGGTGCACCTGTACGGACAACCGCGGGAGATGATGATCGGCAGTATGGTTCCCGGATCCATCATCCATGGCGCCCACAGATCCCGATCGATAAAGGGGAGTGAGTCCAGATCCTCGTTCAGCCTTGCCATTGGATTTTTCTCTATCGAGCCATCCGCCCGGCGGATCCACAGGTTTTCTATCCCGGTGGGACGCTGGCCGCTTTCCAGCATACGGGCCATCTCCAGGGCGGCGGCCTCCCCCTCGGTGACGCATACGGAGTCGAAAGCCTCCTCGGCGATGCAATCCTGAGGGGCCAGCGACGCGTGATGACCTCCCAGGGTGTTGTATATGGAAGGATCAATCTTTCTCACTTCCCGGGCCGCCTGGACGATCACCGGATACTGCGATGTAACGGCGGTAAAGAGGATCATTCTGGGTTTTTTCTCCTCCACCATCTGGCGGATGGCCTGGGGAATATCGGTGGCCGGGGATATGAAGAGGGTCTGCACGTTGTGCCCCGCTTTTTTCAAGACGGTGGCCACAAAGGTAATTCCAAATGGGATCACCTGCTGGTTCGCCATCGGTTTTTCATGGCTTTGGAAAACCTTGTCCGAATATACTGCTACTATGTTCATCGTATCTCCTGTTTACCGCAATTTGCGATATACGCCACCGGCGCCAATATTCCGTGATTTCGCAGGCCTGAATCAGGCGCCACAAGAAATGATAAATATACGGGGGCTTCCGTGAGACTATATTTTACATCACCTCCCACCTTCGTCAAACATTTTTCACGAATGGCCACTATGCGCTCACCGGCGCGCCCGGCAGTTCGCGCCGCAAGCGGCCATGGCACCTCCTCCGCAAGCCCCATCCTTGACATGGGCTCTGGCCGCGCATAACCTAAGCGTTTACAATAAATCAACAGCAGAACGGAAAAATATGGCGCACACCCAAACCCGGACCCTTGCCGAAAGGGAGCAGCCCTGCCTCCAGGTGGAGTTCATCAGGCGCATGGAGCAAAAGGCCCTGGAGAACTTTCCCTTGACCTGGGAGGAGGCGGTGGAGCTTATCAACCTGGACACCCTCCACATTTTCGACCTGATCGCCTCGGCCAACCGGGTGCGCCGCCATTACAAGGGGGACGAGATATCGATCTGCTCCATCATTAACGCCAAAAGCGGCCATTGCCCGGAGGATTGCGCGTTTTGCGCCCAGTCCTCCACCGCCAGCGCCGGGGCTCCGGAGTTTGACCTTGTGGAGGCGGATAAAATAATAGAGGGCGCCAAATCAGGTATGGCCTATGGCGCCCGCAAGTTCGGCGTAGTCACATCAGGCTATGGCTTCACCAAGAAAGGATCGAAAAAGATCCTGGACAAAGTGATGGACCATATCAGGGAATTGAACCAAAAGTGTGAAGTCCATCGATGCGCCAGCCTGGGGATCATAGACGAGGCCACCGCCCTGAAACTAAAAGCCGCGGGACTGGAAGAGTATCATCACAACCTGGAGACGGCCCGCTCCTTTTTTCCAAACATATGCGCCACCCACGACTATGAAGAGGATGTGGCCACGGTCCGCGCCGTCAAGATGGCCGGGCTGCGCGTCTGTTGCGGCGGGATATTCGGCCTGGGGGAGAGCAGGGAGCAGCGGGTGGAGATGGCGTTCACCCTGCGGGAGCTGGATGTGGACTCGGTCCCGATCAACTTTCTGAATCCGATCAGGGGGACGCGGATGGAAAACCAGCCCCCTGAGCCACCTCTGGAGCTTTTGAAAATCATCGCTGTATACCGGATGATCCTCCCCACCAAGGATATCAAGATGGCCGGGGGACGAGAGAAAAACCTGCGGGATCTGCAGTCGATGGTCTTTGCCGCCGGCGCCAACTCCACCATGGTGGGTAACTACCTGACCGCCTGCGGCAGACCCGCCGAGGAGGATCTGCAAATGATATCGGACCTGGGGCTAACGGTCAGGACAACGTGAGCGGTTGGGAGGAGTAACCATGACCTCCGGCCCATTCGACGAGAGATTGCGCAAAGTGGAGGAGGAGGGTTTGTTCCGCCGCATTCGCCCCATCGATTCCGCCCAGGGCCCCACCACCATGCTGGATGGCGCCGAAGTGGTCCTATTCTCTTCCAACGACTACCTGGGGCTGTGCTCTCATCCCAAGGTAACACACGCTGCGGTGGAGTGCGTGAAGCGCTACGGCTGGGGAGCGGGAGCCGCGCGGCTCCTGGCTGGTTCCATGACTCCGCACATGGAGCTGGAGCGCCGGATGGCCCAGTTCCTGGACAAGGAAGCTGCGCTTCTTTTCAACACAGGATACGCCGTCAATACCGGTGTCCTGGCGGCGATGATGGGCCGGGGAGATCTGATATTCGCCGACAAGCTGTCCCACGCCAGTATCATCGACGGCGCCCGTCAATGCGGCGCGAAGCTGGCCCGGTTTGCCCATAACGACTCGGAATCGCTGGAAGCGCTTCTGGCAAAAGCGCCCGCCGGAGGGCGAAGGCTGGTTGTTACGGAAGGAGTTTTTTCAATGGACGGAGATATCCCTCCATTGAAATGGATCGCCGCCATCGCCAGACGACACGGGGCGATGCTGATGGTGGACGACGCCCACGGGTTCGGGCTTTTCGGTCCGGAGGGAAGAGGGACGATCCATATGGCAGGGATCGCCGATGAGGTGGATATCCATGTGGTTACCCTGGGCAAGGCGATGGGGGGATTTGGTGGAGTGGTGGCCGCTTCCCGCAGAATCGTGGACGGGCTTGTCAACTTCAGCCGCCCCTTCATATATTCCACCGCCATCCCGCCGGCCGCTCCCGCGGCAGCCTTGGCGGCGCTGGATATCATCCGCGGCCGGGAGGGGGAGGAGCTTCGCCGAAAACTTTTCAAAAACGCCGAAATGGCCGTTTCCTTGTTGCGGGGGAGAGGGCTTAAGGTGGATTCGAAAACACAGATCGTGCCGGTGGTGGTGGGGGGGAGCGAAGAGGCTTCCGCCCTGTCATCAAAGTTTCTTAAGGGGGGTATATACGCGCCAGCGATCCGACCTCCCACAGTGCCTCGGGGCACGGCCAGGCTTAGGCTCTCCATCACCAGTGGGCATACGGAGGAGAATATTAAAAAGCTGGGAGCTTTGTTAGGGTAGAACCATGGCGCCCGCGCCCGGCCATGGCGCCCGCGCCCTTTCAATTCAGGCGTAAAGGGAGTATAAATATAACTTTGCGCGACTGACGTGTAGCAAACAAGGAGCCGTGTTATGTCACTAAAAAGTCTTTTTTCACTTTCGGCGCTGATGATGGCGGCGTTGATTTTCGCAGGTCCGGCCATGGCCATCGACGAAGAAGGATTGATCCCTATCAAGAGCTATGAGGGGAAAAAGGAATATTCATACTGGATACTGAATCCTGAAGAGCTGGTGACCTGCCTGGGACTGGGGGGGGACATGCTTAGCCTAAGGCAGGATATTCCCAGGAATGAAAAGAAATTGGCCGATTTGAAGGATAAGATAAAAATGCTGGGAGCGGCCATAGAGAAAAAGAGAGCCCAGGAAAAGCTGGACCAAGCGGATCTGGACATGATAAACAACGCTGTGAAGACCTTTAACCAGCTAAACGCCTCTCACGCCACGCTGACTACAAAATACAATGGACAGGTGGAAAAGCTGAACGAATCGCTGGAAATATACAATAACAAGTGCGCCGGGAAAAAGTTTTATCAGGAAGATTACAACGCCATGATGAAGGGGAGAAGCAATTAACTGCCTTCGTGATGACAATGGATAAAGAGACCGTCGCCGCGTTCCGCGCGGCCACGGCCAAGCCGGATTACCTGACGCTGGAGAACCTGGAGGCTGGCCTGGGTGGCTGGGGCGCTTTCACCATGGGCGTATGGTCCGCGGCTAACGTGATCGGCGCGGAGATCAAAAAAGGGCGCAATATGCGCATGGTGGTGGACAACGAGCCCTTCACCGATGTGGATGATGTGGCCAAAAAGGCGGTGGACCGTCTGAAGTTATTGGGCGCGGACCCTGCCAACGCGGCTCTTTGCGCCGCGACGCTTCTCTATTTTGCAGGTGTCAACGTCCAGTGCGGCATGCCTTGCCCAAACAGGAAACTGGGCGCGGTGACCCGCATGGCCGCCGGCATTCCTTCCGGCAGAATATCCTCCATGCCCACGGAAAAGCAGAACAACAAAATTTCCGGGTTCGCCGCCACCCTGGCCATATACCAGGCCTTGGACAAGGAGAACCTGGCGCCTTTCGACGCCGACTTCCTTCCCCTGGGCGCGGGAGGACCGATGATCGGGCATTCGGCTATCGGGGAGGATCACTTGTTCCCCAAGCTGGGCCGGACTCTGGCCACCATCGGCACAGCGGCGATGATGAAGGCGTACCGCTCTTCCGGGATGAAAGTGAATCCCTGGTTCTCCGCGCTCTTCGGAACCGCCGCCACCCTGGAGATCATCCACCCCGACGCGTATGTGGGGGAGGAGTTTGGCGAGTTCCTCTCCACCCGCACCCCGGAGACAGCGGCCCAGGCGGCGGTGAAGGAAGCTGGCCTGCCGGAGAAAATACATATACGCGGAACTGGGGCGGAGCTGGACACGGCCAGGGTCGTGGGGGATCTGGCGCTTATCCTGAAGGATTCGGCCACCCCCACTGTGGTGGGGATGATCATGTTCAACGAGATATGCTCTGTCATAGCCGAAGGGGGGAGCATCGGCGTGGGCCGGGGAGGCGGGCCTCTGGTCATCCCGCTGCACCATTGGCTGACGGCGCCCACCCTGGCGCTGTCGCTCATCGGCGCGGGGGCGGAGCATGAGACCGCAGTGACGGCCATCCACACCCTGGTGGGGGGATATTTCCAGTCCGACGCCGCTTGCGTGGCCACCAACCTGCTAGCCAGAAAGGCCGAGGAGGAGGGGCCGGGGCCGGTGACCGACATCGTTCTGGCGGCCACGGAACCGGGCATGACAAACGCCGTGGCCAAACGAGTGGCCTCTGCCAACGAAGCGATGGCGCGGGGCGAAACCCTGAATACGATAATCAAGCTGCGCCAGCAGCGGCTTATTACCGACGATTCGGCCAAGGTGGCCAGGGCCATCAGCTTACGATCCGGAAAGGACGTGGAGAGCATCAGGTTTCTGAAAGTGGAGGCGGGCTCCGGCCGTAGAAAACACCATTTCGCCCATCGCCATTTTTCTTTCGACGCCAATATAGACGTGGAAGTGACCATCGACGGCAAGAAGCGGATGATAGAGAACGCGCTGGGGAAAGCGGCGCCCAAAGCCCTGATGGAAAAGGATAAGGAGACCCTGGAAGCCATCAGCGCCGCCGCCATGGCGATCATCGACTTTATGTGCCTGGGAGCCTGCTCCATAGATGTGGTGACCGCCGCCTGTGTGGCCGCGGCCAGGGGGATGGACCCGGATGAGGCGTATAGACAGGCTGTGGAGGCCGGCAATCTGTTCGTGGCGATTCCTCCCTCCCCCGCGCTTTTGGAGGTGGTTCGGCTGGCGGCCAGGATAAGCAGGGGCCTGGATTTTTAAAGGATGGGATGCAAAAAAAGTCATCCGTGATTATAGCGATGGCGGATCACGCGCCGGGCGAGGCCCTGGGGGCGGCCATGGAGGATATCCTGAAGCTGGGCGCCCACGGTGTCCAGGCTATCGCATCCATTACAAAGAAAAACCGGCCTGGAGCTATTCTGGTAATCGAGCCGGGCGAGGCCGAGGCGAAGATAGCTGAATATCTGGCCCGGGAGCTGAAAATCGGCGGATATCAGAGGTTTGCCACGGAGCATGTCTTCCACCAGGCGCGTTTCATTGAAAAAAAGGTCACCGTGAGGGTGGAGGGGGCGCAGGAGACATTCGAGCTGCGCGTCAAGGTGGTGGGGCCGGAGGAGGCGCCGCTGTATGTCAGCGTGGAGGCGGACGACGCCATCAGAATATCCAGGTCCTTTGAAGAGGGGTATGGGATCATCCGCCCGTTGCATATGGTCAAGGGCGCGCTGGAATCTGCGGCCGCTGGGCCGGGGAATCATCTCACGATTGATCTTTGAGGACGCGGGTAATTCATTACAGATGGGGATTGGTCCATTTTGGGGCAAATGTCCACAACTTAACAGAAAAATCGGCGTTTTCTACCCAGGTGGGCTTGTCTAACGGCTGGAATTGATTATAGAATGCATACTGTTATTGAGACTACATCACAGAAGGAATGATTAGCGATGCCGGATGAGCCGATATTTGTTCACAGCGCCTGGGCGCATTTTATCAAGGATTTCATATTTTCATTCTCCCTTATTATCCTTGGTGTTGTGGTCATGCTCGTCAATGTGGCAAAGACCGCCTTGTATTATAGCGTAACCCGGGTATTCATATTCCTTGAGGCAAAGCTGAATGTGGAGGCCGTATACCATATTGACCTGAACGAACATATATCTGAGATGGTGACGCTTTACATCCCCATTACACTTTTCGTCATGGCGTTGCTGGTGAACTTTTCCATCCTGTACAGAAAAAAGTTCACTTGGCTTGCCTTGAGCACCGATGGCGTGGTGAAGAAATACGGGTTCCCTATCCGGTGGAAAAAGGAAGTGAAGTATGTGAATATGAGGACCGTGGAAAACTGGCAGGGAGGATTGGATAAGCTGTTCAGGATCGGGGACGTGTTGATCGCCTCGGGTGGAAGCCAGGGGTATGATATCGAAATGAACGGGATCAAGGATCCCGATGATGTGGCGGCAACTATCCGCAACCGGCAAAAGGCCGCGCGCCCCGGCAAGCTTTCCGGAGTCACCCAGAAGTACGACTACTTCTGATTTTACGGCGGCCAGGCTGCGGACAGGGGCATGAGTCTCCCGAGCGCAGGTTCTTACCGATTGGGAGCGACCTTACTTGGCCGATTTTGAACCCAGGGCGATCAGGGCGGTGGCCACATCCTTGGCGGTGGATTCGCCCTCGAACCAATAAATTCTTCTTCCAGGCAATGTTCCAGGCCCAGCCGTACCCGTCAAAAGCAGAGCGAAGGGTTTCCCTTTCTCCTGTGGCCAGTCGTATTTCCGCACTTCCACTATCAGGCCGTAATATCCGTAATGCCTTGTTTTCTCCCCCTTATAGCTCATCTTGATCATGGCCTTGTCCACAGAGGAGCCCTCGACGGAGTAGAGCATCGCTCCCTTGTCGTCGGTGTCGGGGAGGTGAGAATTTATGAATTCCAGCGCCGTTTCCTTTGGGATCAGTTTTCCTTCTTCCACGGGAAAATCAATCCTGACGCTCTTGGTTATCGAGGCGCACCCATGTGAAAGGGCTATTGTCAGGGCCAACGTAATAAAGCTTGTTGATTTCATGATAAATTTTGTTGGAAACATGTGTAAATAAAACGGTTTGATACCCCGATTGTAACTCAAAGCCAGGATAAATCAAGAGTTTTGTTGGGAGGATGGAGAGTGGGGAACAGGCGGTCAGTCCACCGGGATAGGGGGTTTCCTTGTTACTTTCATCCTTTCACCGAACTGGCTCAGTTTTTCTTCGGTGACCGATGAAAATGTCGTTGAATTTATGAATTTCTTAACCACCATTTTTTTCACTTTGCCATCCTTGCCGAGCGTATAGAGGGTCTCTTCCAGATCCACCTTCACTCCCTTGAAGGCGCTGATCGTTATATATCCCCATTTCTTGTCAATGCTGTCTATATACCCTATCTCATTGGAAATTGACTTGGCGATATCCTCCACCCGCTCAGTCAAGGCTTTTTTGGCCATCTCCAGGTTAGGCTCGTGAGGGATAAGGATCTCCGCTTGCGCCAGGAGGTCGCGTGCCTGGGTCAGCTCGTCGGCTTCCAGGGCCTTGTTGGCCTCGGCGATCAATTTGACGAACTCCTCTATGGTCGCCTCGTCCACTATGGGAGGCGCCACCGGGCCTGTCTCCTCCGGAGCGCCCAGGTCCGTGGTGGTTACCGGTTCGCCATCACCTGCAACCGTGTCATCAGGAGGCGGAACCGGCTCTTTGCCAGGCGGCGGTTTCACCACCGGGGGAGGGGCTTGCCCCAGGAGGTTGAGAGTGTACGAAACTGCCGCAGCCTTCCACGCCTTTAAATTATTGCTATACAACTGGGGATTGTTGTTATACGAGGTGATCGCTCCCCCCAGGGCGGCCACCACCAATAGAAACAGGACAAAACGGAACAGGGCCCTGGATCGCTCCACCCTGATATTCACCGTGGATTCGCCGGAGTCGGACAGGTCCAGACTCTCGTCCTTTTGTAGTGCGAAGGTGGTTTTCTCCAGGTCGCGTTTTATAGCCAGCGCCGAAGAGTATCGCGCGTCCGGCTCCTTCTCCAGGCATTTTATGATTATCTTGCTCACCGCATTGGGCACGGACCTGTTGAAGTCTCGCACCGACGGTGGCGCTTCGGCGATATGTTTTTGCATCAGGCCCCAAGGTGTGGAGGCCTTGAAGGGAAGCTGCCCGGCGAGCATCTGGAAAAGCATCACTCCCAGCGTGTATATGTCCGTATGGGGGCCGAGCTTATTCACTTCGCCCATGGCCTGCTCCGGCGCCATATATGCCGGCGTGCCCAAGGCGCTTCCCATCTGGGTGATCTCGGATGTGATCTGTTGATCCTCCTCCATCACAGCCTTTGCCAGCCCGAAATCCAGGATCTTGACCACCAGCTGGTGATCCAGGTCCATGACTATGATGTTGTCCCCTTTCAGGTCGCGATGGATAATCCCCTGCCGGTGGGCGTATTCCAGACCATCGCAAAGCTGGAAGGTTATCTCCATGAACTCCTCCAGCTCCATCTGCCCGCTCTCCTTTATGCGCCTAGACAGCGATTTTCCCTCCACAAACTCCATTACGAAGTAATATTCGCCCTCGGATGTTTTGGAGAAATCGAGGATCGAAACCAGGTTCGGATGGGAAAGCTGGGTCTGCAGCTTCACCTCACGCTGAAAACGCTTGATAGTCTCTTCGTTCTGGGTGTGGTTGGCGGACACCACCTTGATGGCCACAAACTTGCCGGTGGAAAGCTGGACGGCTTTATACACCGCGCCCATCCCCCCTTCACCGATCTTTTCCATGATCTTGTATCGCTGGTCAAAAATCTTATTTTCCAGTTCATCGCTTTTAGGGGAGATCACCGCCGTTCCATCATGGGGGCAATACCGGATCTGTTGCTCAAATTCCTCCTTGCAGGTTGGACAAAAAAGCTTTCCCATTTATTTAAAACGCCAGATCTAGAATATTTATCGTTCGTTCATGATCCACCTGGTGGCAAGAGGATATGTTAATTCTCCCGTCACTCAAAGTGGATACAGATAACGCCAGCTTAAAGTTTCGATTATCTTTCGTTGCGAACTAAAGATCAAGCGTAATGAGCTTTCCGCCGGAAAATTAAGGAATTATAAAATGAGGGGTTGCGCGAAGAAGGATTATTCACCGCCGACTCCCAGCGCCCCCCGGACAAAATTCATGGACAAGCCGTCAAGAGACCTCATCCCTTGCCCTGGTCCCTGAAATTATGGCGCCGCGCCCCCGAAAAGGGGATGGCGCCAAGGCAGAGCCAGATTGCGCCAAACGCATTACACCCATTCAGCCGGTTGTTATTCTCGGATTACATCCACCCGGACTTGTGAACAGCAGCCGACAATATCGCCTGCCCGGCGGAGAAATCTGCGCCCAGCTGTGAATTAAAATAAATATTGACAGCCCTCATCAAATAGGTAATGATAATCAATGTCAATATCAATTACGCCGAGTACCCGGCTTCCCGGGCCGCAGCCTGCGGCTGGAGCCGAGGGCAGTTCGGACTTTGAGCCTCATCGGCCGGTATATATAGAGTCATGTCTGGTGGATTGTTAATCTCATTCAGGGAGGGCCTGGAGGCTTTCCTGGTGGTAGGGATCATTCTGGCATATCTGGGGCGCATGGGTATGCTCTCCTTGCGCAAATGGGTCTATCTTGGTGTGGGGTTAGGTGTGCTTGCCGCATTTGCCCTGGCTTTCGTCTTCCAGGTGGTCCTGTCCGGCTTCGAGAGCAGCCTGATGGAAAAATATCTGAAAGCCGGAATCATGGGTTTTGCGGTGATAGTGCTCACCTATGTGATGGCGTGGATGAGCCGCAACAGCCGGATGATAAAGGGCGCCGTGGAGCAGGAGATCAACGCCGCCGTCTCCACCGGAAATATGGCGGCGCTCATGCTGGTGGCCTTTTTCGCCGTGGTGCGGGAGGGGCTGGAGACTGTTCTTTTTCTGGGGGCGCTATATGGCGGCGGGATAGATACGGGTGTGCTGGTGGGAGTGGCGCTGGGCCTGGCCTTGTCCCTGGTGGCGGCCATGGCTCTTTTCCGCGGGATGAAGGGCCTGCATGTGAAAACCTTTTTCAGAGTCACCGGCCTGCTGGTGCTGGTCATCTCCGCCGGATTGTTGGTGAATATGATAGGCATCCTGCAGGACATTAACGCCATCCCTATGCTGGCTCCGGGGATAGTGAACCTGACATGGTTGCTCGACGACAATTCCCCACTCGGCATCTTCCTAAAAGCCCTGTTCGGATACACCGCCCGCCCCAGCCTGGCTCAGGTGTTGGCATACGCCTTCTACATCATCCTGGCCTACCTTCTGATTTTCAAGGAGAAGGACACCAACAACCAGGTGGACGAGGCGAACCTGGCCCATGCGCGCTAATATCCTCTGGATCACGCTTGTCGCCCTAGCGGCCCAATTCCACGGCGCAACGCCGGCCGCGGGTTATGGCTACGCGGAGGCGGAGGATCCTGTGGTGGTCATCTTCCGTGATGGAGTGACATCGGCCCGAATAGGCGACTTTGCCCAGGCGTCGGCGAAAGCCAAAGAGGCGCTGGCGCTCATCGCCGGTCATAAATACAATGGCGCCTCCCTGGTCTCCGGAATTGAAGAAGCGGCCAAATCCAAAAACGCCCCGGCCATGGCGGAGATCCTGGCCAACGTTGTCTACCTTTCATTGAAGGAAAAGTTGGAGGCGAATATTGACACGAACCTTAAAGACTTCAACAGATGCAAGGCGAGGCTTTTTCTGGCACGGAAAAACTATCTGGACGTGCTGGAGGGCAACCTGAAAAAAAACAGACCGGAGGATAGCCAGGCGATCCTGAAGGAATTCGACGAGGCGATGGCCGCCCTGGGCAATCCTGGTCTCTTCGGCATAGGACAGAAGCCGGCGGACCTGGCCCGGTTCACCCAGGTGGCCAGAAAAATAGAAGCAACCATCGAAGGGTTCTATACCAGATTCGTTAAACAATAAGGAATCTTTAACGGCAGGCGAAGGCCGGGCATGGCGCCCTTTCCCCCCCTCCCCGCCAGAAAACGGAGTGTTGGCATGAAAATCATCAGTACCTTTATTTGCCTCTTCTCCTCCCTTATCCTCATCTCTCCCGCGTTGGCCGAAGAAAACCCAGCTTTCGACATGGACCTCGCCCCAGCCGCCAGCGATGAACCTGTGGTCTCTTTCCATGGATACTACGAGTTCGAGCACCTGAGCGCCGAGAGAAAGAATTCCACCTTCGACGCCCACAAGCTGACCATTTGGATGGGGGTGAAACTGAATCCGAGAGCGTATCTCTCCTCGGAGATCGAATACGAACACGCGCCAAAAGTCACCGGTGATGGAGGAGGTACTGGGCAGATCAAAGTGGATTCCGCCCAGCTGCGCCTTACCCTCACCGATTCGCTGGCGGCCTCCTTCGGCATATTCTATGTCCCTTTCGGCATTGAGTATTTAAGCTATCCTGGACACATAAACAAACTGGTCACCCGCCCCAAAGCAATGAAGGGCGGCGGCGTCATCCCCGGCACATGGTCCGATGTTGGCGCGGGCGCCACCCTGGGCCTGGGTGGCTGGGCCACGGCGGATATATACGCAGTCAACGGAGACGCGCGCAATGGAACTATATCCAGGGACACCGATGAAAATGGCAATGAATCCAAAACCATTGGCGCCCGCCTGATGCTGGATAAAATGGCGCCGGGAGTGAACCTTGGCGCCTCCTACGCCACCGGGATGTGGGATCCGGATTCT
>JAOUMU010000160.1 GCA_029881335.1 Nitrospinota bacterium | reverse complement strand
TCCCCATATTCCACGCTCCTTTCGGTTACATGAAACATGAGGCGCCGAATCATTTTCGCCCCTTACTTCGGTTACATTTAATTTGAGGCAATTCGCAGGGAATTCTTACTGTAGTTTTCCCGGCCAATTCGCGCTATACTTTATCGCTTCCACACGGAGAGGTGACCGAGCGGCTGAAGGTGCACGCCTGGAAAGCGTGTGTGGATTAACGTCCACCGGGGGTTCGAATCCCCCCCTCTCCGCCATGATTCACGGGGCGCCCTACAATCCCGATCATTATCAACATATTTCCCGGATCAGAGTTTCCCCTCCAGCAGCGCCGTGGAAACCAAGGCGCCGACGTATCCGGCTTCCCCCACGGACAACATATCCTCCGGCCCGCGGATTCCCCCGGCGGCGTACCATACCTCACCCTGTCTGGGGGGGATCAGCTTGAATTGATTAAAGTCACCCGCGCCCACTGAGTCCAGCCGCATGTGTATCAGCCCCTTTGGCTGGGCGGCCCGGGCGGAGGCCAGAACCTTCTGAAGCGGCATCCCTGCCCTGGCGCAGTAGAACCGTCCATGGAACGTGTCGATGGAGACCATTGTGGCTGACAAGTCTGGTGAGCAATCCCAATCCAGATAAGTCTCCGTGGCGATTATTGGGACTATCCGTTCATTTCCCTGGGGTACGCTTTCCATTCTTTTATATCCTCCGTCCAGCCAGAACGTGGCGCTGGTCTGCTCCAGAAGAGCCTTTATTACCTCGGAGTTGGGAAGCAGACCCATGATGGCGTTCAGGTCGGCTAAATAAAAAGTATCGGAGCCTAGCCTCTTTTGGAAAACCTTTACGAAATTGACAGGGTCGGCCGAGGCGAGGAGGGGAGATTGCACCGGCCTGTAATCGGCGCGAACACCGCCAGTGGCGCGGACCAGGAGCCCCCCCATCAGGTCCATCACCGGGATAAGTTTAGGGCTGTCCATGGGTGGTTAAAATAAAAAGAGCCGCTCCCCGTTCAGGACGCGGGAGCGGCTGCAATGTAAAGCCGGACCATAACCACCGTCTTTATGAGTTCCCAAAAACTAGCCCGAGTGCGCCTTGGGATGACCAGTCACCAAGGCATACCCGGGCAGGGAGGCAAGACCATTGAATGGATTGGCCTTGTTTTTCTCTTCTTTATCCAGCTCCTTCTGCTCATATATTCCTTTCCTTACAGTCAGGAAATATTCACGCTCCTGCTTGATACCCTCAATCCGCACCGCCTTATCCACTTCCAGCAGGGCCTTGTCCAGCTCTCCGGTGGAGATGTACAGATCGATCAGGTTCTTTCGGGCCATCTTGTTGTGGTTGTTCAAAAGCAGGCTGGAGGTATAGCTGATCTCCGCCTCGTCGATGCGCTCCAGCTTCTCGAATACTATTCCCCGCAGCGCGTACGCCCTGTCCAGGCGATAGGAGGAGTCGTAATTTAAAAACCCGTTAAGGGAATCCAAAAGCAGCTCGAAGGTATTTTTTTCGTCGATCTTTTTCACGTTGGCCACCAGGGAACCAAAAGTTTCCTTCTCGTTGAGCAAATAACGGATCACCAGTCGCTCGCACTGAGTAGAGAATTCCGGCTGCTTTTTTAACAACACTGGCATGGCGTCACCTTCCCTTGAATCAACATTTACTAGCATCACCGATAGAGCTGCAATGAGAATGACGGCTAAAACCGATAAATGCGCATCAATAGGCGCCATCATTCTGATCCTTTCGCTCTAAAACATAACTATAGCAGAAGCAACCTTTATGCCAATCGGGCAGGATGCCGTATACGCTATTTTTACAGCGTGTTACCTTGTGGCCGGTTATCCCTCCATAAATGTATCTCCAATTATGAGGGAGCCGCCTACAAAGTATGAAGCCAACCCCTCACCCCCTTTACGGGATATAATCTTCCAATGGAAGATCAATTCGCTCATCTGCGTCAAACTCTGGATAACCTGCCAGGTGAGCCAGGGGTGTATATCATGCGGGACGCGGACGATGCGCCCCTGTATATCGGCAAGGCTAAGTCGTTAAAAAGCCGCGCCAGGTCATACTTCCAGCCTTCCGCCACCCACTCCCCCAGAATCGCCATCATGGTGACCAAGGTCCGGGTTCTTGATTTCATCGTCACCACGTCCGAACTGGAGGCGCTGATCCTGGAGGACAACCTGGTGAAGAAGGAGCAGCCGCCATACAATGTGATGCTACGCGATGACAAGAACTACCCATTCCTGAAGCTGACCATGGAGGAGGCTTTCCCCCGGCTGGTCCTGGTCCGTAAAAGGATAAAGGATGGCGGTCGATACTTCGGCCCATACGTCTCCGCCAAAAGTGTCCGCGGCGCCCTGCGGCTTGTGTATCGCATATTTCACCTGCGCCAGACCAAAGACAACCTGGAAGGGAAACCCCCTCGTCGGCCATGCCTGAATTTCCAGATGGGGCGCTGCCTGGCGCCCTGCGCCCATAAGGTCACCCGCCAGGAATACGCCCAGGAAGTGGAGCGGGTGGCGCTCTTTTTAAAAGGGCGCGACGAGGAGCTGCTAAAGGAACTGGAAACAAAAATGGGGGAGGCCGCCGCCGCTGAACAGTTCGAAGTGGCGGCGCGTTATCGGGACCAGGTGGCCTCCATCCGCAGGCTGAACGAGAAGCAGTCGATCACCGATACCGGCATGAGGGACGAGGATGTGGTGGCCGCTGTGGAGGGGGGAGGCAGGATCGTGGTGAAGATATTCCAGGTGCGCGGAGGGAAGATGAACGGAGAGCGGGACTTCACATTCGACAGGATGGACCGCCTGGATGTGAACGAGACCCTTTCCGCGTTCATCCGCCAGTTCTATACCTCCAGGATGGAAATCCCACCCACAATATTGGTGAACCTGGAGCTGGAGGAGATGGAGGCTTTGTGCGATCTGCTCTCTGCTCGGCGGGGAAGCAAGGCGCAGATAGTGGCGCCGGAGCGGGGACGCAAACGCAGCCTGGTGGAGATGGCGGAGAACAACGCCAGGATAAAGCTGGGCGCCCGGCTCGATTCTGAGGAGGCCAAAGATGAGGCGTTGGCGCAGATACAAAAAGCCCTTGGCATGCCAATTGCGCCGGAGGTGATGGAGGCGTACGACATATCTAACACATCGGGCATGGCCACTGTCGGCTCGCAAGTTGTGTTTGTCAACGGGGAGCCAGAAAAGAAACGATGGCGCAAATATAAGATCGCCACCGTCGCCGGACCGGATGACTACGCCTCCATGGCGGAGGTGATGCGCCGCAGATTCAAGCGGGTGGTCGATGGAGTGGAAGCGGCGCCGTCGCTGCTGGTTATAGATGGCGGCAAGGGCCAGGTGAGCGTTGCGGCGGAGGCGGTGCGACAAACGGGAATCGACGATCCCCCGCCGATCCTGGGTGTGGCCAAGGGGGAGGATCGGGAGAACAGGGAGACAGACGTATTTCACCTGGCCGGGGGCGCGGAGCCGGTTTCGTTCCAGGGCATGACGGCTGGGAGGTTTATGCTGCAAAGGCTTCGGGATGAGGCGCATCGTTTCGCCGTGACGTATCACAAGAAGCTGCGGGACGGGACGCTCACCCGCTCCATGCTAGACGATATCCCCGGTATCGGGCCGAAGCGTAAGAAGGCGCTGCTGAAAAAGTTCGGTTCCGTGAAGAGGATCAAGGAGGCGGGGGCGGAGCAGATCGCCGAAGCGCTGGGAGTGTCTGTTGATACTGCGCGGAAGATGTGGGAGAGGTTGTAGCGGGGAAGAGCAAATTGAAGGGCGAAGCAAGGCTGCGGGGTGAAGAACACCCCGCAGAGCGGAAAGAACAAAAGCCGGTGAGAGTCCGTCAGAATCTTTGTGTAAACGAGTCTGTCAGAATCTTTGTGTAAACGTCCTTTTCCCATTTTGCTGTCCAGGGTGTTCTTCACCCCGGACTCCTTCCCAAAGCCCAACAGCTCAACTATTATGAGTGAATGCGTAATACATATTTCATCACATCCACTGTGAACGGCTGGATTCCACTGTTTCATCGTCCGGAATACGCGCAAGTCGTCCTTGATTCCCTGGCCTTTGTAATCGCAGAGGAAAGAATTATGCTTCATGGTTATGTGATCATGCCGAACCATTTGCACGTAATTCTTTCCATCGCGGAAAAGTATGACCTGTCCTCCTTCCTCCGGGATTTCCATAAGTTCACATCGCAGCAGATCATCAAAATCATGCGAAACGAGGCAAGCGGTTTGCTTGACAGACTGGCAGTCAAAAAAAAATGATCGGCGCCATCAGGTATGGATGGAAACACATGCGCCCAAGTCCATCAGGACTTTTCATTTCTTTCGGCAAAAACTGGAGTATATACATAACAATCCGCTGAATCCACGTTGGAGCCTTTGCCAAAGGCCGGAGGAGTACCAATACTCAAGCGCGCGAGAATATATTTTGAATGAACCTGGACCGCTTGAAGTTGTCATCATGACGCCATGGACGGAGAAATAAGTAAGACTACCAGGTGAAAAACGCCCCGCCGAGCAAGACTAGGAGCGCCTCGTAATCTTGTCATTCAGGACTTGATCTGGAATCTTGCGGCTCTCCAGCGGGTATGCCTGCGTTTTATCTCCAAACCGGGCGCCATGCGCCCCGCACTCCGGCGCCCAATTGGGTCATACTCATACTCCTATCAAGCCAGCTAGTCCAGTTTAAATTGCTTCCCATTCGCTGGCGCCTTAAATTAGTATCATGAGGTGTCAGGCTCTTTTGCGGCCGACCAAATAACCGGTGGTGGCAGCAGCCCCCGCCCGCGGAGATGTTCAAATGAAACGAATAGACAATGTAGCGGTGCTGGGAGCGGGGGTCATGGGCTCTGCCATCGCCGCCCACTTGGCCCAC
>JAOUMU010000002.1 GCA_029881335.1 Nitrospinota bacterium | reverse complement strand
ACTGCGCTGGAACTCGACGCCAATACTTCCAGCTATCTGCTGGGTCCCCATATGGATGTTCTGGAGGACAAAACCGGAGAGCTGACTTTCGAAGATGTGATCGCCCCCCCATACAGGGACCGGTTCGCTCCATTAGGGCAGGAAATCCCGAATTTCGGGATTTCCAGGAGCGCTTTCTGGTTTCGCGCTATCATCAGAAACAGTACCAATAAACATGACCATCTGGTCCTTCAGCAATTTTCATGCTGGATAGATTCGATTGATGTTTATTTGATCCAAGATAAGGGGAAAAGGACCAGCATGAAAGCTGGCGCCAATTATCCGTTTGCCCGGCGGCCCATCGTCAGCCCGCACTTTCTTTTCCCTCTATCGAACAATGCATACGAAGAGACCCTGCTGTTTGTCCGGATAACCGGCGATGAGCCGCTCCAGGCGCCTTTCATGCTCTGGGGCCAGCACGCCCTAAGCGCCCATATTCAAGGATTGAACCTCTACTACGGCTTGTGGTTCGGCCTTCTTCTGGCCGTGTTTCTGTACGACATCTTTATGTTTCTGTTGCTAGGGAATAAAGGCCATGCATATATTGTAATTTATATCGCTAGCCTTGCTTTCATGATTTCCGCCCATACAGGATACTCATATCAATATTTATGGCCCGGATCTCCATGGCTTCAGGACCGGGCGCTATTCCTGGCGGCGTACTTGTCAATGCTTCTGGGAGTCTTTTTTACAAAAGTCTTTTTCAACACTCCACAGCGGATGCCACGGATAAACCGGTTTCTTTCGGGATTTCAAGCGCTTCTTCTGACAGTGGCGGCGTATGGTGTTCTAAATGGAGCTCACCATTCAGCCAACCACACCTCCATTGTCATCGCGACAATCTTCCCATGGATCATGACGTTCATCGGGGTGGCGGCATATTTCTATAAGTTTCGCGAGGCCAGGTATTTCATCCTGGCGTGGGTGTCATCCGTTATTGGGATTATGTTTACAAATCTGGCTCTGTTGGGGCATGGCCAAGCGGACCTTGTATCAATCCATTCGATGGAGGTGGGTATGGCGCTCAACGCTTTGCTTCTCTCTTTTGCACTGGCGGACAAAATTAGAATCGAAATGGTGGCAAAGGATCTTGCCGAGGAGGAAGTACGAATAGTACTCACGGAATCGAAGCACGACCTGGAGGCGATGGTGGAAAAACGCACCGTGGAGCTGACACAAGCCAAGGAACAGGCGGAACAGGCCACCGAGCTAAAGGACAAATTCGTCGGCATGGTTTCCCACGACCTGCGCGCTCCCATAGGCTCCTTGATCAACATGATAAAGTTATTAAAGCTGGAAAATCCGGACACCCCCACTATCGCCATAAACGAGGAGATCGTCACCCGTGTCCTTGCTTCTTCGGAAAGGTTGCTACGTCTGGTAGACAACATATTGAATATCAGCAGGCTCTCCTCCGGTAAGATAGGTGTCTCCAGAAAGCCCACGGATATGTGGCATCTTGCAAATTCCCATATTCTGGATCTGGAATTTCTGGCCATGGACAAGGGAGTGACCATTGTCAATGACATGCCACATGATTTCGTAATTTCGGTGGACCCGGACCTCTTCGGCGAAGTGCTGGCAAACCTCCTTTCCAACGCCATAAAGTTCTGCCACAAGGGGGACACGGTGACGTTCTTCCGGCCCGATATCCAGCAAGGGGTCGTGGCGGTGCGGGATACTGGAACGGGAATAGACTACAGGCTGCTTCAGGATATTTTTCGGATCGACATGCGCTTAACAACGCCAGGCACCGCAGGAGAAGTGGGAACAGGCCTGGGATTGGCCTATTGCCACGAGATCATCAGCGCCCATGGAGGCGTCATCCGCGCGGAAAGCAAGCCGGGTGATGGAAGCGTGTTTTATGTTGAGCTGCCTGCGGTGGCTGAGTGAACTTAATCCGGCCCTGGTTTTTCTCGCGATGGGTCTTCCGGTGTGCTAAAGTTGAGGTTCTCCTTGTGTCAAGTAGTCGATATAGATAAGGAAAACTCCTATGAATAAAAATACAAGATACTCCATATTCGCTCCTCTGGCTGCGGCCATCATTTCCATGGCCGGGTGCCACCACAATGCCTACGGCGGTGGGGCAATGGCCCATCATGCCCCATCGGCATCGGCAACCCACGACGAGAGTCAATCAGCGGAAGGCCATTCCCGCGAGAGCCAATCCATGGCGCCGGAGGGGAAGCTGAACCTTTCCCCCGAATTGAAAACGTTGCTGGCCGAGGAGATGCGGTTTATTCAGCAGGGGATGACGGAACTGGTTCCCGCCATCGCCTCCGGTGATTCGGTGAAGGTGGCCGATGTAGCCACTCGTATGAAAGAGAGCTTTATCCTGGCGAAAAAACTGAAGCCGGAGCAAATGAAGGAGCTACACCACTCTTTGCCGCCGGGATTCGTGAAAATGGATACCGACTTCCACGACTTCTCCGGGATGCTGGCCAGCGCCGCCAAAGCCGAACAATGGAACGTTGTCCCCTATCTCTACTATCGGCTGAGTGAGGGGTGCATGAACTGCCACGCCACTTACGCTCAGGAGAGGTTTCCAAAACTGGCGGGCAAGGCCACCAAATTTGGCGGACGGGAAGGAATCTTCCCTCTGAACCACCCATCAATTGGTGAGGAGCATGGCAAGAGTGAAGCCATGCAGTCGCAATATCCCGCTATGCGTGCGCAACATGAAGCCATGAAAGCGGAACATGAAGGCATGGCCGATTGCATCATGATGAAGGGGAAGCCTGGAATGCACGCTGGCGAGGATGAATGCCCCATGATGAAAGATGGCAAATGCGCCATGACTCCGGAAAAGTGCGCCGCCATGCACAAGGGAAGCGATCACCAAATGATGCATATGAAAGAGGGGACTGATAAATGCCCCATGATGCAAATGGAAAAGGAACAGTCCACCCCGGACAAAGTGGAATAAACTTGATCCCGGATCGCAGGCTCTAGAAAAATCGCTCCACCGGGCTGTGGCTTTTTACAGGGCTGTCGCCCGAAGGAGCTAGCCCCTTTCCGGGGGTGAGCCCCTTTCCGGGGGTGAGCCCCTTTCCAGGGGTGAGCCCCTCGTTCAGGGACCATGCATTCTCTATCGCCTTGCCGATGTACACCCACGCGCTCTCTACCGCGGACCAGATATCCAACCCCCCGGCCATCCCGGCGGTGATAGCCGCGGAGAATGTGCACCCGGTGCCATGAGTGTTCTGTGTATCGATGCGCTCCCGCGCTAGCTGGTGGAACATTCCATTCACCAGCGCCACATCCACCAGCGTCTTCTCCCCCCTCATGTGGCCCCCCTTCACCACCACGTTTCTGGGCCCCAGAGCAAGGATCTTCTCCGCCGCTCTCTTCATGTCGTCCACACCATGGATGGTCACGCCGGCCAGCCTTTCAGCCTCCGGGATGTTCGGGGTGACGCAATAAGCCAGGGGCAAAAGCTCTGCGATCAGTGTCTCCACGGCGTCATCCAGCAACAGAGAATCGCCGCTCTTCGCGATCATCACCGGGTCCACAACCAGCGTAGTCAGCCCGGTGGCGCTGATCTCTTCAGCCACGGCCCTCACAATTAGGGCGTTGAACAGCATACCGGTTTTTGCCGCGTTTACGGGGATGTCCTGCAGCACGGTCCGCATCTGCAGGGCCACGAATTCCGCTGGGACGGCATGGACACCGGCCACGGACATGGTGTTCTGCGCCGTCAGCGCGGTGATGACAGAGGTCCCGTATACCTTGTGAGCGAAAAACGTGGCCAGATCCGCCTGGATTCCAGCGCCTCCACCAGAGTCGGACCCCGCGATAGTCAATGCGATAGGTCTCATGAGCCTAGTGTAACTTAAAAACCGGCGGAGATCGCAGCCAAAAATCCCAAGTCTGGACGCCATTCCGGATTTCTCCGTGTCCATGGCTATAGAAGAAAAGGGGAAACTTATGAAACCACGTCTCGTTTAGAATGAGGTGTTGATGGCGCCTCTCCACACCAGCGCCGCCCGACCTTGCAGGATCACCCGTCCATCACCGGGCAGGCGGACATTTAACTCGCCACCCCTGCGGGAGATTTGTTTGGCTGAAAGATTTTCCTTCTTCAGCTTCCTGGACCAGTATGGCGCCAGGCGGCAATGGGCGCTGCCGGTGACAGGGTCCTCATCTACCCCCACCGCCGGAGCGAAGAAACGGGAGACGAAATCCACCTCTGGCTCTGAACCCTCGGCGGTGACGATCACGCCAAATGCGCTCACTTTTTTAAGTTGTGAAAAGTCCGGCGCCACAGCCAGGACGGCGGCCTCGCTCTCCAGTTCGATCAGGCAATATCGCTCACCCAGGTAGACTGGCAGGTCCGTTGGTAAACCCATCGCCGCCATCAGTCCGGCAGGCGCCAAAGCGGGCGCAACCTCCACCACCGGCAGGTCTATAGCGATGGTTCGATCCATGATGGCTTCGCCATCCTGTTTGGCAATCAGCGCCCCGCTTTTGGTGTGGAAGGTTATCGTCTTCGATCTCTCCAACTCCTCTTCCCACAGCACATACGCCGCAGCCAGGGTGGCGTGGCCGCACAGGTCCACCTCGGTGGCGGGAGTGAACCAACGCAGACCATATTCCCCCACCTTCTGCTTGACCACAAACGCTGTCTCCGCCAGATTCATCTCCGCGGCCACATTTTGCATCCACTCCTCCGGCGCTTCGTTATCCAGGATCGCCACGGCGGCCGGATTGCCCTTGAACGGCAGGCTAGTGAAGGCGTCCACGCAGAAGAGGGGTATGCTCATCTGTAGTTCGTAAACTGCATGTCGATATCGAAATCCTGCTCCTTGATCATCGCCATCACGGCTTGCAGGTCGTCCTTGTTTTTCCCGGAAACCCGCACCTGATCATCCTGGATGGAGGCCTGGGTCTTGTTCTTCATCTGCTTCACCAGTTTCACTATCTCCCGCGCCTTCTCTATCGGGATCCCCTGCTGCAGTGTTATTTTCTGTCGGCTCATGCCCCCTCCCGCCGCCTCCGGGTCGCCATAGATCAGCGCCTTTATCGGCACGTTGCGCTTGATGAATTTCGATTGCAGGATGTCTATTATGGTTTTCAGCTGCGGCTCCGAATCCCCCATGAGGGTCAACGATCCCTCCTTCTGGTCCAGATCGATTTCCGCTTTCGATCCCTTAAAGTCGAAGCGCTGTTTAATCTCCGCCGTGGCCTGGTTCACGGCGTTTTGCACCTCCGCCATCTCCACCTTGGAGACAATATCAAACGAACTATCCTTGGCCATTATTCTCCTCCTCTGCTTCCGTTTTGTTCCAAAGGTCCCAAGACCGCGCCGCCACTTGCGATGTGGCTCCGGCTATGTAATCCTCCAGCGGCATGGCTCCCAGATCCTCCCCGGTGCGCAGGCGAACCGCCACGGCGCCCGCCTCCGCCTCCCGCCCACCGGCCACAAGCATGTGTGGTATCTTCAACAATTGGGCGTTGCGAATCTTCTTCTGCAACCGTTCCGAGGATACGTCCGCCTCGGCGCGCAATCCCGCTTCCCGCATCTTTTTCGCAGTGGCTATGGCGTAGTCGTTCTGGTCGTCGGTGATCGGCAGAACCACCGCCTGCAAAGGCGCCAACCATGGGGGGAAGGCGCCCATTGTGTTCTCAATCAATATGCCGATGAACCGCTCCAGCGAACCGAAGATGGCGCGATGAAGCATCACCGGAGTGTGAGTGGCGCTGTCGTGGCCGATATATTCCATGCCAAACCTCTCTGGCAGAAAGAAGTCCAGTTGCGCCGTACCCAGCTGCCATTGGCGGCCGATGGAGTCTTTGACATTGAACTCGATCTTCGGTCCATAGAAGGCTCCCTCCCCTTCCTTGATCTTATACTCCAGCCCCTGGTGCGCCAGGGCGCGCTTAAGTATTTCCGTGGCTCGGTCCCACACTTCCGGTTCGCCGATAGCTTTCTCCGGCCGGGTGGCGACGTATATCACATACTCGTCGAATCCGAAGTCGCGGTAGGTTTCCAGCGTGAGGGCCACCACGTCCTGGATTTCCTTCTCCATATCCTCCAGGGCGCAGTAGATATGCGCGTCATCCTGGGTGAATGCGCGCGCTCTGAAAAGCCCATGCAGCACGCCGGAGAGCTCATGTCGGTGAACCAGGCCGAACTCCGCCACCCGCAGCGGCAGCTCTCGGTAGGATCGGCGGTCTTCCTTATAAACCAATATCCCGCCGGGGCAATTCATCGGCTTGATGGCGAACTGCCGGTCGTCCACCTTGGAAAAGTACATGTTCTCCCGGTAGTATCCTGTATGGCCAGAGGTGGCCCACAGATCCTCTACCAACATCTGGGGAGTGTGAATCTCCACATATCCGCGCCTGTTGTTCTGGGCGCGGTTGTAGTCTATCAGCAGATTGAACAGCACCCGGCCATGGGGCAACATGAAGGGGAATCCTGGCCCTTCGTCGTGCCATGAAAAAAGCTTCAGCTGTTTGCTGATCAGCCGATGGTCCCGTTTCTTCGCCTCCTCGACGCGGGTGACGTGTTCCAGCAGCTCCTCTTTGGTGGAAAAGCAGAGACCATACACCCTCTGCAGCGGCTCATTCTTTGAGTCCCCCAGCCAGTAGCTGCCGGCGATACGGTCCACCTTGAAGGCGGATATCTGGCCGGTATGCTCCACATGGGGGCCCCGGCACAGATCAGTAAACGTTCCCTGGCGATAGACACTCACGGTTTCCTGATCCGCCAGCTGGTTCTCCAGAGTCAGGACTTTGTATTTCTGCCCGGCGAAAAGCTCTATGGCCTGTTTGCGGGGGACCGCCTCCATGGTGAACTTGTGGCGAGCCTTGACGATCTTCTTCATGATCTTCTCGATCTTCGGCAGGTCTTCCTCGGTGATGGAGCCTTCCGGTATCTTGACATCGTAGTAGAAGCCATCGTCCGTCTCCGGGCCGTAGGCAAACTGGGCGCCGGGATGGAGCTGCTGTATGGCCTCCGCCATGACGTGGGCCGCAGAGTGACGCGCGGCGTGGATGTCGGTCATATCTAAAACTCTCCTGAGCCTATGTTAACTTTTGGTAATTGCCCACAATGTTATCGCAGGCGATATCATCGCAAGCGATGTTACCGCAAGATTGTACAGGATATGAGGCTTTTGGAAAACAACGGGTATAGGTGGCCCAGCCACCCCGCATGACGAGTAGCGGATTATCAGTGGCTCTGGTACTGCACCCTGCTCTTGATCAGGTCTTCCATATCGTTTTCCAGCAGCGGGCGGCAGAACAGGTATCCCTGCACCTCGTCGCAACCTATGCCACGAAGGTATTCGAGCTGTTCCGCCTTCTCCACTCCCTCCGCCACCACCTTGATATCCATTTCGTGGGACATGGAGACAATCGCCTTTGCGATGGACCGTGATTTTGGATTGGAAACCAGGTCGACGATGAATGATCTGTCGATCTTCAGGATGTTTATGGGAAGCTTGGCCAGGTAGCTTAGTGACGAGTAGCCGGTGCCGAAATCGTCCATGGAAATATTAAATCCAATCTCGCGCAACCTGCATAAGACGGTCACCGCCTGATCCATGTTGCGGATAATGGAGCTTTCGGTCACTTCCAGCTCGATGTAGCGTGGAGACAGGCCGGAAAGGGCCACCACATCCTGGATACTTTTCACCAGGTCGGGGCTTTCAAAGGCCTTGGCGGATACGTTCACCGCCACGTTCACCGCCACGGAGAACTCCTCGTCCCCTCCATCATGGATTCTCCTGTTGAAGGCGCATGCTTTCCCCAGCATCCACTCGTCCAGTCCCAGGATAAGCCCCGTCTCCTCGGCCAGGGGGATGAACTCGTTGGGCAGCACAATGTCCAGCCCATCCCGGCGCCAGCGGATCAGCGCCTCCATCCCCACAATTCGCCCCGTCTTCAGGTCCACCTTTGGCTGGTAGCATGCGAACATCTCATCCTTGTCCAGCGCCTTTCGCAGGTTGGTCTCCACTTCCAGCCGTTTGACCACTTTCTGATTCATCGACTCGGTGAAAAACTGGAAATTGTTTTTCCCCAAGTCCTTGGCGTGATACATGGCGATATCGGCGTTCTTTGTCAAATCCTCCACGCTAGCGCCATCGGCGGGGTAGATGGCTATCCCGAGGCTGGCGGAGACGAAGAGCTCTTCTGAATTATAAAAATAAGGTTCCGAAATGGATCTCATGATTTTCCCTGCCACCACGGAGGACTGTTTCTCGCCGTCCACATCTTCTAGTAGGATTGTGAACTCGTCGCCGCCGATTCGCGCAACAGTGTCTGTATCCCGCAAGCAACCTACCAGCCTGGTGGCCACACCCTGCAGCATCAGATCGCCGGCCGAATGGCTCAGCCTGTCATTAATTTTCTTGAAGTCGTCCAGGTCAAGAAACATCACCCCCAGCTTCTTCCCCCCCCTCTGGGCCCGGGTGATGGCCTGTCGAACACGGTCGAAATACAAGGATCTGTTGGGCAGTCCGGTAAGGATGTCGTGATATGCCTGATAGCGGATCTTTTCCTCAGTATCCCGGATCTGGGTAAGGTCGCTGAAAATGGCTGTGTAATGGGTTGTCCTGCCGGCGGCGTCCCTAATGGAGGTTATTCTCAAGCGCTCCAGATAAGCTTCGCCGTTCTTACTTCGGTTCCATATCTCCCCCTCCCACTTACCCTCTGTGTTCAGGGAGCCCCACATCAGCTCGTAAAACTCCTGGGTGTGCCTTCCGGACTTGAGTATGTTCGGATTTTTGCCTAACGCTTCCTCAGGGGAGTAGCCGGTTATCATGGTGAAGGCGGGATTTACAAACTGGATAATCCCCTCCCTGTCGGTGACCACCACCCCCTCCTCGGAGCTTTCATATATTTTCGCCGCGATCCTCAGCTTATCTTCCGCTTTATCTTTTTCGGTAATGTCCTCCACGGCGATGGCGCAAAGCCCAGGTTTCCCCGAGGCGTCCAATACAGAATGGGCGGTTAGATGACTCAGCAGGTTCTCCCCCCTCTCGTTAACAAGGCGCAAAACAATCTCGAATCGCTTCATTCGCCCGTTAGCCACATTGTCGAAAAGCTTCTGGGCCAGAATGGCGTCCTCGGGGTAAGTGAATTCGGCAAGCGGCCTTTCCAGCAATTCGTTCTCCTGGTAACCCAGAAGCCCGCAGAATTTGGAATTTACTTGCACAAGCCGCTGGTCCAGGCGAACCAGAATCATTCCGTGCCTGGAGCAACGGAATGTGGCTAATAATATGTTCTCGGCGCTGGGCATGGTCATCTCCTGTGGTAAGGCCGCATCCAACGACACGGCATGGCCCCACACAATCGCCTATCTGCCGCCGATGCGATAAATTACAACATGCGCATTGAATACAAGGCGCAATTATCCAAACTTACCCGGAATTCCCCTTGTGAGTCTGATCTTATATCATTTCTTCACTTAAGCAAACAAATTCAATTATTGTGCAAAAAAGGAGATAAACCAACCGGGTATGCCAGCACCTTATGTCACGGATCATCTCATGTCATGGTACGTATTGTGTTGGCTATGTCCCGATTGTTTCGAGCTTTTCATCCGAACTTGACAAAGGAAACCGCAGGGTGTTTCACCCGATGCGGACTTGGGATAGCCGATGGGAGGAAGGTTATGACGGGTCGGATCAGCGTCAGGTAATACTCAAGGCTTGCTGGAGTGCAATGGGGGCAACAGCTTTGCGGGGTCCAGGGGGCGGCCGGCCAGTCGGATTTCGAAGTGGACATGATATCCTGTGGCGGCTCCGGTCTTGCCGACGTAGGCGATGGTCTCGCCTTTGGGGACGATGGCCCCAGCCCTGAATACGTTGCGATTATTATGGGAATAGAGAGTCTGAACGCCCTCTCCATGGTCGATGATGACTGTATTACCATAACCTGCCTCACCCATGCCGGAATAGACCACCGCTCCCCCTGCCGCCGCCAGGATTGGGGTCCCTTTTGGCCCGCGCAGGTCAACTCCTCTATGCCATTGCCCATCTCGTATGCCAAATGGGGATGAAACATCTACTCTTGTTATGGGCCAGATAAATGAATGTGGCAGCGCTGGTGAATCGAGCAGCGGCTTTTCGGCGCCCCTCTCCCACCAGGTGAAACCGTTGGCCGTGGTGATCTCCTGTTTCGAGGCGCCGCTCATGAACGTGACGGCGGCCATCATGACCAGCGCCATGGATAGGGCAAAGATAATGTAGAAACGCTTCCGGGTGATCGGCGCGGGAAGTCTATATCGGGGGAACCAGAAAGCCGCTTGTAGTGTCATTGCGCTGTAGTCGGATTTAATTTGTTTCGGATTATGACCATTATGACAAAGAGATGCGGTGATGAAAAGGGGTAGCCATGGCGGCTTTGAAAAGGCGTGGGACTGTGGTAAATTGTAAACGGAGGTCAATAATGGAAAATATGGAAGAAGACAAGCAAGAACCGAATAGCGATTTGCAGGAGTTCTGGGAGTATATGCAAGTCCGCAAAAAGCTGATGCTTTTGCCGGTGATAATATCCCTTTTGGCCCTTGGCGCGTTGATCATTCTGACAGAAAGTTCGGTTGTGGCGCCGTTTATATACACACTGTTTTAACAGACGAGAGGGGAATGGGGGCCATGGTGTCAGTCGCGATGGTTCCCGCCGTGGCGGTTCCCACCGTGGCGGTTTTATGGTTGGGCTGTGGTTCTCGGCAAGGGCAGCTCCCGTGGTTCCGCCGCTTTTGCTTGTAGGCGATATATAGCAAATATGTTAAAATACAACGAGTAGGGTATTAAAACCGGGTGGAGACACGATATCCCCAGCTGTTCACCCCGTTGAAGTTGAAAGGGCGCTTGACCTGGAAGTAATTGGGAAATGCGGGAAGCGTCGAAAAAATTAAGTTAAGACTGTTTACCTCCTAGGAGCGTGAGTTGAACGAGCAGCTTGAAAAGGCCATTTCTGATTTGGTCTCTTTTCCCATCCTGCCGGATGCGGCCTTGGAACTTATTGAACTTGCCAACAGCAGCGCTTTCATGTTCCGGGATATGGTTTCCATCATCGAGCGGGATCCCGCCATTGCCGCAAACGTGATGAAAGTGGCCAACTCCCCGGAGAACGGACGCGCTGGCGCCGTTAGCTCTATCAACCAGGCGTCGGAAATCCTGAACATCAAGGAACTGGCGGAACTGGTCATGAAATCGGCCACCTCCAGCTACTTTTCCACCGGAGCCGACGACGGCTATGTGTATCTGATTCGCATGCGGGATCATAGTGTGCTCACCGGGCAGGTGGCCAGGGTTCTGGCCGAGGAGATGGGTCAGAGCGACAGCGCCATGTTCTACTTGGCGGGTCTTATCCACGATGTGGGTTTTTTGCTGCTGTCCCGTTCCTTTTGGGGATCCTTTTCAGGCTTGGTCTCCCAAACCTCCAGCGAGGACAAGGATATATGGGAGCTGGAGAAATCGGAGTTCGGCGCCACCCACGCCGAGGTCGGGGCGAGGATACTGGAGAAATGGGGTCTTCCTCCAGCTTTGGTCGGTGGCATCAGATTCCACCACAATCCCTGGGAAGATGACAAGAGTCAGGAGCTTTCCACCATAGTGCATTTTGCCAATTTTCTAAGCCACTACATGCTGGACAAATCCGCGCCTTTCGATCTGAAGAAGAAGATCGATAACTTTCTTCATTCACCGGGGGCCGACCTGGTGGAGAAATTCGGATTCCCCCTCACACCAGAGAATTTCGTCAAACTGACTGATAAACTAGAAGAAAAAGCCGGCTCCGCCAAGTGAAGATGGCGCCCCGGATAGCTTTTTGAGCATAATTCCGCAGCTTGCTCCTGGAACCATTGAAGCCAGGCGCAAGGAATCCTTGATCGCCACGTCATCCCATGCCCTTGGTACATGGGAGACTTTTTATAATATATAATCATATCTGGTGGATTAGACCAATATTATACGTAGAAGTGGGTCTGTTAAGGAGGTGGAGTGAATGAAAGCAATGAGCAAGACCAGAAAAAGCCAGAGAGTGGCCAAGCTGCTGTTTACCGAGGTGACCCCGTTCACCGAGGGTGGCGCCCAGGGCACACCGAGCATGGGCAGGTCCATCAACGTATCCGAAGGGGGTATTCTGATGGAGCTTCCCGCCGCCATGCCTTTCGAGATTCCCATAAATGTCGCATTGGGAATTGAGGATGATGTGGTCCGGATAAAGGGGAAGCTGGCCCACTACCATAAAAACGACGATGGTACTATCGAGATCGGTGTCGAGTTCATTGAGCCATCGGAAGAGGACATGGCGTTGGTCCGCAAGGTGGTCTGACTCCACCGCGTGGGGCGCGCTGGAGCGGCTTTGCCGCTAGACATGGTTGCATGTCGGTATCCTCGGTTCGCACCGTATATGAAGGTCTCCTCTTCCGGGGATGTCACGGCCGCGGAATCGGGGGTGGGTTGGCCCTGCCTGCCCAGTCAGCAAACCCCAAAGGTTTTTCTCCCATGGCTCGTCTGCCCGCCCATATCAAGCCGTCAGTCGGATTCGAACATTTGCGGATAATTCCGCAAAAAGTTGCGTATAGCCTCTTCCGCCGCTGATCTGGCGGATTGGTCGTCATCCAATATTCTTCGGGCTTCCTCCAGGAAAATGGACATAAGCGCATTGCGGCTCAGTTTTCCCTTTCCCTCATGCCTTCCATGTCTCATCTCATTCATACTCCTGTATCCATATAGAGGCATATATCATGCCAATTCGTTCTAAAAGGCGAGTATATGTCGTTGTATCTTGTGCAGTTACCGCGACATAACTAGCGAAGAGAAGAGAGGCGGTTAAAGTGTGATTTATATCGCACAAATTGTTGGACGGAGGGCAAGAAATGTCATATATAGACCCATCCCGAAATCTATCCCACTGAAGGAGCAATGTAATAAACCGAGGTAGTGTGAACCCGGGTCCGTGGATTTCCTCTCCACGAAACCAATACAGAGAGAGCTATTGGTATTTAGATAGGAAGTTCCATCTCTTGTCCACCCCATGATCGCCGGGGGAGCGCGAACCGTCGCGGAAGGAGGGGATACCCCGTGCAAAAGCATAGAAGATAAAGCCGATGAAGGTAATCAACAACAACACCGGTGCTTCTCAGGGCAGCCAAATGGCGTGACAGAGTCGATATATTAGCGTTGACCAACGTCTGTAGCGCGCAGACGCATCTTCCACCATCCCTAAGCTGTTCGACCAGAAAGCTCCGTGTGGGTGGGCCAATGCCCTGGGATTGCGAGTCAAAGCGTCATATCGGTCCTGGGAGTCTTTATCAGGCGGCATATCAGCCTGCAATATTGTTGGGTTCCTGTATACATGTAATATTGCGCGAGGGGGCAATAATGTCAGGCCTCCGCCCGGCCTGGCTGGAGCGCTATCGAAAAGGAGTCTTTCCATCAGCCCTCGATGAGACTGAAATACGAACAAATTAAATGGTCTTTTCCCTCATATCGGGTTAACATCCTTTGTCTCCAAAATCCGATACTCCATTTATCTACTTATGGCTGGTTTTACTTCATTAGAGAAAAAGTCGATCGCGGGTCTTTCCGGCGTGATTGCCCTCCGTATGCTCGGGCTATCGATGATAATTCCGGTTTTCAGTATATACGCCTTGCAGTTGCCCCACTCCTCCGCGCTATTAGCAGGGCTGGCCTTCGGCGTATACGGATTCACTCAGGCCATGCTGCAAATTCCATTCGGATATTATTCCGACCGAATAGGACGAAAAAAGGTGGTGGCGTTCGGCCTGATTCTTTTCGGGTTTGGTAGCGCCATATGCGCCTTGACAGACAACATATATGTTCTCATCGCCGGGCGAATGCTCCAGGGGGGCGGGGCCATCGCCTCCGCCTGCTTCGCCTGGGTGGCGGACCTGACGGAGCCCTCCCACAGGAGCACCGCCATGGCCTTTCTGGGGATTTCCGTGGGAGGGAGCATCGTTATGGGGATGATCTTCGGTCCGATCATCTCCGGGGCCACCGGGATCCGGTTTCTCTTCTGGCTGGCTGTGCTGTTTTGCTTTGGGGCCCTGATTGTGACGCTTTTCCTGGTGCCGGAAAAAAAGAAAGCCGATAACCACGAAACCGAATTCAATACCCTCGACCCGAGGGTGATAATCAAACACGCGGCCAAGCCGGACCTGCTTCGCCTGAACATGACCGGCTTCATGGTCAACATGGCCATGATAGCCACTTTTTTCGTGGTTCCCCTCCGGCTCGCGGAGAGGTTTGAGACCAGCCAACTGTGGAAGATATACCTGCCACTGAGCATAATGGGCGCCGTGGCCATGATGCTCACCGCCAAAAAAGCCGATGCTGGCGGGGCCCGGGGCGTGATCGCGGGATCGCTGATATCGTTATGCGTGGCATACCTTATCCTGGGGTTGGGAACCACTTTGCCATACACCCTGGCTGGATTCTCCATCTTCTTCACGGCCTTCTCCGTGCTGGAGGCTGTATTACCCTCCGCTGTCTCCAAGCTGGCGGATCCCACCCACAAGGGATCGATAATCGGCGTCTATAACTTCAGCCAGTTCATGGGCACCTTCGTGGGAGGTGTCTCCGCGGGGCTTCTGGTCTCCAGGCATGAGTCGACTGTCTTTCTGTTTCTATTCGTGATGATGATCGTGACAGCAGTCGTTATCCGAGGTGGAGGAACCCTTTCCGTGCCAGTCAAGGAATCCCCCAACTAAACATCGGTGCATTGCGTCTGTGGCTTCTTCGGCGCCCCCAGCGGACGATTCAGCCATCCATCCCCTTGTGCTACCCTTTCTATACCATGCCAAGAGACACAAAGAGCGTCAGCGCCATCATGGCCGCTGTGAAAAGCAGGGATACTACACCGGAGATAGCTCTGCGCAAGGCTCTGTTCGCCATGGGATTGCGCTACCGGCTGGGGGGGAGCAGCCAGGGGAGCGCTCTCCCGGGGAAACCGGATATCCTGTTCCTCTCCGCCAGGGTGGCCGTGTTTGTGGACGGAGACTACTGGCACGGCAATCAGTGGAAACTGCGGGGACATAAAAGCCTGGAGGAACAACTGGCAGGGGTGAGCAACCGTTCCTATTGGCTGACGAAGATAAAGCGCAACATGGAGCGGGATCGGCGAGTGAACGCGAACCTGAAAAAAGCGGGATGGAAAGTTGTGCGCATCTGGGAAAGCGCGATCATGAAATCACCGGAGAGGGTAGCGGCCAAGGTCGCCCAAGTGGTGAGGAAGATGGGAGGATGATATTTAATTGGAAAATTCAATCCAAGGCTGTTCAGCCAAGGAGGTAAGTACGTATCTGTCGATCCCTTATGAGTAGCCGTCGCCCTCTCCTATCCCCGTCCCTAACCTGATACAATACCCGGACGAAAGGGAGATGGTTCACATGAAAGCTAAAGCAAATAAAATCGCCCTGCGCGGCGGCTCGGTCATCCTGCCGAAAGGGATCGCGCAGAAGGGTTTGATACTCATTAAAGAGGGGAAAATAGAATACGCCGGGGCCGAACGCGGGTACCCCCAAAACGAATACGAGACCATCGACATCACCGGGATGACCGCCTCTCCCGGCCTGATAGACGCTCATACACATCTGGGCGTATACGCCGAGGGTTCCGGTGAGATGGGCGAGGATGGTAACGAGATGATAGACCCCGTTACTCCCCATGTGCGCGCCATAGACTCCATAGACCCGGAGGACCCCGCATTCGCCGAGGCCCGGGCGGATGGTGTCACCTCCGTCATGATCACTCCCGGCTCCGGCAACGTGATCGGCGGGGCCGCATGCGTGGTGAAGACTCGCGGTCGCACAGTGGAGGAGATGATCGTGGATCAGGACATCGGCCAGAAGATGGCCACCGGCGAGAATCCGAAAAGGGTGTACGGTGGCCAGAAAAAGGCTCCCATGACCCGCATGGGGATCGCAGCCCTGATGCGGACAGCCCTGGTGGAGGCGCAAAACTATCGTGAGAAAAGAAAAAAGAAAAAAAGCGAAACGCCGCTGGACCTGCGGATGGAGGCGCTGCAGGCTGTCATCGGCGGGAAGAAACCGGCCCGAGTCCACGCCCATCGCGCCGACGACATCATGACCGCAGTGCGGATCGCCGGGGAGTTTGGGATGAAAATCGTTATCGAGCATGGAACCGAGGCATACAAGATAGCCGACATCCTGGCGGCAAAAAGGATACCGCTGAACCTTGGCCCATCCACCACCGGCCGCTCCAAGGTGGAGCTAAAGGACCTGGTGCGCGATAACGCCTCCCGCTGTATAAAGGCCGGGTGCATCGTGTCGTTGATCACGGACCACCCGGTGATTCCCATCCAGGAGCTGCGCCAGGAGGCGATCAAGCTGGTGCGCGACCATGGCGCCCACCGCGACGAGGTGTTCAAGGCGATCACCACCACTCCCGCCGCCACATTGGGGATCGCCCGCCGCGCAGGCACGCTGGAACGAGGGAAGGACGCGGACGTGGCGGTCTACTCCAGCCACCCATTGGACCCGGCGGCGGTGTGTCATATGGCGATGATAGGGGGGGAAGTGGTTTTCCGGAGGCGGTAGCGGGGGGTGAGGGCGTTTGACCAGCACACTTCAGTCATTTCCCACCAGAAAGGCCCTAAGGCCTATCTTATTAACCTTTTACAGTGACGCGCAGGGCGCCTTCCATAATCAATAGTCATTCTATAGTCATTCTATGACAGCCAGTTCAGTCAGGTTTCAGACCCGAATCAGAGCACCATAATGGACCCATTAATATCTAACTATTAGGATTCGAGTCCTATTATAAATAGTACACCTCTTCTGGTTGCACCTCTCCGGAATTTCCGATCTTTAGTAATCCCACCATTTTCCGTTAGATATAATAATGTCTACTGAAAGCATATTATGGCATAAGATATGCGGTAGCTAATGGCACTCGGGTATTACCCGTCCAAGGTAGTATGATGTTTAGTGTAAAGTGCGGAACAGTGCTTATTCTGGTGTTAACCATCATGTCAGCGCATTGGCGGGAGGCGCATTCCGCGTCGGCGGAGATTGCGGTATCAGTAGAGGTCCAGTCTATCCAGATTCTATCGTCTCCTTCGGCTAAGGATCTATACGCGTTTTTTACCAGAGGAAACCTGGGTGGAGCTATCCTGCCAGACACGAGGACCGTTGCTTCTCCAGCGGGGAGCGCAATCCGCAAACGACCTATATTTCGTTCAGATCCAAAGATGGTAACGAGCAATGTGTGCCGGTCGTCAAATCAGAAAACGCCTGGATAGTGTATGGAAAAATAGTATCCAAAAATCCATGCCTCCGGGGAAAATGTCAACCGATCGTAAATGCCACGACACAGACAACCATTGAAAAGTCTGATGCCTCACATTGGATTGTCAGCGTCTATGGAGATATTTAACAGCCTTCAAATATCTCTCAGGGGGCCTCGAAGAAAGTCAGCTTCACATCGGATAGTTGCCCCTGGTAGCCCAGGTACTTGTCCCCATCGTATGCGCCATTGCCCAGGCCCAGGTATGTCAGGATGAAAAACGGGCCCTTCGGATCTGTCTGCAAGCTGAACATGATCTTCGGATCGCCAACCTTCACAACCACGCAGGCGATTTTACTGGCGGATGTATCCCACTGGCAGTCCCATTGAAATACATCGGTTTCGTCGAAGAATTGTAACTCGTTTATAGCTTCCCACACCTCACAATAACGTCTGCCGCAGGTGCCATCGAACCGTTGGGAGACCAGCCTGTGCTGCAGGAACTTGCCCCCCTGCTTCGTGGTCATCCACTGCCAGTTAGCTTCATAACCTTCCCAACCCCTGGATTTGAAGAACAAGGCGAAAGTGGGATTGCTGGGGATCATGTCATTATGCATGCCGCTATATCGAAAGGAGATCATCCCTCGGTTTACATCCAGAGTTTTCAGCGGCGTCCCATTGTCGCTTTCCGTATCCGGATTGATCAGCAAGGTGGCGGGAGGCGAGCAATTGGTATACACCCACACAGCCTTGTAGTTCTCCATCTTCTGGTCGGGTCCGCAATTGGAAGATCCCGTCCCAGGCTGGCCTGTCCCAGGCTGGTCTGTTCCGGGACCAGCGGATGCGCCAGGAGCTACAGTAGGCTCCCTGTCCTGTATCTTTCCGCAACTGCTCAGAATGAACAGAGGAACAGCCACCATGGCAACCAGAATATAAAGGAGTGCATTTCTGCTCATGACTTCATCCATAATTATACACACAGGCTACGAGGATCGCCGCCAATCTCGCGGCAATGAAATACCATTTGACCTGGATAACCATTCGCCCCACCTAGCATCAGAGATGCAATGCGCGGATTCTACCATATTTATCATGGAGTTTAAAGGATGTTGCGCTCTTTCTTGAGGGCCCTGCACGTAGTCTGCGCCATCGGGGTGGACGCGAACAACAGCGGCTTGGAAAATCGGATAAGCCGGGGAGGACCGCACCATCCCGTTTGTGTGAGTAAAGAGTCTCTGAGCTACCCGAGACATAGGTGACATATCGTACCGGAGTCATGCGTTACACTTTCTGTTTAACCAGCAGGAGGTGTGGACGCCGTGGAAAGTGGATTCTGTCATGGAGGAACGCTTACGTGTTCCCCGTCTTCAGAATTGGCGGAGAGGAGAAGCGGCGTTTTTGGTATACAGTAGAAAAAGTACCCCCGGCAGGATTTGAACCTGCGACCTACGGATTAGGAATTTGAATATGGCCCGGTTTACTGGGTTTTACCCAGTGATATAAATATCCACATAGTTGACAATCGCCTTTATTTACGCCATTATTTGAAGATGTTCCGTTATACAGGGTTGTACAGCCAGCCCTACATATTTCCACGCGGCGCTTACTAGGCGCTTACTAGGATTTCTAGTAAGCAGAAACCGATTATCGGAGGCAAGGCGGAAATGGCGAAAATGAAGATCACAAAATCGGCGGTTGACGGTCTTCCCCCCGTTACAGAGCCGGGGAAATCGGTCTTTTATTGGGATAAGGCTTTGCAAGGCTTCGGTGTAAAGGTTGTTCCTTCCGGGAAGGTGTATGTTGTTCAATCACGCGTATCAGGCCGCTCAGTAAGGGTTACCTTAGGGAAGCATGGGAAATTAACTCCGGACCAAGCCCGCTCAATGGCATTACAACGGCTTTCGGAAATGACCCAGGGCGTGGACCCCATGGCGGAAAAGCAAGCGGCCAGAGCGGCCCAGGTGACGTTAAGGGAAGCGTTTGATGAATATATGATGGCGCGGAAACAATTAAAGCCCCGGACAGTTCTTGATTATAGGTACCAAGTGGAAAAGCGGTTTGGCGATTGGCTGGGGAAGCAGGTAAGGGGAATTACTAAGAACATGATTCAACAACGCCATGCTGATATCGCCAAGGATCACGGCCCCGCCCAGGGGAATCAGGCCATGAGGGTATTGCGGGCGGTTTTCAATTTCGCGATGGCAAAATACGAAACAAACGATGGCCAGCCGCTATTGCAGGTAAATCCCGTCAAGCGTCTTTCCGAAACACGAGCTTGGTATAAAGTGGACAGGAAACGGACCTACATTAAGGATTCAAGCCTTGGCGTGTTTCTTGACGCTCTGGACGCGCTAAGAAGCGAATTGATGGAAAGCACAAAGACAACGGAAGTTGTCCCGGATTATCTGGAATTGATTCTCTTTACGGGATTAAGACGGCAAGAGGCGGCCCATTTGAAATGGGCCGATGTTGATATGGCAGAAAAGACCTTCACCATAACGGACACAAAGAACAGCCAGCCGCTAACCTTGCCCATGAGCGATATGGTTTATGAAATGCTGGACCGGCGCCGTGGTGCGAACCTATCAAGTGAATATGTATTCCCAGATAGAAGCAAAACCGGCCACCTTATGGAGCCCCGGCGCCAAATGAAGAAGATAACAGCCATATCTGGGGTGAAGTTTACTGTCCATGACTTGCGGCGGACATTCGCCACGGTGGCGGAAAGCCTGGACATAAGCGGATACGCTTTGAAGCGATTATTGAACCACAAGCAGGCCGGAGACGTGACGGAGGGCTATATAGTTCACGACGCGGAAAGGCTAAGGGCGCCCATGCAAAGGATAACGGACGCAATCCTTACACGGGCCGGGCGAAAAGGTGGCGCGGACGTTCTGCCATTCAAGAAAGCGGGCGGGATTGATTAAATACCTAAGGTAAAGCCACTGCCATTACTGCCAATAGATTGACTTAACGGCATCCGCTAGCCTTGGCGCGATAATTCGCTTTGGCGGCCTGCAATTGCTATTCATGCTATTTTTGCTACACTTTGACCGGCTAGGTTGATCCCCGAAAAGCTGGCTTTCCTGAACCAGCCCCGCCGGTCAATATCTTATTTCAGGGCGCCGGAAGGAGGGCGCGATGCTGAAGCCACTGACCGATAATGACTATGAACAGTTGAAGGTTGATGGATCTTTTACTCTATACGAGGTATGTTTTCTTTGGTGTGGTTTTGCGCCGCCACAACATATTGGAGGAATAAAAGTATCGCCCTTGAGAGAGAGCGAAATCCCATTATGTGTCGGAAAAATACTCTCCCTCATTATTGGCGCTTTGGATAGTCGCGAATATGCTGAATCGCCATTATCTGAAAACTATGCAAGACCATATAGTAATCATATGAACCTGCAAGCGAAGGCCTTTTTGAACATAGGAAAGCAAGCAGGACAACCAACAGTCATCGATGGCAGGATGATATGGCAGGATATGTTTCTGTATGAAACAAAGGTATCCCGCGATATATTGAAAGACCTAGCAAAGCGCCTTCACCAACAGCCCGCCTTCCTTTTTCCGAAGAATCGCAAAGCCCAGGCGCAGGAATCCATGTGGCGCATCGAATCGCCGGTCAAAGGGAAGCAGACACGCCAAGCCAAGGCGGCGGAACGCTTTGGTGTTCTCAATCGCCTTGTGAAGGAAAATCCCAGCTCAACTCATGACGAATTAATCCGCCTTTATCGGGAGGGCAAATATAAAGATAGAACGCAGTTTCCAGTTCACGAATATTCAGATATTACGCTCAAAAAAACTATTCGGCAAACCGGTAAAAAGCCGCATGGCCGTCCGCGAAAGCAAGAATCGCCAAATTAATACCTACCTTTTCCCTCTAAAACCTACCTCGGATCGAAATATTCTCAAGATAGGTATCACATAAAACCCGCTCCAATACACGCTCGAATAAACCTACCTCAAAAACAAACCTACCATAAATAGAAATGGTAGTTTTTTATATCATCGAGAGTGTGATTTTATATCCTTTAAGCGGCGCGGTTGCCGTTGATTATCAACATTACTTGATGGAACGAAAAGATGATTTCAGAAAACGAGCTTTTGACCACGAAACAGGCGGCCCAGTTTTTGGCGGTTACTCCGAGTCTTTTAATCAAACTTCGCGGGTGTGGCGGAGGGCCTAAGTATCTCAAGATTGCGCGGAATGTTCGTTATCGCCGTGGCGACATCGAAAAGTGGCTTGCTTCGAACGAACGCGCAAGTACGTCCGATGACGGCTTGGGCGCCGGAAAGGCTGTGAATTATGAGAAGTAAGTATAAACGATTCAACCGCCGGTCACTTCCCAGTCCGGCGGATTATTACCCGGCCAACGTCCAGAAGCTAGGGCAAGCCAATACTAGCGGCTGGGCTTTGGGCTTATGCCCTTTTCATGATGACAACCGGCCAAGTCTTTCAGTGAATCTGGAAACAGGCGCTTTCAAGTGTTTTGCTTGCGGCGCGAAGGGTGGCGGGATCGTGGATTTTCATATGAAGCGATACGGCTTAAACTTCCGGGATACTGTTAAAGAGATCGGGGGCGTGCTATGAACACGACCCCCAATACTACGGAAAAACTCACGACGTATTATATCACGTCAGAGGTCAAGGCCATGGCCAACAAGCAATGTAACCAAGGCGAGCAGGTGGCCGGGATTTATCCCTATGTTTTCGGGGATGACCAAGTATTTAATCGCCTTCGTATTGAAAAGGCAGACGGCGACAAAAGATATATACCTCTTCATCAAGAGGGTGGGCGGTGGTACACGAATGAACCCAAAATCGAAGGCGGGAAGCCACTGTACCGCCTGCCGGAGCTTCTGGCCGCCGATCACAGCGAAACCGTTTGGATCGTGGAAGGTGAAAAATGCGCAGAAGCCCTGGCCGCCATTGGCCTGCTGGCCACCACCAGCGGCGGGGCGACTTCCACCAATGGTGCGGATTGGGAGCCGTTAAAAGGCCGTCGTTGTGTGATATGGCCAGACAACGATAAATCAGGCCAGCAATATGCCAAGGCCGTGGCAGCCAAACTAGAGGGTTTAGCGGCCAGTGTTGAAGTGGTGGATATTGCTAGGCTGATCTTGCCAGAGAAGGGCGATTGCGTTGACTGGCTATCGGCGAATCCGGACGTCACAAATGATGATTTCGATTCACTGCCACTCGCCAATCCGGAAAGCAAAAGTACCGATTGGCCCGCTCCCGTATGTTTTGACCACCAGGAACTTCCTGACATCCCGATTGACTCCTTACCAGGCTGGCTTCGGGATATGGTTGAGGCAGTATCCGAGTTCACAGAGACGCCCCAAGCGCTATCAGCTTTGTTTGGTGTGGCCGTGGTGGCCTGCGCGGTGCAGGGGAAAATGAAGATTGAAGTCAAATCGGGCTATAAAGAGCCGCTCTCATTATTTGTTTGCCCGGCGCTGGAAAGCGGCAATCGCAAAACAGCCATTGTGGGACATATGACTGCTCCCCTGGTGGAGTGGGAGGCGGCCAAAGAAAAGGAAATGCGTCCGGATATTGAGCGGTCAATATCGGAGCGGAAAACGCTGGAAGCTGCAATAGAACAAAAGCGGAAAACAGTGGCCAAGCTGGAGGGGGATAAGTTTGAAAAAGCTCAGAACGAGTTAGCCATAATGGAAGCCACATTGCCAGCTGTATTAACGCCTCCACGGGTGTTCGTCCAGGATATCACTCCGGAAAAGCTTGGCGCGTTCATGGCTGATCACAACGAAAGGGCCGCCCTGTTCTCCGATGAAGCCGGGATATTCGGCATCATGGCGGGACGATACAGCAAAGGGGCGGCCAACCTTGACATTTTTCTGCAAGGCCATGCTGGCGGGTCGGTGCGTGTGGACCGGGGATCAAGACCATCGGTTATCTTGAATCAACCAGCGTTAACTATTGGCATCAGTCCTCAGCCTTCCGTTTTGCATAGATTCAATGATACTCCGGAATTTCGTGGGCGCGGCCTATTGGCACGATTTATTTACGCGTTGCCACGAAGTCCACTAGGGACTCGCAGCCATATAACAAGGCCAATCCCGGATAATATTAAGTCTGCGTATCATGACGGGATCAATAGTCTTCTCAATCTTAATTCCGGTGATGAATTGTATGTTTTGTATTTGTCAGATGACGCTTCAATAATCTGGCATGAATATGCGAAAAACATTGAGCTTGACCTTATGGAAGGTATGAAGTATGAGCACATCCGTGACTGGGCGGCAAAGCTCCCCGGAGCTGTGGCCAGGATTGCTGGATTATTCCATTGTGTGCAATACGCACAAAGCTCACCTTGGGAAAATCATGTCAATGCAGACACCATGAAAAGATCAACCAGGCTGATGGAAGCCCTTGCAGAACATGCCCTGGCAGCTTTTAACATAATGGGCGCCGATCCTGACATCGAGGGCGCCACCAGGATATGGCGATGGATAGAACGAATGCACCTGAAAAGTTTTACAAAGCGTGATGCTTTCAAAGCTATGCAGGGATATTTTAATAAAGCCTCAGCGATGGATTCCAGCCTGAAAATCTTGGCTGACCGCTATATCATCCGGGATTTGCCCAGCGAGACACGGCCAGGGCGCCCAAGTCAAATTTATGAGGTAAACCCCGCCCTCGCAGTGGACTGGTAAGCCAAACGATGGGGGGCTCGCGCCCCCTATCTTTTTGGAAAGGCCTTTGCGTATACACGTATACAAAACATACAAAACTCTGGCGATTTCATTTTGGATTAGGGTTTTGTATGTTTTGTATATGAATCATAGGTCATGTAATTATCCGTCTGGCAATGTAATCCATTCAATGACAGGTATATGGGAAATTCCAGATTTACATATGGCTTTCTCACATTGACGACAGAAAAGCATTTCCAATTTCTAGCTATACCTTTGCGCGGCGCAGTTAACCATGATGCGATATTTTGAGCATAATGGAAAAAAACTTCATTAGGAGAGGTGTGATCAAAGCCAGGTGGGCGGAGAAAACATGGCCGGATCAAGGATATCATTGTCCTGCATGATATTGCTATTGAGTCTTCAGACCTTGACAATGTTTCTTTCTTTTAAACGTGATAATGTATTTTATCATGTTTGAAAAGGGGACTTACCCTTAGCGGTTGCCGTCTTTATGAGTCTAGATAGTCGCGCTTCATTTTCTTCAGGTCTCCAAGTGCCGTTGAAAGCTTGCCTGACGATGGAGGAGTATCGTCGTGTGCCCCTGGCGTAACGTATGAATGCGCAGCCTTCAGCTTGCCTGGATGAGCAGGGTCTTTTGTGAGAAGGGCATAAACAGAATTACTGAATTCACCGAAGTTCTTTCCGTCATAGTCAGTTATGGAAGCTATCTGGTTACCGTCAAGGCGACTTTTCCGTACAAGAATTTCTTTACCGAAACGTTCGATAGATAATCGTATTTGGGTAGCACCTGTTTTTTGTTGGTCAAGGTCGTGTGATTTAACAAATGGCTGTGCCCTTGCAATCATAGTAGCAAGACCATCATTCTGATTTCTGATTTCAGTTCCCAAAAGTGGGTTGTTGCACACAATTTGAAATTGGGCAACATCGCGGTGTACCCAACGATGTCCAATATCTTTCCAGCTCGAATGATCTTGTGTCAGAATTATGGATTGCACCCCTTCATTCAACAGACCCTCGATGACAGTTGAAGCAAAATTAGGTCTAAAATCGTCATCGCTAGTCAAAACAGGATCATCCATTACAATGAATCCCGTTTTAGCTTGCACAGCTCGGGCTAGGAACATCGAAAGACCAAGGCAATGCAATTGCGATTGACTAAATACGGCAACAGCATTTCGGAATGCCGGATTGCTACGATCTTCAGTAGCAGAAAGGCCGACTTTAATGTCAATATTTCGCCGTGCTTTTGTGCTACGCCGTTGCACAGCATCAAAGAATGTTGTTTCATCAGGTCGCAAATAATCCCACCATTTTTTAACTTCTGTGCTCATATCGGCGAATTTATCATCCGCAACCCTGCCATTGCCAGCGTCAATTTCCTTGAGTGCCCTGTTAAGGTCTTTCTTCTTCTGCTCATACGTGGCCGTTTCTACAAGTGCATTCCACAAGGCGGTAGGACTGTGTGCCAGCTTGGCCAGTTCTTCCCAGCCTTTAGTGTTCGTGCTTTGGTCAACAGCACTCTTCAGTGGCCCGACGAGCAACTCTGCCACTTGCGTATAATTATCGATGCTTTGTGCATATACATCTTGAGCTGATTTAACTTTATCGAGTGCACGGGTTATCGATGTTTTATCGTTCCATATATCTAGACTGTCTATGACAGTATTGATAGTTGTTTGTGCATCGATAATTGATTTTCTAAAGGTTACTGAAGCACGGATAATTTGGCGTGTAGGAACAAGCCAATTTGTAACCATGGCTGCATCATTCACGAGGTCACGCATGCGGGTTACGGTAAATCCTTTTGCACGTCTGGCCTGTGGTTGTTCCAAAATAAATTTTGGCAAAGAGGAATCCAGAGCTGTAGTCAAGGAAGACAACCTTGTTGATATTGCTTGTAGAGTTTGACAGATATCTTTCTCGGCCGCTTGGTATATTTCTGTATCTTTAACCTGTTCGCGTATCGCATGGATGCGCTTTGGCGTTAAAGCGTCAATCGTGCCACATAATGGACAGTTTGCTACTTCAGGCTCATTACTGGCTTCAGGCAATAGCAAAGCCATCTTGAATAAATCGACAAGTCTTCGGGTTTCCACGTCAATTTTAGCGCGTTCCTCGTAAAATATTTTAATGTGTTGATCCAAGCTACCTGAATTCTTATCCCATGGCACGAAGGAGGATTTGGTAAACAGATCGAGGGGAAATGACTTTGCACGTCTTTTTATTAACTCCTCCTCGATCTGTATAGCCTGTGCCGCAAGCTGATCTTGTGGATTAAGCCCCAGGCTGGTTAGGAGAGCAGTTGTTGCATCAAGTAAACTATTCTCTAAATTGGACAGCGATTTGGATTTCCGTATGGCACTGCTTGTATTACCCAGCTCTGGTATGATCTCGATAGCATGCAAGAGTCCATTTTCTTTTAGGACTGGTGTGGGAATATACTCTGATAGGGCGGCAATAGCCGCACGGAAATCTTCTAAATCCTGTGTATCCAGCACAGCCCTAAAATAGGTGGAGCGATCATTTGGGCCAGCGGAAAATATATATCCAAGAGTGTGTTGGGCCAGCACTGGTGAGCTTAGGGGTGCTTGGAAGAGCTTAATACCCAATTTTGTTTCAATATCGCCATCTAGGCAAAGAAGTCCATCAATTTCCAGTGTGCTGATACATCCATGGTTTCCTTTCTTGTAATCCTCGCTCAATACGCGCTTTAATTGCCTTATTTTTCCGTCAGCACATACTATTTCAGCGGATACAAAAACAGGGAGTGTATTAGGGATATGAGCGTTTCGGAGTGAGTCTGAAAACTCGTCCTTCGTACTGGCTAGCAACTCGCGACGGGCGATTTGGCCACTAAAAAGGAATTCAATAGCTTCGGCAAGGCTCGTTTTACCTTGGCTATTCCCACCCCAAAGGACCGATACAGTTTGGGATAATTCAAATGATTGTTTCCCAGAGCCAAAGCTACGGAATCCCTGGATTTCAATTTTTCGTAGTTGGGGCCTAGCCATCGTTCACTTGCTTTTTTTTATGATAACTATCGATAATTTGAAGCATACGCGCCTGATTATCGAGTTTTGGATCATCAAGCCATACGTCAAGTAAAGCCACTGCCAATCCATCTTCTTTCAAGTGCAACCGAAGGCGGTCAGTATTTAAAAGAGTGGGTGTTTCTTTGGAGGTGACTTGCACATTGAGTGGCTTATTATCTTCCATCATTTCTAATATCCCTCAACCATTCTTCATCATGTCATCGACGCAGGTGGCTTTAATGTACTTGGCCGGGTTGTCGCCTTCGGCCAGCACGGCGAAGTGTTTTTCACCGCATTTGATCTTGGCCCCTTCCTTGTGGCGCAGATCGTCCCACCAATTGCTGCCCTTGGTCTCGACAACGAAATAGAGCTTTTCCTGCCCGTCGATTTCCACCAGAACCGCCCAGTCAGGGTTGTATGTGCCAAGCGGCGTCGGCACTTTGAACCAGCCGGGGAGCTTGGCGTAGACTTTGACCGCCTCGTTCCCTTCCAAATCTTCGACAAAGCGTTTTTCAACACCGGCGGAATCGTAAACGACACGCTCATAAACAGATTTTTGCGTTTCCAGAGTATTCTTGAGATATCCGGTCAACTCTTCCTGCTGAAAAAGCTCCTGGGCGTAGTAGTGATCGTCACCGACACGCCGATATCGAATGCCGTCAACAAGCGCAAGGCGTTTTATCCTGTTGATTGCCTCCGTCGCTAGTTCGATGAATTCCTGCGGGTTCTTCATAAAGTCGTTCAAGCGACGGCAACCGGTGAGAATCTCGACCAGGCTCCGCCGCTTCAGGCTCGTCTTGTCCTGCAAATCCGTCAGTAAATCCGGAAGTTCAATATCGGTTTCGTTGATCGATGTAAATCCCGACGTAGCTGTTTCTTTAGCCTCCACCCCACCCTTCCCGATAGCAATATCCGCCATACGGAATTGCGCTCGGGTTTTGGTAATTGGTGGCCCGGCCAAAATGGCCTTTCCGCAATCCTCAATAAGTTTCGCATTGTCAAACTCGACACGATAAGTCGTCTTGTGCTTGATGCGATCCCATAGAGCCTTAAACTCTTCACTCTCCAGTACCGCCTCTCGTGTCCGGACGGTAACACGCTCATCCGCATTCTTGATATCCAGCTTCCCGGCAAGTTTGCGCAGAATACCTTTGATCCCTGCTTCCTGCTCCTTAAATTCCTCTGGTATCTTCAGAGTGTTTTCTTTTAACGCTGTTTTCAAGCTGTCCTGAACTTTCCCTCGGTTATCCAGATAGTCATTCACCTTCAGGAAATCCCAGACTTTTTCTGATTTCTCCACCCCCAGAGGTTGCGTCGTACCATCTTCGGCAGTCACGGGCAGTGTGGCGAACTGATGCTTTTCTACGATGCCAAACCGGATTCCGGTATCCTCCTCTATTTCCTTCTGGAGGTTCTCTGCAAATTGCTCATAGCTCTCGGTTGCGATTACGGTAAGCGTATTAATGTCAAAACCACGGAGCCGAAGGCCTTCTTGGTTGACGCATAACCGCAAACCGCGCCCAAGGGTTTGCCGCCGTTCGCGTTCTGATCCCATGTCACGCAGAGCGCATATTTGAAAGACGTTCGGATTATCCCACCCTTCTTTCAGGGCTGAATGGGAGAATATGAATTTGAGCTTAGAGTCAAAGCTGAGAAGCTTTTCCTTATCCTTCATAATCAGGTTATAGGCGCGTTCAGCACTGTCTCTGTTGGATTGATTGTTCTCCGCTGTTTCTGTCCATCCGCCCTTTTTGTCGATTGAGAAATAACCATTATGAACATCACTGGCATCGGTATCGAGATCGATCTTCTCAAACAGCGTGTGGTAGTCCGCCTGTTTCGCCAGCTTGCGGTATTCCTCTTCAAACATCAGGGCGTATTTTCCCTTCACCGCATTCCCGTCTTCATCGTAGCTTCGGTAATATTCGACGCTATCAACGAAGAACAGGCTAAGCACTTTCACTTCCCGCTTCTGCGCCGCAAAGCGTATTTCCTTGTCCAGGTGTTCCTTGATCGTGCGGCGGATCATCAGCCTCTTTAGATCGTCTGGATTAACGCCGCCAACCTCCTCACCCGGCTGCATGGTGTATTCACCGCCAGGCATGCTGATATCCAAGGACTGATTACCCTTCCCACAGGTGATTGTTCCTATTCGGAAATTCTCATAGATTGCACGGCCAGTTTCCTGCTCCAGATCGTCTCCATCCTCCACGGTCACTATGTCGCGGCGGATGTTCTTTCCTCGTTGAACATCCAGCTCCACCTTGGCCGTGATCGAGCCTTTTTTGTTGTGCGTTGAGACCAGCTTCACATAAGGCTTGTTATGGCCACCTTCCACTTCCAGAGCGGCCACTTCGATCTGTTTGACCAGCTCACGGTCATATGCGTCCACGGCATCTAGGCGATAGAGCATGTGATGTTTATCTACATGGGTTGCTGAATAACGTAATGTGCAGAGCGGGTTCATGGCTTCAAGAGCTTTTTTTCCCTGACCTTTCATGCCACCATCCACACTCTGCGGTTCGTCAACAATGATGATTGGATGGGTTGCCCGGACAAGATAAATCGGTTTTTCGCCACCGGTTTTTTCACTATCCTTATAGAGGTTGTTCACGTCCTTTTTATTGATCGCGCCGACGGTCACAACCATGATCTGGATATTAGGACTGGTTGCAAAATTGCGCACCTGCCCAAGCTTGCCGGAGTCGTAGAGGAAATACTCGTAGCCTTTGGCTATCGGAAAGAGGTTTTCAAAATGCTCCCTCGTGATCTGGAGTGTCTTGTAGGTTCCCTCCTTGATGGCCACGGAAGGGACGACTATAACGAATTTGGTGAAGCCATAACGCTTGTTCAGCTCGAATATGGTACGCAGATAAACATAGGTCTTGCCGGTTCCGGTCTCCATCTCGACGGTGAAGTCGCCATTGGCAAGGGAGTCCGACGGGGGCAATCCATTACGGAGCTGGATATCGTGCAAATTCTTCAGTATTTCATCATCCAGGAGCTGAAGACGGTTCCCGATACCTAGTTCACTTTCTGCAATGCCAAGCCTGCCTTGTGCGCCATCGTCGGATTGGTAAGTAACGGTAAATTCCGTCCGGCAAATATCCTGCCCTCTGAACAGGTCGGCAACGGCCTCAATAGCCGCATGCTGATATTCCAGATTGTCTTCAAAATGTAATTTCATGTAGTAATCCCCGCTCACAGACTACGCACATGAGCGATGCCGTTCTGTTCAAGAATGGCTGTCATGTTGGTTTTTGCAATGTCATCGGCGAACGCGCTGTCCCGAAAGACCACTTGTGTGTCGCTCTCCGGCTTCAGCTCTTCATGCCATGCGACGATCCCCTGGGCGAGGCTTTCCACATCATCCCGGCTGATGGAGGTGTCCAGGCAAGTGAACAACACTCCATAACCGATGCTATAAACAGCCTTGCCGGATACTTCCTTTTGCTCAATGGGTACGGTCAGATCAACACCACGCTTCAGGAGCAATTCATAGAGAACATCCTCTTCGCTCCGCCCTTCCACAAGATGATCCGCATGATCCAGAAGCGTCTGTTCCAGATCATCCCTGTCCGGATTCCATGTTTGGATGTTACTGCTATCGAGCTTGAAGACCTTGAATCCAAGATCGCCTTGATATAACGGAGTTTCCTCCTTGATTTTAGCGGCTACCCGGCGGATACGTTCTTTACCAATGTCTGCTATGGTTTTATATCCTCCTTTGAATGCTTCTGACTTTTCATCACATGGTTCTGGAAGCTGAACCATGACAAATTTGAGATTATCATCTCCATCTTTGTTTAAGTCCAGAACTGCATGAGCAGTTACACACGAACCTGCAAAAAAGTCTAAAACTATATCGTTTTTGCTTACACATATTTGCGGAACTAATGTTTTAAGCAGTGAAACAGGCTTTGAATACTCGAAAACATTCCTTTCCATTACATCTTGGATAGTCCGGGTAGCCTCTGTATTTAACCCTACTCTATCCAGCATCAAAGTAGAAAAAGGGTTGTGTGTATTATTAAGCTCATTCTGAAATCGTTTTTGCATTGGACGCTTTGCAGGATCGTCCGGGAAAATAATCCTGCCTTCAGCAATCATTCTATTCATCGTTTCTGGAATAAAAGCCCAAACACGATTAGGATTATATGGGTATGTACTACCTGTTTTTGGATCGACTAAATCATACGCTTGATTAGGGCGCATTGACGAATTCATACCTACAGTCAAATTGTCTGAAATCCAAGGACCTCTTTTATCATTATCTGGGTTGGAATATCTTTTGAAATCCTTTTCAAATCCAGCAAACCCTTTTAGATTGCCTTTTTGATAGCAAACTACATAGTCGTGATCAGATGAAACGTTATTATCAGCCATTGCTGATGACACTCGGCGTTTCCATATTAATGACCCAATGAAATTTTCTTCTCCAAAAATATCATTACAAATTATCCTTAGGTTTGTAGATTCATTATCATCTATTGAGATAAAAATGACCCCATCATCCCGAAGAAGATTCCTCGCTAGCTTTAAGCGGGGATATATCATATTCAACCAGTTGGTGTGGTACCTGCCTGAGCTTTCCGTGTTGGAGCTGACCTTGAACCCCTCATCATCTTTCTGACCGGTATATTTGAGATATGTATCAAGATTGTCCTGGAACTTGTCGGGATAGATGAACTCCTTCCCTGTGTTATAGGGCGGGTCGATATAGATCATCTTGACCTTGTTGGCGTAGCTTTTCTGCAAGAGCTTCAGGACTTCCAGATTGTCCCCTTCGATAAAGAGGTTCTGTGTGGTGTTCCAATCGACACTCTCTTCCGGGCATGGGCGCAGAGTTCCCAGAGAAGGAGTCAATGCGATCTGGCGGGCCTTTTTCTTGCCATGCCAGTTGAGACCGTATTTCTCCTCGCCATCATCAACCTCGTCGCCAAGCAACTGCCGCAGTGTTTCAAAGTTAACGCCATCCTCTGTAAAAGCTTCCGGGAAGATGGTTTTTAAAGCTTCTAGATTCCCCTTCACCATATCGAGGCTTTTGCCGTCCTGCTTTGTCATTTTTTCCATGCGCATCCCCTCATAATTCGCCCTTAATCGCTTCTATGCGATCCGTAATCTGTTTGATCCGTGTGTTCAGTTGAACCTGTGTTCCCAGGTTCTTTTCTTTTTTGAGCAAGTTGCTGGTCTCGTTCCGTTCCTGCTGTAACTTTTCCATCTGCCGCAAAGCTTCCACCCTATCAACGCTTGTACCTAGCGAATATTGACCGGTATGACAGGCGCAGTTCAGGGCTATGATCCGCTTCACCATATCTTTATAGAAGTCAAAGAAGTTGCGAAAGGAATAATTAGTGACTTGAAAATCATTGAAGAAATCGGTCTGCCATTGTTCCGGTTCCTGCAAGGATATCCATCCGCTATCGTGTGCGGTCTCAACAACGATCTTGTTGCTGTCGGCGCGGTTGATTCGCTTTTCCGCCACGTTAAGCGAAAGCTGGCCGCCGTAAACGAAGACAATCAGAACCGGATAAGGAATGGCTTTCTGCATGGCCATTGCGATTCGTGCGCTTTTCCCCATAGCCGAAAGCAGAACCTGAAGAATGGCCACTTCCAGATATTCATGGGTTTCGTCTTCGTGCTTGGGGATATTGATCGTTGAGGGTTTTAGCGTGTAACGCCATTCGATGCTTTCTATATCCTCGACAAACGCCTTCTTGTCGGCGGCGTTTAGCTGGCCGTTGTCGTAAAACTGCTTTTTGAATATTCGCTTTCCAAGGGCGCATGCTTCCGGCAGGGCCATATTCTGGTAGAACTGATCGAGGGTGATAGCTGTGGTCATGGCGTATTCACAATCATGTAGCTGATGACCTCGAAGTCTTCCATCCCCTGAAAACTCTCCTTGGTCAGGTTGGTTCCCCCACGACTGAACAGGCTTTCTACGCCCTTCTCTTCTGACTTGCCTACGATACTACTGACGGCGGTTTCCAAAAGCGAACGGTAATGGCTCATATCTTTGCCGTTTCTGGTTCGTTTGTTCATGCGCTCAATGGCCTTGGCATCTGCTTGTTTTTGCCCATGGCCATGCTTTTTCAGAACGTCAAGAATCCTCTTTGACTGGGTGAAGGTGTATTTCACCTGGCCATCGTCGGTGATGTAGACCATGTAATAGGGAGCAAGCGCGTAGCCTTCCTCCTCTGCAACCGTCTTGCCAATGTTTTTCAGGCAAAAGATCACACCAGGTTCCAGCTCTTCCTTTTGCAGTTCGGAATCTAGCGTCGTGGCCGCATAAAGCCCGGTGGGTGATTGCTCCAATTCGCCCAAGTGCTCCTTCATGAATGCGGACAGGTCCATCCGGAAATCGTTTAGGGTAAGATCGGTGATTGAAACGCCACCCGATATATCTTCCAGATCGATGACAGTATCCTTGAGCTGATGAAGCTGTTTCCTCCGATACTCAAGATCGTTCATCTTGCCAGTGGTGTCCTGCTCGATTACATTTTCCTCGCCAGTTGCGGAAATATCGAGAAGAACCATACGGCCGCTTACCCGCGCTTCCAGGTTGATATATTCATCCAGCTCCATGTTTGGCCAGAAGTTGACGAGTTGGATAACCTTATTCTTTGAGCCAAGACGGTCTATGCGGCCAAAGCGTTGAATGATGCGGACTGGATTCCAGTGTATATCGTAATTGATCAGATAATCGCAATCCTGAAGGTTTTGCCCTTCAGATATGCAATCCGTGGCGATCAGGAGGTCAATTTCATCAGTTGCCCCTTCGTCTATTTTGCTCCGCTCCTTCGAGATTGGAGAAAAGGAAGCGAGAAGAGTATCGAAGTTGCTCCCCATGCCTGGCATTGTAGTCTTGTTGGTGCCGCTTCCTGTGATTTTAGCCGAATACACGCCCAAGGTCTCCTTTGCCCACTCGGCAAGATGTTCATAGAGATAATTGGCGGTATCGGTAAAAGCTGTAAAGACGATGATCTTGCGGTTGCCGTCATTGATCGGATTTTGGCATTTATTCTCGATCATTGCGCGTAACCGGTATAGCTTGGCATCGCGCTTCGCCTCGATGTCTCGTGCTTCTGATAGCAGTTCGGTCAGTTTGTCATGGTCATCCTCAAGGTCCTGTTTCCAACGAACTTCGTCCAAATCCTTGATTAGCACCTTTACTTTTTTGCCAATAAGGAAGGGGTCAAATTCAGGTTCATCGACTTCAATATCCTCGATCCCCAGCTCCTCGAGGTCTTCGCTACTGTGGTTTTCAAGTTTTTCCATCAGGCGATCCACCTCTCCCTGAAGCTTTCCCAAAGTGAGGCTGAATGAATTTATCGAGCTTTCCATGCGTTTGAGCAGGTTCACTCGCATAAGGTGGATCAGACTTTGTTCTCGGTGAACCTGTCGAAAGATTGATCCGCCTTTTACTTCGATATCGTATTTGCGGTTATACTCCTCTCGCTTTTCTGTTCGCACATATTTAAGTGGGGAATAAGCGCTGAGATTTAGCTTTCGAATCTTCCGGTTGATCTCTTCCAAGGGCGGAAACTTCCCTCCCTTATCGATATCTTCCTTAATGTTTATCGGTTTTAGACGTTCGGGAAAATCGCCTACCTCCGCTATGTCGTAATATTTTTCAATGTGCTTGCGCGACCGGGCAATTGTCAAAATGTCCAGAAGCTTAAAGTAATCGAAGTTCATACTGTCAAGCAATCCTTCGACCGACCGGCTTTCATCGTCCAGCTTGAGCCATTGATTAAACCGGGTTTGCGCTTTCTTCAAGGTCTGCTCAATACTTACAATGCCGAAGTCGCTGTAGGCAAAATCTAGTCCTTCAGCAATAAAAGCGACCTGATTCTTCAGGTCGTTCATTCGGCTATTAACAGGAGTGGCTGAAAGCATAAGGACTTTGGTTTTAACGCCAGATAGGATAATTTCATTCATCAGGCGGGAATAACGGGTAAGACCTTCCCTTGATGAGCTGCTGTTGCGGAAATTATGAGACTCATCAATCACAACCAGATCGTAGTTACCCCAGTTCAGGGTTTCGAGATTGATTTCGCCAGAGCGGCCTTGCAGGCGGGTCAGGTCAGTATGGTTGAGAACGTCGTAGTTGAACCGATCCTTGGCGAGCAGATTACGTTTGTCGTTTACTGTATAGACCGTCCAATTATCCCTTAGCTTTTTGGGGCATAGCACAAGCACGCGATCATTGCGTAACTCGTAATATTTGATAACGGCCAACGCCTCGAAAGTTTTACCCAAGCCCACGCTGTCTGCGATAATGCAACCATTGTATTTTTCGATTTTGTCTATTGCACCCAGGACTCCGTCGCGCTGAAATTTATAGAGCTTTTTCCAAACGATGGTTTCCTTGAATCCCGTTTTGGCCTTGATAATGTTGTCTTCGTCAATGTCTTCGATGAAGTCCTTAAACAGGTTGTAGAGGGTAAGAAAGTAGATAAATTCAGGAGAATGATCCTTTGTCAGGTTGGAAAGCTGACGTAAAAGTAGCTCCTTTGCATCCTGAACAGCCGATGGATCATCCCAGATGGCTTCAAACCACTCCAGCATTGCTATCGTACTTGCCTTGCCCGTTGAGCAGGTATTCATGTGGTACCGGTCAGTTTCCGTGTATCCAAAACCGGTGCTGGTGAACTCGGAACTGCCTTGAATGGCTATTGCTTCCCCATTCCCCTCTTGAACGTGAAAGAGATTTTGGCTTATGGCCATGGGGTTTGTTGCTATACGTATTTCAGCTTTTTCTTTAAGCCAGGAAGCGCATTCTTTAGCAACTTGTGCCTGATTGAGCTGGTTCTTGAACCGTAGCTCAAACCTGTCTCCGGATAGGGAGGCAATTCCCGCTTCCTGCAAATTACTGTTTATTGGATTTTGTGACAAGACAAGGCGTAAAGCGTCTATATTTTGCAGTTCCTTTTTCAGAGATTCAAAACCGTAGATCGAAAACAGACCGGATATGATTGATAGCTTTGAGCCATTGGCTAAGTGAGTTCGTAGTTTGTCACCCACCTTTCCGTTCTTTTTGTTATCGAGTAGCATTATCGCAACGGCTCCGTTCCTTCATTGAGGAGGTTGAGATAATCGTCGTAGACGAATAACTTGCCTCGTTTTTTTCCGGTGATCTCTCGCATGACTCCCAGCTCCAGAAGATGCTCAACGGATTTCCTGACCGTAGGAGCGGTCAGGCCCAGTGCCTTGGTCGCGACAGGTACAGACAGAATCGGTTTTGATTGCAGATATTGATGCACTCTGAGCGCGGATGCGGTTGGTCGGCCAAGGTCCTCGATCTTGCGCCGATCCCGCTCGAAAACGGCAAGAATTCGGCGGGCCGCTTCCGCCGCCTGATCTGATGTTTCTTTCACGCCGGTTAGAAAGAATTCCAGCCACCCTTCCCAGTCGCCTTCTTCACGCACGTCTTGCAGAAGATCGTAATACCGGCGACGATGCGTTTTAAAAAAGAGACTGAGATAAAGAATCGGTTCGCTTAAAACCCCTTCCGCGCACAAAAGGAAAGTGATGAGCAACCGGCCCAAACGTCCGTTACCATCCAGGAAGGGGTGAATGCTTTCAAACTGTACATGGATCAGGGCCGCCTTGATTAGCGTTGGAAGCTTTGACTCTTCCTCATAGATAAATTTTTCGAGTTCACCCATGCAACCGAGCACCTTGTCGGGCGGCGGCGGAACATAGATTGCATTGCCCGGACGTGTGCCACCGATCCAGTTTTGACTTCTCCGGAATTCACCAGGTTGCTTGGTCGCCCCCCTCCCCATCGCAAGCAGGATTCCATGGATTTCTTTTATCAACCGAAGCGATAACGGAAACCCGCCGCGTAATCGCTCCAGCCCGTAATTCATGGCGGCGACGTAATTGGAGACTTCCTGGACGTCATCGAGCGGCGCTCCGGGAGCCTCATCGCTTTCAAAAAGCAAGAGGTCAGACAAGGACGATTGTGTTCCTTCGATCTGGGAAGAAAGCAGCGCTTCCTTGCGGACATACATGTAGAGGAATAACGGAGTGTCCGGCAGGATTGAGGCGATGCCGTCAAGCCGTCCTAATGACCTGTTGGCGTCTTCCATCAGACCATAGAGTTTTTCCAGATTGAGCGATGGTTCTGGCGGCAGTGGTGGCGGCAGATAGGCGCGAACCTGTTCACCACCAACGGCGTTGAGAACAAACTCTCCGGTTCTTTTTCCCTTTCTTAAGGTTTTCAATTACGCAACGATCCTTTCTTTAGCGCTCACCCTAAGAAAGGATATTCTAAATACCTATTTTTAACAAGGATATTGATTTAACCTGTTTCCGTCTCGTCCCTCGCAGTGTTCGTAGATGGCGGAGAAGTTCCGCCCTCAAGGCCTTCAGAGCGAAGCGTGCCTTGCAGGCGGGTTTTCGGAGCCATAGAACACTTTAAGCGAGGGTAAACGGAAGGCAAATAGAAAACCTAAGCAAATTAAGCATATTCTACATGAAATATGTTATAATAGGTTAACCATAGAGGTTAAAAATGAAAAAAATTACAGGTAAGACGCAGGTAATATCCCTGGAGCGGAAAAGGGAAGCGGTCCAGCTTCGCAAGGAGGGGCTGACCTTGGCGAAAATTGGCCAGCGGCTGGGTGTTTCCGCCGTGATGGTCCACAAGTACATTAAAAGCGAGCTGGAGGCAATTCGCGCGGATACCCATGAAACAGCGATCATGGAGCGGGATATCGCCCTTCTGCGTCTGGAGTCCATTATCGGCATAAGCTACAAGAAAGCCAAGGAAGGGGATTGGAAGGCCGCCAGTCTGATGTTAAAGGCCATGGAGCGTCAAGCCAAGTTGCTCGGCCTGGACGCGCCGACAAAGCTTGAGCCGGTAAAGCCTGAGCTTGGGACAATAACGCCGGAAGAATTGAACCAAATAAGGCGTCAAGTCTGGGGATATAACGGTGATGATTAAACTTTAAAAATACCCTTCCCGGCCATATTTGAGCCGGGAATTTTTTTGATCTGGTGGGGAAAAAAATTGTTTCAATGGACGTGGTGGAGGGCAAAAGTGGCGGTTTAGATATATAAAGGGCTATGGAAATTTATCTGAATTTACGCTTGAAATTGCCACGTACTGCTTACCAGGTGCTTACTAGGCCATAACCCGGTTTTTGCTATACCCGATAACCCATTGATTTAATGGTACCCCCGGCAGGATTTGAACCTGCGACCTACGGATTAGGAATCCGGCGCTCTATCCCCTGAGCTACGGGGGCCACGTTCGCAATTTTATGCGCAACGGACTTTAGATTATACATTCTGTCTTCCAAAAACCAAACGCAATAGCGATCTGCCGAATTGCCTCAAATTAAATGTAACCGAAGTAAGGGGCGAAAATGATTCGGCGCCTCATGTTTCATGTAACCGAAAGGAGCGTGGAATATGGGGAAAAACTCGCGAAAAGAATGCCTTGCCAAGATCAGGGTCCGATACCGCAAAGCCGGACGCAAGGAAAAAGGCGCCATCCTCTCCGAATTCTGCGCCGTTTGCGGCTGCGACCGCAAATACGCCGTCCGGATCCTCAACGCCAGGAAGGAAGAGGGCTCCAGCCCGCAAGCCAGGCCCCAAGCCGGTTTACGACCAGGCCGTCATAATCCACTTAAAGGCCCTATGGATGGCCATGGACCAGATGTGCTCGCACAAGCTGAAGGCGGCCATCGCACTGTTATCCATACAGAAGAGCGCCCACCTTTCGCATCCATTCCATCTCATCTTCCGTCATAGGCCCTTTCTCCACTGCGTCCAGGGCGTGGCGCATCTGCTCCTCGTCAGCGGGACCGCAGATGGTGACGTCTATGTTCCGGTTGGTCATGGCGAAGCGGTAGCAATCTCCGGCGGTGGGGACTGGCAGCCCGCCGATCCTGTTCGGCGATGCGTTGATGAGCTTTCTCCAGCAGGTGACGGTGAATGCCACCACACCTGGCCGGGCCGGGCTTCCCTTTTCCGGCAGTTGGGGGAACACTTCTGTCTCCGCTCCACGGTGAACAGCGTTGTATCGCACATGGAAGATATCCATGAAGGGCTCGCTGTGGAATTTGGCGAAGTTTGGTCGGTGGTGGCCAGTGGAGCAGATATGGCGGATTTTTCCCTCTTCTTTCAGCTTCAGCGCCGCGTCCATCCACCACCCCATGGAGGGAGGGTGGTCCTTGCGGACATAGAACTGAAGTCCGTCAAGGTAGTCGGTTCCCAGTGCGCGCAGGGCTCCTTCAACGCTTCGTCTGATCATGAACTCGCTGGGCGCCAGGCTGGTGACTACAATGAAGACCTTCTCCCGGTCGGATTTGGCGATTTCACGTATTCCATCGGCCATTCCGCCTCTGCGGCGCCACGCCCAGTAAAAGTAGTTCACTCCCCGGTCGAAAGCCTCCCGGATTCCCTGGGCTCCCACTCCATAGCTTGCGCCCACGCCCAGAGGGTGTACATTAAAACCGGTTCTGCCCAGAACCCTGTTTTCAAATATATCAGCCATCTTCGCCTCCATTGTCGGCCAGTTCGGTAAAAGCCGCGGCGCTACCCTCTCCATCCCCATGCCGGGCGGCTAGTGTCACCAGCATAACAAAAATCGGCCACACCTGGGTGATCAACCGCGCCACGGATGTGGTGAACTGATATTGAAGCCCCATGGGCGTGATGATGTAAACCGCAGTGTATCCGATCAGCATTGCCGTCAGGGAGAGCATGATCATCATGACCGGCTCCTGACGCAAGGCTCTTTCCCTGGTTCCCCATGCGGCCAGAAACATCAGGGCCAGGGCCGGCGCAGGTAATGTGTATCCGGCAAAAATTACTCCGCCATAGTGAAATATTTCGTATACCATGCCGAAAAGTATAAAGAGGTATCGATCCGGATCAAGAGCCTTGGCCAAAATCATTTCCACAGTGTTGGCGGATATCAGGTAATTATGGGCGGGTATGGCAATTTTAAAGGCAATGATGGTAAACACTGGCGGGGCCAATCCCAAGGCCAACATCCCCAGCCTTGGCAAGGCTCGCCGAAAACCACCCTTGAGCCAAGATGCGCACACCACGGCCCATATAAGCGCCAACACAAATAGCATCCCCTCGTTTTTGGTCCATGCGGCAAGGCCAGCGCAGAAACCCGCCAGCGCCCATGTCCTCCCATTCTCCTTTTTCCCCTCCATGGCGATTGCCGCCAGCCCCACGGCCGCCAGCATGTAAAACGCCAAAGGCAGATCGGCATATAGTGAGGAGCCCTGCAAGCAGATCATCTGCGCAGATAGCAGCATAGCGCTTGCGGCCAGGGCCAGGGCCGCCCCTCGCAAATGGAAAATAAAAGAGAAAACCAGAGCCGGAACCGAAAAGGTGAACAAAAACGAAGTAATGGCTGGAATAATGGGCTCGAACACTTTCATGGGAAGACAACCGGATAGGTTGTAGTGGATCGCCACTCTGGCCATGGACGCTGGCAGCAAGAGCGGATATCCCGCGTGGGTCCAGCCATATGAAGGGTCGAATGCCATCCTCCAGTCGTCGTGGAAATAGCTCAGGGCTTTTGCACGCAGGCTCCAGATCATCCATGCGTCCCATCTTCCATGGGGCAGTATAGCCAAATTGACCAGAAATACATAAACCGCGGAGGCCAAAAGAAAAAGCGACACCACACCGGCGAAGAGGGTGATGGCCCTGCTTTCCTGTGTAGCTGGAGAATGGGCTCCCGGCAGGGGCGCCCACTTGCCCCTGGATCTGAAATAAAATATACCGAGGGCTAATGTGACCGCTGCCTCAACCATGGGCAAAAGGCTGCTTGATTGGAAAATGGTCATCCAGAAAAAAAAGAGGATGGACAAGAGGCCCGTCCCGACACCCCAGCCCATGGATAGCCTGATTATCAAGGACATTTCTCCCTCCCTGGATGTCAGTAGCAGGCTTACAAGAAAAAACCCGATCAACGCCGAAACCATGAATCCGGGCGCTATATACAGACTCGTCATAGTCAGGGAACCTTTTCCAGCAGAGTGGCGCCGCTTTCTTCCGCTTTAATCGCCTTGTAGCCCCATGTTTGGCAGAATATCTCCACACCATTTGCCGAGCGCATATCCGCCACAACCAGGCGCTGCCCAGGCTTGAACATTTTCAGGATAATCGGCAGAGCCATGTATCGAGCTATATAAAAATTTTCCTGTTTTCGGAATCCTGGCTCCTCGAAATCCGTGACATAACCTACCGGCTCATCTGCGGAAACCGGCAGCACCGGCAGAAGCCTTCGCCCCTTGACCATCACCGGATCAATGCTATTTTCACCAGATGCCGAACTGAAAACTCTTTGCATAATGGCATGATGATCCACCAGCATTTGTCCGGCGGAAAGGGCCATTAGCGCAAGGCATAATCCAACGGCCAGAGCCCTGACCTGTTGCAGGAATGGGGCGTTGCTCATGATTTCATGGATCCCGGTTCTTCGCCGATTCTTCAGCTGGGACGGGAGCGGTGGACTCATTCTCCTGGTCCCTAGAGGCCGCTAACATTACGCACAGCAGAAACAGCGGCCAAACATGGGTCAGCAACCTGGACACAGTTGTAAGTATCTGGAAATTGATATCCAGGGGGGATAAAAGATATACAGTAGAGTATCCGGCCAGCATGGCTGCCAGGCAAACCAGGGATATCTGGATCGCTTCCAGACGCATAGACCCCTTACGTGGACCCCAGGCCGCCAGAAATATCAGGGCCAGCACGGGAGCCGAGAAGTGATTGCCGGCCACCACAAATCCACCGTAATGAAATATCTCATATGTAACCCCGATGACTATGGAAGCATAGCGCTCCGGATCGGTGAGGCTGTCTAAGATCCTCTCCAAGGAATTGGAGCGTATCAGGAAATTCTGGGAGGGTATGGCGAGTTTGAAAGCAATTAGTGTGATCGTAGGCGCGGCGATCCCAACGCCGATCATTCCCAGCCTGCGCGCCGCCTGGCGCCACCCACTCCTGGCCAGGGTCACGGCGCCCACGGCGCCAATAATCACCACCAGGAACAACATTCCCTCGTTCTTGGTCCATGCGGCAAGCCCGGCGCATAGCCCCGCCAGGGCCCAAGTCCTTCCAGCCCGTTCCGGCTTTTCAGTGGCCATGGCGGCCAGGCCTACAGAGGCGGTTATATAGAATGTCAGGGGTAGATCCGCGTACAACCATCCCCCCAGCAGATAGACAGTCTCCGCCGAGAGTAGCGCGCCGCCAGCCGCCAGGCCCAGGGCGGCTCCGCGCAATGAGCAGATGAAGGAAAAAACCATAAGTGGCAGGGAGAATGTAAAAAGAAAAGCTATAATGATCGGCTCGATGGAGTGTGAAGCGGATTGACTCAGCATCCATAACCGGGTGACAGACAGAGGCAGAAGAAGGGGATAGTCAAGGTGGGTCCAGCCATAGATGTAATTTATGGGCTTGTCCCAGTTATCCTGGAAATAATAAAACGCTTTGGCCCTAAGGTTCCACGTCATCCATGCATCCCACTCGCCTTCAGGAGTAATCGCCACTTTGGCGGCGAACACATATGCCGCCGCGGCCATGACAATAATAAACACCACTCCCGCCATAAGCGCTATCCAGCCCTGCCGCCGCGATGGAGCGGAAAAATCCTCGTCATATCCACCCCTGCCCCGGATCGATAAAAAGTAGGCCGCTACCAGGCAACCGGCGGCGGCGACCTCGATCCACGGTAAAAAACGCGGATTGATAGGCGATATCATCAGAAAAAAGAGAAGAATGGAAAAGCAACCGACACCGACGCCCCAGCCCAGGGATAGCCGGACGAGAAAGGACACCACCCCCCTTTCTGGCCGAAGCAGAATGCTCGTAAGGAAAAACCCGAACAGCGCTGGGGTAACAATCCCAACTAAGATACTGGCCTGCGGCATGGTTAGGGCGCCTTTTCTAACAGAGCCACTCCCGGGGCGCCTTCCCTGGAGACTTTATATCCCCATTTCAGGCAAAATTCCTTCACTCCATCAGCGGAGCTCATCTCCACCAAAACCAGGGGTTGGCTAGGGTGGAACCTCGTGAGTATGAGAGGGAGAGCCACGTATCGGGCCCTGAAAAAATTCCCCCACTTGCTATAGCCCACTTCGTATAAGTCGGAATAATAACCGGCCAGTTCCACCCCGGAATCAGGCAACACTGGACGAAGGGCTATTTCCTTGAGTTGCATCGGGCTGTAATTATCCCCTTTTCGATCCGGTTTAAAAAAAGCTTCATACAAGGAATGATGGGTGAGGGCCTGCTTGATGGCGGACACAGTGAAGAGCGCCAGGCAAACCGTGATAACGGCCATCCTGCCAGCCGAATAGATGCTAGGACCAATCATGACTCTATCCGCACGGTTCATTTCCGCCGTTTTTTCCGCGTTACAGAAGCCTTTCCCTTCACTTTGCCCTTGGCCCCCTCTGGGCGAGGTCTGCCACTGGCTGGCTTGGTGCTTTTCGACCTATCCCTCCGTGACTTGTCGCCCCGTGACTTGTCACTTCGCGACTTGTTGCCTCGCCCGGTTGTCAGGGCGGCGCCAGAAGCTTCGATAAGCTCAAAATCTATCTGGCGTCGCTGGACGGAGACTTCCGACACCAGCACCCGTACCGGGTCTCCCAGGCGGAACACCTTTCCGTTCCTGTCGCCGGTGAGAGTGTGGCCAGTTTCATCGTAAATATAGTAGTCGTCCCCGATGGTGGAAATCCGCACCAGGCCTTCCACTGCCGGATCGTCCAACTCCACGAAAAAGCCAAAGTTGGTCACACCGGAGATCATTCCCTCGAACTCCTCCCCCACCCTGTTGGCCATGTACTGGGTTTGTTTCAGCTTCACGATATCCCGCTCCGCTTCTTCCGCGGCGCGCTCGGTGGTGGAGCAATGCTCCGCGATCTTGTCCAGGCCTTCCTCCCATCCAGGGGAGGCTGCTTCTTTTCTCGCCACCCTTTTTATGGTCCGGTGGATGATCAGGTCCGGGTATCGCCTGATAGGGCTTGTGAAATGGGCGTAATGGGCAAACGCCAGGGCGAAATGGCCCCTGGCCTCTGCGCTATAACGCGCCTGTTTCATGGAGCGGAGCATGACGTGGGTCACCAGCTTCTGCTCCGGCCTGCCGGAAAAACGCGTCAGAATGTTGGCCAGCCACTTGGAGTTTATCTTCTCCGGTTCGGTGGTTCTGATGCCAAAAGCGGAGATGAAGTTGAGAAAAACATCGATCTTCATGGGGTCGGGTCGTTCATGCACCCGGCTTAGCAGCCTGGCCCCATGGTCGTGCAGGTGGGCAGCCACGGTCTTGTTGGCCAGCAGCATGAACTCTTCTATCAGCTTGTGGGCGACATTGCGCTGGGCCCTGATGATATTCTCCGGGCGGCCGGTGATGTCCAGGATCACTTCAGACTCCGGCAGGTCGAAATCCAGCGCGCCATCAGCGTGCCGCCTCTCCCTCAACACCTCCGCCAGGGCGCCCATTCGCCGGAACATGGGGACCAGGTCGGCGTACCGCTCCTTGGCCGATGGTTCCTCCTCTTCCAGGATCGCCGCTACATCGGTGTATGTCATTCGCTCCACGGTGCTTATCACCGACTCGCTGATCTGTGAGTTTGTCACCTCCCCTGCGGGGGATATTTGCATGACGCAACTTAGGGTGAACCGGTCCGTCCTCGGATTGAGGGAGCAGATTTCGTTGGAGAGCTCGAAGGGGAGCATGGGGATCACCGTGCCAGGAAAGTAGACCGATGTCCCACGGAGGGCGGCCTCTTTGTCCAGGGAGGATCCTTCCGTCACGTAATGGGAAACATCGGCGATGTGGACACCCAGCTCCCAGCCTCCGCCGGGCAGGTCCTGGACCTCTACCGCGTCGTCGAAATCCTTGGCGGTCTCGCCATCTATAGTGACTATCTGCCGGCCGCGAAAGTCGATCCTCCCATCGTATGTCCCTCCGGCGGGGGGGGTTGCCTTTTTTGCTTCCTCCAGCGCCGACAGAGGGAACTGGTTCCTGATATGAAACCTGGAACAAGCGAGCTGGATCTCCACCTGTGGGTCTTCCGGGTCACCCAGCACCTCTATCACCTCTCCCATGGCCTGCCTGGTCTTTGAGGGGTGGATAGTGATTCTAGCCACTACCGCCTGTCCATCGGCGGCCTCCATGGCCTTTCCCGGGGGGATGAATATGTCTTGGGCTATTCTTCGCTCGAAAGGGACCACATAGGCGCCGCCATGGAAGGTCTCCAGAACCCCGGACATGGTTTCATTGGCCCGCTCCAGGATTTTGACGACCCTTCCTTCTCTCTTGCCGCCAGCTTTCTGGCGCTCCACCCTGGCCACCACACGGTCACCATGCATCACCTCGTGAAAGTTATAGGCTTTCAAAAACAGGTCTTCCTGGTCCGGATCGTCCGGTATCACGAATCCATACCCATCCCTATGGCCTTGCACCACGCCGATAACCAGATCCATCTTTTCCGGCAGGCCATAGCGGGCGCCGCGCAGCCGGATGATGTGACCTTGCTGGGCAAGATCCCGGATTCGGCTCTTGACCTCCACCTTCTCTTCCCCCTTGATCTTGAGCTTGACCAGTATTTCGCGCATGGGCAGGGGGGTGGCCAACAGCTCGGCCAGGGACTTCTTCAGCTGACTCTCTTTCATATATCCATTATTTATCCGTAATTCTCTCCGCGTAGATTTCAGAGACCGGTTGTGGCGGGAACAAAAGCCGAAAAGAGCTAATCCCAGGGCAAAACATAAGTTGAAAATCCTTTTTACCTATTGTAACACAGCTTGGAACATGTTAATATATAAAAGGTTATGGTCGCAAAGGGCTCGGTGGGTTCTTTAGATTGTCCAGGGGTGTGGAATGTGGCTGCATAAAAATGATCTGAGCAAAGAAGAGAAGCAGGTGCGCCTGCTGTATCAGGCATTGCGCAACGAGCTGGACTCATACCTTATCGACTACGCTCTTGTGGATTCATACGTCAATACCCTGGAGAAGGGGGAACCATACCCGTTTGTCTCCATGCGCGATCTTAAGCCCCGCGCCAAGGTGGGGGAGATGGAAAACAAGCTGATGAACGCTTTCATCGTGATCTTCACGGAGCGAGCCCTGGACAGCGATATCAAAAAGTACATCCGTTTTTTCTCCCACAACAAGGTGACCAAGGAAAACCTGGGAGAGCTGAAGCTCACCGGGCTGAACCTGGCCGACAGGTTCCACGCCAAAATGAAGTATTTCGAAAGCGTTCGGTTTTTCACCCTGATGCGAGACCTGATGCTAGTTGACTACGCCCTGCTGATTCAGCGGGATACCTCATCCAAAAGCAAGAACCGCTTTGCACTGAGCCACTTCCATGTGCGGGTGGACTGGATGATAGACAGCGCGGCCGAATCGCTGGGCAAGGAGTTGCGTTATATCTCCAAGGATCTGTATGAAAAAGGGGATCAGCACGCACAGGAGATGATGGAGAAGTTGTTCGAGTATTACTCCTTCCACCACAGCGCCTCTGGCCGCAGGACGGCAGCCATGCTCGCCGCCCAGTTTTTGCGCAACTCCGGATACTTGAGCACGGTGTATGTCTCCTCCTCGGAGAGCAGGACCATGACCAAGATCAGCGAGGACGGGATCATCAAGCATCTGCTGATCCGGCTGGACAACAACACCATCGAACAGATCGAAAGACACCCTAAAGGCGATCCTGAGTTCGCCAGGAAGTTTCTGATCCACAGGACGAAGGAGTTCGGCGTGGCGGTGTTTCAGGTGGTATATGTCCATACAGAGCATTCCAAGCCACCGGCCGATGGGAAGATGAGGGAATTGAAACCGGATCTGCAATGGACCCGCGTGCGACAACAGCTGCTGCTCCCCAATAAGGAGAACAACTCGGTCCGGCCACTCTCCTACCAGGTGGTATACGACCAGCAGGATCCGCTAAGCTAGGAAACCTGCTCGTTACCTGTCGCCCGAGCCTTGGCGATTCTTCATCCACCCGCGCAGTATATCGGCCAACGCCGCGTGACCAGCCTCATTCATGTGCAGCCCGTCAGTGGTGAACTTCGACGCGTCGTTGTCGATCCGGGCAAAACCATCCTTAAGGTCCAACAGCTCAATATTGTCGAACTTGTCCACTATCTTTTTCACTCTGTCGTGCTGGTATTCGTGGCGGTATTTGTCGAAGGGGCGGTCGAAGACCGGCAGGATGGCCATCACAGCGGTGAATCCGCTCTCCTTGGCCATGCGGGAGAATGACTCCATACCCACCTCCACCGTGCTTTTACCGTGGAGGTATTTTTCCCTATACTCGCTAACAATCTCGTCAAAACTGGTGGGCGGCTGGATCAGCGCCATTAGCCGGTGGTACACCACAAACGCCAGACGGGAATGGCTCAAAAACCAATCGCGCAATCCCGGCGTTCTGCTCTCGAACTTGAAATCGGGATTGCTGGCCAGCAGGTTGTAGTATGTGTTGCCGTCCACGTTCAGCTGGAAATCGTTGTGGCAAAATAGCGTAATGACAAGGTCCGGATGGTAGGCCAGCCCCGTGGCCCTCAAGGTCTCCACCTCCTGCAGGGTCTGGTAACCATGCACGCCCATGTTGATAACCTCATAACTCCGGGACTCTCCTGGCCTGTTAAGTTGCTTTTCCAGGATACGGTTGAACAACGCTTCCCCAGATTTCACACCGCTGCCTGCGGCTGTGGAATCACCGATTACGATTATCCGGTAAGTACCCTCCGGTTTGTCGATCAACCTTTCCATATCGCGGAAACCGGCGCTGTTTGTCGATATCCTGTTTTCTATGCCCTCCGGGGTCATATCCCCCTGCCTGATTCCCGGGCGGTATTCATACAGGATAACCGGATTGCTGGAGAGCTTGAAATCCCGCACAGGCTGGGTGCGCATCGGCTTGGGCAAAACATCCAGCGCACGGAACGTCACTTCCCCGGTCGCCAGACCAAAGAGAACACCAATTGCCATAAGAATAGCGGCGAAAATCACTTGCCGTGGCTTCAGCGCGCTTTGGGTGATCTTGAGCGCGATCCACACAAGCGTCATCAGGACCACCAGGGCGCAGCACCCGTAGGCCACAAGACTCTCCCACCGCTCCGGCATGGCCGCGGCCGATATGGTCTGCAGCGCAGCCCAGGAGCCGGAGACGGTCCTGAATGTGATGATCGTTCCCTTCTTGAGGTTCCTGGAATGTATGATGAAGCCGGCCTTGGAGGTCTTCCCCTCCCTGGGCCAATGGATCCTTGGATACCCTGTTCCCTTTTCCACCTGGAATTCCGCCACTTTCGCATCATCGGCCCACACCTCGATGAAAGGGGGCGCAGCCTCATGGCTTTCCAGGAACCGGACCGTGAACTCCGTCTTGTGGTAAAAAGGCGCCTTGATGCGTATTTCCTTGTTATCGCCGCCGGCCCATCCATCCGCCGGGCCTGGCAGTTGCACCGGCAGCATCTCCTTGGGGGAGGATAGCTCCACAGCCTTGCGACCATTCCAGAATCCCTGGCCATGCCATTCCAGATTCACTTGGTAGAACACCTTCTGGCGGTTCTTCTCCATGATATCCCTGGACACAAAAATGGCTGCGAAGGCCAGCAATATGTACACCGCGGCGAAAACTATTCTGGCAAAAGGAGATTGAAAGCGAGCAAAAATCATGGGGCCAAGTATAGCATGAACCTTTGGCCTCTTCCGCAATGAGATCGCCAACGGCGTGGCAAGTCGATCTGTGATCGGTTACAATCTTGCGCTGACGCTTTTTGTTATCACCTGACCTGTGAGAGTTGAAATATGGAATCTATGCCGCTAGGGAATGATGGCTGCCAGGGGTGCCCGGCCATGTGCTGTCATGGACTGGAGGAGGCAATCATCCGCCCCACCACCGTGCAGGAGGTGGAGAACCTGAAGTGGGAGCTCTACTTTGTGAACACCATGGTGTTCATACGCAACAAACGATGGTACAAGATGTCCACCGGACGGTGCCGCTATCTGGGGCAGGACAACCGTTGCGGCATATACGACACAAGGCCACAAGTGTGCAGGGACCATAACCCGCCGGGCTGCGAGTTCCACGGGGAGATCGCCGACGTGATGTTCCACGACCCAACAGAGCTGCAGGAGTATATGGATATGGAAAAAAAGAAGCGTCAGCGCCAGGCCAAAAAAAGGGCCAAGGCGAAGGGCAAGGTTTCTGCGAAGCCCGCTGGTAAAAAGAAAAAATAGATCCGGCGGCACGCCTGGCGCGCTACATATCTTCGCTTTGTTTCAGCTTCTCCAGCTTAAGCTGTGCATCGGCGTTCCCCTGGTTCGCCGCGCGTTTCCACCATCGCTTTGCCCGATATTTGTCGCGGGGGCGCCCCGTCCTTCGAACAGCATATTGCCGACGGAGAGCTGGGCAAGGTGATAACCCTGCGTCGCGGCAGCAATATGCCATTTAAACGCCTCCGTGGGATTCTGTTTCACTCCTCGGCCATTGGCATATGCCAGCCCCAGCTTGTACTGGGCCACAATCTCCCCATTTTGAGCGGCCTTCCGCCACCATTTTGCCGCTTCCGACGGATCAAGTGGGAGCCCCAGTCCCCTCTGGTACATGCCGGCAAGGGCGGTCATTGCCTTTAGCATTCCCTTATCCGCCGCTTTTCGGTACCACTGGGCCGCTTTCTCATGATCAGCCCGGCCGTTGCGCCCCTCCAGCAGGATAGTGGCCAGCTTGAACTGGGCCTGGTGCACCCCCTGGTTCGCCGCTTTTTCATACCACTTTACCGCCTCCTTGTAATCCTGCTCCACCCCCTCCCCCTTGGCGTATATCATTCCCAGGTTATATTGCGCCTCAGGCAGGTCGCTATCCGCAGCCATCATAAACCACTCGATGGCCTTCTCCATGTTCGTTGTGCCGATATACCCGTTCTGCCACATAACTCCAAGGCTATTCTGGGCTCTGGCGTCTCCAGCCTGGGCAAGGGGAATGAGCATCTGATATCCCCTCTTTCGGTCGCCATGCGTCACGGCATACATGGCTTCCGCATAGTCGGCTGCCTGGGCTGGGGTGGGGAGGGCCGCAAGAAAGGCCATCAAAATAAGAATTGTTCGAAGTTGGCGCGTCATTGCCTGGTATCTTCCTCCATATCGTTCCATGCTACTCCTGGCGTGTGGATTCTGGAAGGACTAATGTCTACTCGCGCTGATGGGAAAAGTAAGCCGGACGGATGTCATCCTCCCCGGCTTATCCCGCCTTTTTTAAACTCCCGCAGCTGGGTGGCGGCGAACTTGCCCAGTTCCGGAGGGATTCGTTTCTTCTCCATAGTCTTTGGGTCGAACAATCGGGCAAGCTGCTTTCGGCGCTTTTCCACCTCTTCACTCGGGGCGGAGAGATTGCCAGTCTTTCGGGAGTGTTTGACGGCGGTCAGCTTCAGGCGCTTTCCATCCACCAAAAGGATCCTGGCGATGGAGCTGATCATCCTCCATTCACGCGTGTGCATTTCTCCATCCGCGTAGGCGACCACCAGAAGAGACTCCACCAGGAACTGAGCCGACTTGCTCCCGTTTTTGCCGACCTGGGCCTGGAACTGCGCAGCGATGGACCTGGCGGAATGTCGGCTGGCCCGGGCCTGGTGGAACACTATTTTGGCGAAAGCCAGCGATACGCCCGAGAGCTTCAATGGGCCGACCATTATTTTGGTGGAGATATCCACCTCTTCGGCGGATATTTTCTCGTCCTCCACACAAATCTTTCCCAGCAAAGAGCAAAGGGCCAGGAAAAAAAGAAGCTGGGATTTCTCCCGGGCATCGAGCCTGGAGGAGTAATATTTTTCCTCCAGCAACCGCAGCTTGGCGGGGCTTATCACGTTTGTTTCGTAAAAAGCCTCCAGCGCCCGGCCGCATACTTCACCCATCGGCCCTCCCAGCGTCAGCCCATCGGTTCCCCCGATGGTTTTTGTCAGCCAGCTCATTTCCCCTCACATTTCTCTCTTCCGCTGCAGCCGCCCATATATGGTTCATTATCCCCCGGCCGAGGGTGTTTGCCGCCCGCGGGACTATTCCAGCAGTCCCTCATCTTTAAGATAATCCACTGTTTCCTTGCCGCATTTTTTCCTGATATGGCCCTCCAGGTCCTTGTCCAGATGTACGATATGGTTCAAAACACCGTTTTTCTCCGGCGCTCTGGGTTTTTCCCCCGCGGTCTGGCGCAATATGCCCGCCGCCGCGTATTTGCTGTGGCACGCCGCCGCCAGCCTGGCCTGGATGAAGTATTCATCCCCGTCCCTGCCCAAGTGTGTGAAATCGGTGTGGGCGCCGGAAAAATCCCTCGGATCAGCCTTTTTGTCCCGGTCCGCCTCCATGATGACCGCGCCGGACATGTCCGCCCCGGAGTAATCCGCGCCCTCCATGCGGGCCCCAACTATCAGGGCTCCCCGCAGGTCCGCCTTTCGAAAATCGGCGCTTTGCAGGTTGGCGAAAGACAGGTCCGCCCCCGCCAGGACAGCCCTGGAAAAATCCGCCCCTTCCATCCTGGCGCCGGAAAGATCGGCCCCCGCCAAGTTGGCCCGGGAAAGCCGGGCGCTTTGAAGGTTGGCGCCGGAAAGGTCAGCGCCAGGCATGACAACCTCCGCCATCTTCGCTCCTTCCAGATGGACATCGGACATCCTGGCAGCGGAAAGATCCGCCCCGCGCAAATCCACGCTTTGCATCATTGCGCGGGAAAAGTCCACCCGTCTAAGGTCGCTGTCGCTAAAGTCCACTCCCTGGGCGCTGGCGTATTTAAGGATGGCCCCGGCCATGCGCGCGGCGGACACCGTGGCGCCTTCCATCCTGGCGCGGCTCAAGTCGGCTCCTTCCAGGTTGGCGCCGGTCAGGTCCGCACCCTGCAGGTTGGCCATACTCAGGTCCGCTCGGGATAAATTGGCGCCGGAAAGGTCCGCCCCCTGCATGCTCGCGCCGGAATAATCCTGGCCGCTCAGGTTCGCTCCGGAAAGGTTCCTTCCCTGCAAGCCCGGGCCATGGCCGGCGGCCGGGCCATGGGCCATGGCGAAAGGCGCGCCTGATGTAAACAGCGCCATTGCGACGATGACAGGCGCCGCAAAAGGCAAAAGCGGTATTTCAAAAGGCGGGCGCCTTTTATTCTTTGTGGCCCAATGGGTCTTGGAGTGTCTTAGCGTAGATAAATTCATAGACCACCTCGTTCGGCTTAACCAGGCCCAGATCCTCGCGGGCAATCGACTCCACGATGAAATCGCCGAACTTGAGGTTGTCCAGCTCGTGGCGCATCCGTACGTTCTCCTGAGTCAGGCGCAGGTTCTGCAGTTGGATGGCGCCTATCTCCTCGCGCAAGCGTCCTACATCGTACAGGCCGTTGTCCTTGTAATACGCGGCGGAGGCCATAATGCCAAAAAACAGTATGGACATACCGAGAGCCGCGCTACCCCTGTTGCTCTTCATGAAGTAATATTATCCACCAAATCAGCGGTTTATGCTATATAAAACACTCCTTCCGTGGTATCTAGCCTCCGCGCCCAGTTCCTCTTCTATCCGCAGAAGCTGATTGTATTTGGCGATCCGGTCTGTTCTGCTCATGGAGCCGGTCTTTATCTGCCCGGCGTTGGCGCCCACGGCTATGTCGGCGATGGTGGAGTCCTCCGTTTCGCCGGAGCGGTGGCTGATCACGCAGGTGTATCCGGCGGTCTTGGCCATCTCCACGGCGTCCAGGGTCTCGGTCAGGGTGCCGATCTGGTTCACCTTGATAAGGATGGAGTTGGCTACGCCCATTTTAATTCCTTTCTCCAGGATCTTGGTGTTGGTCACAAAAAGATCGTCTCCTACCAGCTGAACCTTCGATCCCAACGCGGTAGTCAGCGACTCCCATCCTTTCCAGTCGCTCTCGTCCAGGCCATCCTCGATGGAGATAATCGGGTATTGACGCACAAGATTTTCGTAGAACTTTATCATGTCGTCGCTCGATTTTTTCGGCTCGGCCTCCGCTTCCATCATATACTTGCCGTTTTTGTAGAACTCTGAAGCGGCCGCATCCAGGGCCAGCAGGATGTCACGGCCTGGCTTATAGCCTGCTTTGTTCACCGCTTCAAGGATCACATCCACAGCCTCGGAGTTGCTTTTCAGGTTCGGCGCAAAGCCCCCTTCATCACCCACGGAGGTGTTGAGCCCCTTTTTCTTGAGAACCGCTTTTAGGTTGTGGAACACCTCTGAGCCCATCCGCAGCGCTTCTGTAAATGACTTCGCTCCCACCGGCATGATCATGAACTCCTGGAAGTCCACGTTATTGTCGGCATGGGCGCCACCGTTGATTATGTTCATCATTGGGGTAGGCAACAGCTTGGCGTTCACCCCTCCGATATATTGGTACAGCGGCAGCCCCGCGTCCTGGGCGGCGGCTCTGGCCACTGCCAGGGAGACTCCCAGCATGGCATTGGCGCCCAGCTTTCCTTTGTTGTCCGTGCCGTCCATGGCCAAAAGCGTCGAGTCCAGATCCATCTGGCTACTGGCGGACATTCCCATGATTTTTTTAGCGATGGAGCCGTTGATGTTGGCCACCGCCTTGGAGACCCCTTTGCCCATGTAGCGGGCCTTGTTGTTGTCACGCAGCTCTACCGCCTCCCGGGTTCCTGTGGAGGCCCCGGAAGGGACAGCGGCCCGTCCGAAGGCCCCGCTGGAGAGGGCAATGTCCACCTCCACCGTGGGATTGCCTCTGGAATCGAAAATCTGTCTGCCCATGACCCCGATTATTTCGCTCATGACCTTGTCCCCTTAAAAAGAATTGAACCGGACGCAGCCGCCCGCATTTGTAAAACTTACGCCTATTATAACCCCGGACAGCGCCAAAGCTCCTGAAAGGATATAATAAAGTTAGACGATCATGGGAACCATTACTTTTTTAGGAACAGGCACCTCCACCGGCGTTCCGATGCTGGGGTGCAGGTGTGGTGTGTGCAGTTCTATCGAGCCAAGGGATCAAAGGCTGCGCTCCTCGGTCTGGATAAAAGCAGGCGGCGTGAGCCTGCTAGTCGACACCACCACAGATCTGCGCACCCAGGCTCTGCGCGCGAAGATCGGGGGTGTGGACGCGGTGTTGTATACACACCACCACGCCGATCACATCCACGGCGTGGACGAACTACGGGCGTATAATTATTTTCAGGGGGGACAAATCCCCTGTTATGGAAACCAAAAAAGTCTGGAGCGGATCCGGGAACTGCATGGATATATCTTCGACGGGAAAGCCAGCGAAGGCGCTGCCAAGCCACAGCTGGACCTGCACGCGGTGGAGGGCCCCTTTTCCGTGGGGACGGTACGAGTGATTCCAATCCCGGTCAAGCATGGAAGCATAGACGCTTTCGGGTATCGTATCCGAAACACCGCCTACATCACCGATTGCTCTTTCATTCCGGAGGAGTCATTCCCGCTTCTGGAGGGGCTGGACACCCTGGCCCTGGGAGCGCTGTGGCTGGAGCGTCATGCTACCCACTTCACCATGAAAAAGGCCCTGGAGGCGGTGGAGCGGATAAGGCCGACAAGGACTTACCTCACCCATCTAAACCACAGCAAAACCCACAAGGAGGGTTCGGCTGACCTTCCGGAGAATGTCCACCTGGCCTGGGATGGTCTTGTACTGGATATCTGATCCTGGTAGCCGGTCACCACTGTTCCGGGTCCAGGACATCCTCTTCAAACATGAAAAATCCCGGGGCAAACTTCACACCCTGCTCTACCCTGATCCACTGGACAAAGAGCCTGCTCCCCGCGGCGGAAAGGGTGGCGGACTCCACATATGGGGCAGTCGGGCCATCTGAGAAAGGGCCCAGTGCCATCTCCCAGGAGAAGGCGCCGCCCCCTTCCACCTTGACCAGCCTCTCCGCCTGGTATGAAAGGCCCATGCCCGGGCCGGATACCCACGCCACCTTCATCCCTCCAGACACTTTTGTGGAAATGACCTTTGTATAGCCGGGCGGCGCCCCCGTCACCATCGTTCGGGCAAGGGACATCGGCGCTTTATTCATGAATCCTTCGTCCATCCACTCCTTGGCCCCGGTGGAAAGGTTAAGACGCATTAGCCTGGCTCCGTTCCATGCCCAGGTCCGCACAGTTCGCCCTGTTTTGTCAGATATTTCCACCCGGAATCTTTCTCCATCGAGGGCAAGCAGGATGGCGCCGGTAAATTTTCCCCGAAGGTTTTCCATGGTCAGCTGGCCCAATCCCCGGAAAGTGGGATAGCCTGGCTTGGCCATGGCGCCCAGATCCCCGGTGGCTTCTTGAGGGGGGAAAGCGAAAGTGACGCAGGAGAAAAGCCCCAGCGCCGGAAAAAGCGAAAGGATAGCAAGGCCGAGGCGAGGCATCGGCCTAGTTCTTTGATCTTTTCTTGAGAAGCTTCCTGGCGGTGTCCAGCTTTTTGCGGGTGGCTTCACGGTCCAGGATTCGGTCGTCGTAAACTTTGGCGTCCAGGGAGCTTTGATAGGTTTTGGCCGCTTCCTCAATCCTGTCTAGCGCGATGTATACGTCCCCCAGGTGCTCCAGCACCGTCGGGTCCGGAGTGATGTTGCGCACAGCGGTCAGAAGCTGGTCCAATGCTTCTTCATACAGTTTCTTTTTGTAGTACACCCATCCCAGGGAGTCGATAAAATATCCGTTCTCCGGCTCCAGCTCCAGGGCAAGTAGAAGATATTTTTCCGCCTCGTCCAGGTTGATGTCCTGCTCCGCGTAGATGTAGCCCAGGTAATTGAGAGCGTTGGAATGGTTCGGCTTGAGCGTGATCGCTTTTTTCATCGCCTCGATGCACAGGTCATACTTCTTCATTTTTTCATATGTCACGCCCAGGTGGAAGTAATACTTGGGGTTGTTCGGATTCATATCCAGGGCGGCCTTAAACACATCTATGGAGTCGTCGTACTGCTTCAGCTTTCCATGCATGAAACCGGTCATAAACATCAGTTCAGGATCAGTCGGATCCAGTTTAGCCGCGATCTGGGCATGCTTGAGGCTCATGTCATATTTACCCATCCTGTCATACAGGTCCGCTATCTTCAGGTTGATGCTTTTCTTCTCGTCATCGCTGGAGGCTTGAATCTGTTTCCAGGCGCTCACCGCTTCATTTAAAAGGTTAAGGCTCTCGAAGATAGACGCGATATACGAAATCACAGTCTGGTTTTCCGGCTCTGCGGCTCTCACCAGCTGGAACTGGGCCAGCGCCTCCTGGATCAGGTTCATGTCCCGAGTCATCTCCCCCTGCTGCCATTTGGTCATGCCCAGAAAGAACCGGTAATTGATCTCCTCCGGTATGTCTTTCAATATGTCGCCGTGCAGCTCCGCCACCGGCTTGCCGCTCTCCTGTTCGGAAAGCGCCCTCTCCATAGCCACCTGGATATTAAGGTCGTTGGAATTTATGACCAGATATTTTCTGTACAGATCGATAGCCTTGTCCCACTTCCCCAACATCCTGTATGTCCAGGCTAGATTCTCAAAGGCAATGGAGAGGTCCGGGCGGCCACCCAACAGCATTTCAAACTTTTCGGCGGCTTTTTCATATTCGCCACTGGCGATGTACGAGCGGCCAAGAAAGTATTTGTCGAAGACGAACTGGTGGCTAGTGGATGGAGGGGCCGCCTCTAGTATCTCAATCGCCTTTTTTGGGGACTCCGCCCGAAGGTGGACCACAGCCAGCGCCACTATGGCGCTTATATCCTCCGGAGATATTCTGATTTTCTCCTGGAGATATTTGATGGCTTTTTCAGTTTTGTCCAGGCTCGTGTTTATTCCGGCCAGGATATCGAGGCACTCCGTCGAATCAGCGTTTATCCGCACACATTTTTCAGCTGTTTTAAGCGCCGATTTTATATCACCGATTATTAAATACAGCCCGGCTGCGCGGCGCAGGGCCTGGGAGGATGTTTCATCCGATCGGGCTGCCTTCTGGTACAGCGCGATGGCGGCCGGATAGTCGCCCGCCCGCTCCTCGAGCACGGCCTGCAGGAACATGTCGTATGCTCCGGAGCGGTCCACCCCGTCACCGGGGGTTAGCGGCGCCTCCTTCTTCACCTCGGCCGACTTCTCTTTTTTTCCGGGAAAGGCGGTGGCCGTGGAGGAATGAAAAGACACTGCGACAATAACCGCGGATATAATAACTTTGTATTCGGCTCTCAAGGGTTCTTCTTTTTGTCGTTTAAGTAGTATTTCAGGCTAACGTCCTTCAGAATAATCCTTTTGAATGTAGAGCGCAATTGCGAATCATCAATATATTTTACCGCCTCTTCGGCCTCCCGCACCGCCGACTGGGGGAGGGGCGGCCGGTTCGTCGGCCCATTTTCCTCCGCGCCAAGTCCCTTTCCGCTCCCCTTTCGCACGATCATTCTGATCCTGGATACCATACGACGCCCCAGCGTCGAGTTCACCTTCTCGATGATCTCATTTTTCATATACCCCATGGAGTCCGCCCACACAGGCTGGGCCACCTCTATGGTGAGGGATTTGCGCGCAAGCCGGGCCGGGGAGGAGACCTCCGCCAAGGCATGGCCCACTATCCCCCGCCAATTACCACAGATGGCCGCGAAATCGTAAAGCTCCCGCTTGCCCATGGAGACGGAAAGGCTCTCAAGTACGGAACCGATATGATCGGGAGCTCGGTTTTTTCTCTTCATCAGGTCCATCACGAAAAGCGCCACTTGCTTTCAGCGCGGGTTTGGTATACTTTTACGATGCTTTTACCCTTGTCTCTGGATAGGATATCACTTCAGCTTATGACAATCCATATCGCGACAAAGCTCTCCGGAGCCACTGGCGGGATGACGCCACAGATACGCCCATGAGCCCCACCACTTTGCTTAAAACGCCGCTGTTCCGCAAGCATGTCGCCGCCGGGGCGAAGATGACGGATTTCCACGGGTGGAGCCTACCGCTGCAGTACATGTCGATGATGGATGAGTGCAAGGCGGTGCGCAAATCGGCGGGCCTCTTCGACATATGCCATATGGGCAAGGTGGAAGTAAAAGGGAAAAACGCATTCAGGCTGCTCCAGCATATTTCCACCAACGATTTGTCCAGGATTTCAGAAGGACAGGCCCAATACACCGCTCTGATCGATGATCAGGGAGGAATAATCGACGACCTGGTGATTTACCAGATATCCAGGTTCAGGTTCTTTTTGTGCCTCAATGCAGCCAACACCGAAAAGGATATAAGCTGGATCGCCGAATTCGCCCTCCAATATCCGGACGTGGAAGTGCGAAACCTCACCCGCCAGTATGGCCTTCTCTCTGTGCAAGGGCCAAACTCGGAAGTCCTGATCAAGAGCCTGGCAGGCGCCAGGGCGGCTGGGATGGAGTATTTCCATTTCATGATCACCAACATGGCGGAAAAAAACGTCATCCTTTCGCGCACCGGCTACACCGGCGAGGACGGATTCGAGATATATTGCGATTGGCGGGACACCGACATCCTCTGGGACGCATTGATGGCAAAGGGGAAGCATTGGAGCTTAAAGCCGTGCGGGCTGGGAGCCCGGGACCTTTTGCGGCTGGAGATGGGGTACCTGCTTCACGGCGTGGATATGGACGCCTCCGTGACCCCGTATGAAGTCGGGCTGGAGTGGATCGTGAAGCTGGATAAGGAAGGGGGCCTGGTGGCCCAGGAGGCCCTGACCCGGAAAAAAACGGAGGGCGCCGCCAGAAAGATCGCCGGATTCGAGATGAACGAGCGCGGCGGCCTGCCTCGCCATGGCTATTCAATACTGGCGGAGGGCAGGATCGTGGGCGAGGTTACCAGCGGCGGGATGAGCCCCTGCTCCGGCAAGACTATCGGACTGGGCTATATCTTGGCCGAGCACTCGAAGCCTGGAACTCCCATACAGATAGACATCCGGGGCAAAGCGGTGGAGGCCACAGTGGTTCGTCGCCCGTTTTTGCCCTCTAAAACCAAAAAAGCCAAGCCTGCGCCCGCTGTGTCAGCTAATGGCGGCGAAGCGGCGGCCAAGGAGGAGTAGTGGAATTTCCAAAGGACCTTAAGTATTCCAAGGAGCACGAATGGGTGCGCGTTGAGGGTGGCGACACCGCCATCATCGGGATTACCGATTTTGCCCAGGATGAGCTGGGCGACATTGTGTTCGTGGAGACACCCAAGATCGGCCAAGACCTGAAGGCGGGCGAGTCCTTCGGCGTGGCGGAATCTGTCAAGACCGTGTCTGACCTTTACAGTCCGGTGGCCGGCAGGGTGATAGAGGTTAATCCGGAGTTGGAAGGGCGCCCGGAGCTTGTCAACGAGAGCCCTTTCGGTGAAGGCTGGATCATCAAAATGAAGATGGAAGATCCGAAGGAGCTGGAAAGCCTTCTCTCCGCCCAGGACTACCGCGATCTTACGCAGAAGGGGTAACGGCCGCTCCATGAGGTATATCCCACTGTCGGCCAGTGATCGAGAAAGGGCACTGGCGGTAATCGGCGCCAGTTCTGTTGATCAACTCTTCGAAGATATTCCAGCCGAGGCCAGGATGGCCCACCCGCTGGATATCCCGGGTCCATTATCGGAAATGGACCTGATGGACTGGTTCGAGGCGGCTGCGGATAAGAATACTCACGCCGGACCCAGGAGAACTTTCATCGGCGCGGGAGCATATGTGCACCACGTGCCGACGGCGGTGGACCATCTGATCAGCCGCACCGAGTTTTTCACATGCTACACCCCATACCAGCCGGAAGTGAGCCAGGGGACTCTGGCCGCGATATACGAATACCAGACTTATACAGCAGCCCTGCTGGGGATGGAAGTGGCAAACGCCTCCATGTACGACGGCCCATCGGCCCTGGCCGAGGCGGTGATCATGGCTTGCAGGATCACGGGCAGGAACAAGGTTGTGATGCCTGACCTGGTCCATCCCAACTGGCGCCAGGTAGTCCAGACTTATACCCGGCATCTGGGGATTGAGATTGTAAACCTGGAACTGGCGTCAGATGGAGTCTGCAATCCTGAGAAGCTGGCTGCCGCCATGGACCATGAAACAGCCGTGGTGGTGGTCCAGTCGCCAAACTTTTTCGGCTGCGTGGAGGATCTGGATTCCATAAACAGGGCCAGGGAGGAATCGGGAGCTTTGTTGATCGGCGCGGTGGCGGAGCCGATGTCCCTGGGGCTTTTGAAAGGGCCTGGGGCATTCGGGGTGGATATGGCTGTTGCGGAGGGGCGATCCTTCGGCGGGTCTCTTTCCTTCGGCGGCCCAGCGCTGGGGATGTTCGCCGTGAAGAGCAGCCTGGCCCGCAAGATGCCGGGACGGCTGGTGGGAAAGACCAAAGACACAATAGGCCGGGATGCCTACACGCTCACCCTCTCCACCCGGGAGCAACCTATCAGAAGGGAAAAGGCCACGTCCAATATCTGCTCCAACCAGGCGCTGATGGCCACAGCCGCGGCGATCCATATCAGCCTGCTGGGCGCCTCCGGATTGCGGGAAGTGGCTCTGGCGAACCTTACCGCGGCCCATTACCTTGCCCGGCGACTGGAGGAAATCGCCGGAGTGAAACTGGCGTTCGATAAGCAGTTTTTCAATGAATTTGTCGTGACCTTGCCCAAGGACCCAGGCCCGCTTCTGGCCACGCTGGCCTCCGTCGGATACCTGGCCGGGCTGGACTTGGGCCGCTGGTACCCCGATATGAAGAACACCATACTTATCAGCGCTACGGAGGTTCACTCAAAAAGGAACATGGACGATCTGGTGGACCTGATCGCCAGGGAGGCTATATGAGCGTCGAGTCTCAAAGAGGAATAAACTTCAGAGAAGAGGAAATATTCGGCCGGGGTAACCCAGGTAGAGAAGGCTACACCCCGCCGTGGAGCGGCCTGGCGGCCCTGGACCCGGAAAGCGCGCTGCCTGCCGGGGCGCTGCGGGGGGAGCTTGAGGGCTTCCCAAGCCTGTCGGAGCCGGAGGTGACCCGCCATTACACCAGGATGAGCCAGTGGAACTTCGCTGTGGACCTGAACTTCTATCCGTTGGGCTCCTGTACTATGAAATACAATCCCAGGATCAACGAGGCGGTGGCCCGGATAGGAGGATTTTCCACTTTGCATCCGATGGCCCCCCAGGAGCAGGCTCAGGGGACGCTGCGGATAATTAACGATCTGGGAAGATGGCTTTGCCAGATATCCGGCATGGACGCGGCCACGCTGCAACCGGCGGCCGGTGCGCATGGTGAGTTTACTGGACTGCTAATGATCCGGGCGGCGCTGACGGAGAGGGGAAATCCCCGCAAGAAGGTGCTTCTGCCAGATTCCTCCCATGGCACCAATCCGGCGTCCGCCGTATATTGCGGATACGAGGCCGTAACCTTGCCCAGCGGGCCCGATGGCCGGGTGGACATGGCCCAACTGGACCGTGTGATGGATGACGAAACGGCGGCGCTGATGGTGACGAACCCCAACACTCTCGGCATTTTCGAGTCGGACATCATCCGCATATCGAGGCTGGTCCACGATAGAGGCGGATTTGTCTATTGCGACGGGGCGAACCTGAACGCCTTTCTGGGGAAGGCCCGGTTCGGCGACATGGGGGTGGATGTGGCGCATATTAATCTGCACAAGACCTTTTCCACTCCCCACGGCGGTGGCGGGCCGGGGGCAGGGCCGGTGGTGGTGAAAAGGGAGCTGGCGCCATACCTACCCTTTCCCGTGGTGGAGCATGCGGGCGACGGCGCTTACCGGCTGGAGTATGACCGGCCCCAAAGCGTGGGGCGGGTGCATGGATTCTTCGGTAACACCGGTGTGCTTTTGAGGGCGGCTGCGTATATACTCTCCATGGGCCCCCAGGGGCTGGCCCAGGTTGCCGAAGCGGCGGTGATAAACGCCAATTATATTCGCGCCCGGTTGGGAAACCATTACCATATTCCGTACCCAGGCCGCTGCATGCATGAGCTGGTGATCACAGACAAGCTGCAGGCCGAATATGGAGTCACCACGTTGGATATCGCCAAGGCGCTTATTGATCGAGGATTCCACCCGCCCACAGTATACTTCCCCACCATCGCCAGGGGGGCCATGATGATCGAGCCGACGGAGACGGAAAGCCTGGAAACGCTCGACGGTTTCTGCGAGGCGATGATAGAGATAGCGGACCTGGCCCGGAGGGACCCGGAATCGATTAAAGCCGCGCCGGTGACCACTGTCAGGACCCGGCTGGACGAGGCCGCCGCCGCCCGCCGGCCTCAGCTACGCTGCTCCCTGTGCGGCTAGGGATGTCTGTACCGGTCCGCCATGGGACGCGTCTTTTGACAAAAACCAGTCGTCCTGATACATTTCAACAAGGGTCGGGATCCAGATAATAAATCAGGAAGATGTAATGTCAAAGCCATACTGCCCGGTGTGCGAGAGCGAATTCAAGCGCGGTATCAAGTTCTGCCCGAACGACGGAGCCGAACTGGTTATCAGGACCAAGGATGGCGAATCGGGAAAGGTGTTCGCCGGCCGCTACACCATATTGAACAAGCTGGGGAGCGGTGGGATGGGCGTGGTGTACAGGGCCAAGCAGATCACCACCGGAAAAACCGTCGCCATCAAGGTTATCAGCAAAAAGATGACCGCCGACCCGGAGAGCGCCGCCCGGTTCCAACGGGAAATGCGTATTCAGAGCAAGCTGGAACACCCGAACATTGTTACCGTGTACGACTTTGACAAGTCGCCAAAGGGGCAGTTTTTCATAGTGATGCCTTATGTTGATGGCAGATCGCTGGATGAATTGGTGACGGAACTGGGGTATATCGAGTTGCCTGTGTTTTTAGACCTGGCATACCAGATTCTGGAGGGAGTGGAATACGCCCATCGCAAGGGGATAATCCACCGGGATCTGAAGGCGGAGAACATCATTGTGACCGAGCTGGAGAGCAAGCTGGCCGCCATGATTCTGGATTTCGGCATCGCCAAGGCGGTGGACGCGGACACGGATGCAATGTCGCTGGGGGGGGCCAACCTTACCAAAGACGGGATGATCCTGGGGACTCCGGCTTACATGTCGCCGGAGCAGGGGAGGGGAGAGATAAAGGAAATAGGCGTCGCCAGCGATATTTATTCGTTGGGAGTTATATTCTATCAGATGGTTACCGGGGCATTGCCGTTCGAGTCGGACTCCCCATTCGGTATGATAGCCAAACATATAAACGAAAAGCCCCCCAAGCCCACATTGAAAAATCCCAAGTTAAACAAGGGATTGGAGACCGTCATCCTTCGCTGCCTGAAAAAGGAACCTGGGAAAAGATACGCCAGCGCGGAAAATCTGAAAGAAGCCCTTGAGGGGTTGAATGTCAGGCCGGGCAAAACCAGGACCAGCGCCACCATGGCCACCCTGGCCATAATCCGGCAACCAAGAAAAGACGCCGATGACTTCGGCGATGACACCGATAGCCGACCGAGGCGCTCCCGGTTCCTGTCAAAGCTGCTTTTCATCATGCTAGTCCTTGCTGGAGCGGTCGGCTATTTCTTGTGGAGCCAAGGGCTCCTGGTTGACTATATCCCCAAGGAGCTGGTCAAGCTATGGCAGACCGCGCTTGGCCAAGTAAAGTAACAACCCAAGCCCCTGCCGCCTGGCCCCCTCGGGCAATATATGCAGCCCGCCTGTGCGGAGAGCCCATAAGATACCGGATGGGCTGATTCCTCTGCTATCCGTCAAAAAATCCTGCAATGCTCCTTGAAAATCAAGAAGATTTGGGTTACAATGCCGAATTTCACGGACCGCGGCCCATAATTTCCGGCCTGCGCGTCACTAACAGCGATTCCTGGGATAATACGATGGGAAACAAGGAAATAATTGACATGGCTGGCGTGTACCTTTCGCCTAATTATACTCGCCAGCCCTTCGCTTTGGTCAAGGGAAAAGGCGCTTACGTGTGGGACGCCGAGGGAAAAAAGTACCTTGACTTCGTATCAGGGGTGGCCGTGACCAACCTGGGCCACTGCAATTCAGTGGTGAGCAAGGCTCTGCAAAAGCAGATGACCCGGCTTGGGCATACATCCAACCTGTATTACACGGACACCCAGTCGAACT